>NZ_JBEPPW010000001.1:0-453146 GCF_040547525.1 Roseovarius sp. MBR-6 | reverse complement strand
GTGAAGATGGATCAGCATGTCCGCGCCTCCGTCCAAATGTCTCTCAGGACCGATCTTGCCATGAAGAGGGCGGATCGCCGAGGAGAAACGTGATCATCCGGGATGGAGCAATTAACTTTCCTCCATTATGTTTGTAAACTCCCGCCATTCCCCCTTGCTCATGCCCGAGGTCTCCTGCGTGACCTCCTCACCCTTCACCATCCGCCGCACACACTCAAGCGCCGTGGCGGAAAGCGTGGCGCCGCCCATGCGGTAATCCTCGAAGGCGCGCCAGGCAAACGGCACCCAGTCGGCGGTGATGCGGCAGATGGCGTCGGCATAGACGCGAATCTCATACTGCGCATGGGCATCGGCGCGCAGGCGCAGGAAATGCAGCAGGTTGTGCAGGTCCACCTTCCAATACCATTGCGTATAGATATTGGCGGGCAGGTTCATGCGGGCCAGTTCGCGGGCAAGGCCCTGCTGGCCCTCCTGCCCGATCATCTGTTCGTAATGGTCATAGCAGCGCATCGCATCGCCGCGCAGGATGTCGAGCACGCGCGCGGCCTCTTCGCCGGACAGGGCCTCGCCGCGGCCCTGGTTGTTGGTGGTCGATTGCGCGGCAAGGTCTTCGGGCGCGGGAATGTAGAACTCGCGGTCGAGGATCGAGTAGCGGGCGGAATATTCGTTGACGTTGGCGGTGCGGTGGCGGATCCACTGGCGCGCCACGAACACGGGCAGTTTGACATGCAGCTTGATCTCGCACATCTCGAACGGGGTCGAATGCCAGTGCCGCATGAGATAGCGGATCAGCCCCTCGTCATTCTGCACCGATTTGGTGCCGCGCCCGTAGGAGACGCGCGCCGCCTGACAGATGGCGGCATCGTCGCCCATATAGTCGATCACCCGCACGAAGCCGTGATCGAGAACCGGGTAGGCCTTGTAGAGATGTGCCTCCATCCCGTCTGCTGTGGCGCGCAGGGTCTGATGCGTCTGCGCGCGGGCGGCGTCGATTTCGGCCTGTTGGTCCGGGGTCAGGGGCATGGCGACACCTTTCGGGGCATGAGGATGAGTCGGTTTCCACTATATCTTGCGTGTGTTGGATCGGCCAAGCCGATATCGGGTGGTATCCACAGGAAATGCGCCGGCGGGGATTCGCCCTCGACACCGGCGCGCGCGGGCCTATCCTGAGGCGCGAGACGACATAACGGAGGTTGGTCATGAAAATCCGCTATCTGCACACCATGGTCCGGGTAAAGGACCTTGAGGCGACGATGAAGTTTTTCGCCCTGCTCGGGCTGAAGGAGACGCGGCGCTGGGACAATGAGGGGGGGCGTTTCAGCCTTGTTTTCATGGCCCCCGAAGGGCAGGAAGAGTGCCCGGTGGAACTTACCTGGAACTGGGACGGGGATGAGGGGCTGCCGTCCGACAGCCGCCATTTCGGCCATCTGGCCTATGAGGTCGACAACATCTACGATATGTGCCGCCACTTGCAGCAGAACGGTGTCACCATCAACCGGCCGCCGCGTGACGGGCGCATGGCCTTCGTGCGCAGCCCCGACAACATCTCGGTGGAACTGTTGCAGGCGGGCGAGGCGCTGGCGCCCGAGGAGCCGTGGACAAGCATGCAGAATGTGGGCCACTGGTGACGCTCACCGCACCGTGAAGCCCCTGCCGGACGCTTGCAATTCGTGTGCGAGCGGATACAGTTTCGCGCAGGGAGGAGTTGCAATGACCATGAGAGCCGAAATCCGGCCCCGTGCCGCTGTGGCCTCCGTCCTGATTGTGGACGATCACCCGCTTTACAGCGATGCGCTGGCGGCAGCGATTTCGCTGGTCTATCCGGATTGCGAGGTGGTGCAGACCGGCAGCCTGCGCGAGACGCTGACGCGGCTCGATGCGGGATTGTCGCCCGGTCTGGTGCTTTTTGACCTGCGCCTGCCGGATGTGGCGGGCATCTCGGGATTCGTGAGCCTGCGCGAGCGGTTGGGCGGTGTGCCGGTGCTGATCATCTCGGCGCTTGCCTCGGCGGATCTGGTGCGCGCGCTCATGCGCGAGGGGGCGGCGGGCTATCTGCCCAAGGAGGCGTCGGCGCAGGAATTGCGGCGCGCCATCGCACAGGTGGGGGCGGGCGGGCGCTATGTGCCACAGGCGCTGACGGAGGCGCTCGAGACGCGTCATGACGAGAATACCGAAGCCGACCGCGCGCTTGCCAACCTGACGCCGCAGCAGCAAAAGATCATGCGGCTGATCTGCGCGGGCAAGGCCAACAAGCAGATCGCCTATGAGCTGTCGCTGGCAGAGGCGACCGTCAAGGCGCATATCACCGCGCTGCTCAACCGGCTGGGGGTCAAGAACCGCACGCAGGCGGCGGTCTTGATCAACAATGCCCGCGCGCAAGGCTCGGGCGACCCCGAGACGCGCGCCTATCTCAACGGTTGAGGATGCGCGACGAGGGCCTCCGACCGCCGCTGCATGTCCATGTCGCCACTTCCGAGGCGGCGGAGGCCGGGGCTGCGGTGGCCGAAGTGGTCGCCGGGGTTGACCTTGCGGCCACCTGTTTTGCGCTTGTGTTCATCCCCAAATGCCTCGACGCGGGGGCGGTGGCGCGCGGGCTCTCGGCAAAAATGGGGGGCGTGCCGGTATTCGGCTGCACCTCGGCGGGGCAGATCACGCCCGAGGGCTATGCCTCGGAGGCGCTCTTGCTCATGGCCTTTCCGCGCGCGCATTTCCGCTGCGCCTCTGTGCTGATCGACCGGCTGCGGCCGTTCTCGATCTCCGGGATCGCGGGCGCGGTGGAGCGGCTCGATGCGCAGTTTCGCCACACGCCGGGCTGGAACCGGCTGGCGCTTCTCTTTGCCGACGGCATGTCCAAGCAGGAGGACCTGCTCATCTCGACGCTCGAGACGGTGCTGCCCGATACGCCGGTCTTTGGCGGCTCGGCGGGCGACGGGCTGGAGTTCAACGAAACCTTCGTGCTCCATGACGGGCGGCTGATGAAGGATGCGGCGCTCGTGCTCATGGTCGAGACGGCGCTCAGCTTTCAGGGGGTGAATTTCGACCATTTCCAACCGACCGAAGAGCAATTGGTCATCACCGGCGCAGATCCCGAGGATCGCCTCGTGTTCGAGATCAACGGCGCGCCGGCCGCGCCGGAATATGCGCGCATCGTGGGCTGCGCGCGCGCCGATCTCTCGCCGCGCATCTTTGCCGAGAATCCGATCCTCGTGCATCACAGGGGTCGCTATTACGTGCGCGCCATCGCGGATGCGACCGAGACCGATGCCCTCTCGTTCATGGCGGCGATTGACGACGGGGTGATCATGACGCTGGGGCGCGGGCGCGGCATGATCGAGAACCTGCGCGCGGGGCTTGACCTGAGTGATGCCGAAGGCGCGCCGCCCGATTTCATCCTTGGCTTCGATTGCGTGCTGCGCCGTCTCGAGGCCGAGCAGAAACAGATCGCGCACGAGGTCTCGGACGTGTTTCGCGCCCGCCGCGTTCTGGGCTTCAACACCTATGGCGAGCAGCATGGCGGCGTCCACATGAACCAGACTTTTGTCGGCGTGGCGTTTTTCGGGCCTGCGCGGGGCGGGCCGATTTGAGCCTGATCGACGCATCGCAACCGCCCGAGGTGCGGCTGGAGCGACAGGAGCGGATCATCGCCGCGCTGATGCGCCGCGCGGACCGGCAGAACGAGCTGAGCCTCTCGGCCTATAGCGCCTTTCAGTCGGCCATCGAGTTGCAGGCGCAGGTCGCCGCCAAGACCCGCGACTTGGAGCGCGCGGCAAGCGAGCTTGAAACCATGCGCGGCGACCGCGAGCGCACGCGGCGCAACCTGCACGAGGCGCTTTCGGCCATGCACGAGGGCTTTGCCCTCTTTACCGAGGGTCGGCTGGACGTCTGCAACGACCTCTTTCGCAACCTTCTGCCCGATATCGCCGACCGGGTGGGGACCGGGCTGAGCCTTGACGGCTATTTCGAATTGATGGTGCAGAGCCGCCACCTTGTCTCGACCGACCGCAAGATCCACCGCCCTGCCGCGCAGTTGGGCGGCAGCGGCGAGGCGGGGATCGTCATGTCGATCCTGATCGAGATTTCGGGCGATATCTGGTATCAGCTTGGGCTTCAGCGCACCTCGTCGGACAACGTGGTTTTGCTCCTGACCGATATCACGCCGATCGTGCGTCAGAACCGGTCAGAGCGAAAGACGCTGATCGACCGGCAGGCCGATTATCTTCAGGCGGTGTTCGAGCATATGAGTTCGGGCGTCTGCACCTTCTCGCCCGAGGGGGCGGTGATGATGCAGAACCGGCAGTTTCGCCACCTCCTTGACGTGCCGATGACCGAGTTTGGCCGGGGCTCGACGCTGGAGCGGCTGTTGGGCTTCATGCAGGCGAAGGCGCTGATCCGCGACGATGCCTTTCTCGAGGTGGCCAACTGGCGCGAGCAGTTGAAGAAAACCGGCTGGCTGCGCCGCCGCGTGCGCCATGGCAAGGGCCGGGTGCTGGATGTGCAGGCCAACACGCTGCCCGATGGCGGGTTTCTGGTGGAATTGAAGGATGTCACGCTCGAGAGCCGGGCGACCGAGATGCTGGAAAACCGGGTGATGGAGCGCACGGCGGAATTGACCCGCGCCAATGCCCGGCTGACCGAGCAATTCGAGGAAATGGCGCGGGTGGAAGAGGAATTGCGCCTTGCCAAGGAGCGGGCCGAGGCGGCGGTGTCTTCCAAGACCCGGTTTCTGGCGGCGGCAAGCCATGATCTCTTGCAGCCGATCAACGCGGCCAAACTGCTCATTTCGACCTTGCAGGAGGCGGCGCAAGGCTCGCACCTCTTGCCGATGGTGGACCGGCTGCATCGGGCGTTTTCCTCGACCGAACAGCTTTTGCATGCGCTTCTCGACATCTCGCGGCTCGACAGTGCCGACCCGGATGCGGTCACGCCCGCCGAGGTCAATCTGGGCGCATTGATGGAAAGTGTCTTTGCCGATCAACTGCCCTTGGCCGAGGCCAAGGGCGTGCGGCTCGACCTGGTGCCCGCGCATGTCGTCGTGCGCTCGGACCCGGTCTATCTGCACCGCTCCATTCAGAACCTCGTGGTGAATGCGATCCAGTATACCGAAACCGGAGGCAGGGTTCTTCTGGGGGCGCGGCGGCAGGGCGGGCGCGCGGTGCTCGAGGTCTGGGATACCGGCATCGGTATCCGACGTGCCGATCAGGCGCGGATTTTCGAGGAGTTTGCCCGCGCGGGTGCGGCGCGCGTCGGCACCGGCATGGGCCTTGGCCTTTCGGTGGTGGACCGCGCCTGTCGGCATCTGGGCCACGCGCTCGGCGTGCGTTCGGCACCGGGGCGCGGCTCGGTGTTCAGCATTGCGATGGATGTGGTGGACTGGCGCGCGCGTCGGGGTGATCCGGCGGCACTCATCCCGGCCACGAGCGAGGGACCGTTCGCGCATCACGTTCTGATGATCGAGAATGACCCCGATGTGCTCTTTGCCTTTGCCGAGCGGTTGCGCCTCTGGGGGGCGCGGGTGATCGGGGCGGGCAGCGGTGCCGAGGCACTGGCGCGGCTGGAGGACGGGATGCGGCCCGATATCGTGCTGGCGGATTACCACCTTGACGGCGGGGCGACCGGGCTGGGTGCGGTGGCGGCGCTGCGCGACGTCTGCGGCGCGCATCTGCCTGCGATCCTGGTGACGGCGGACCGCTCCGAGGCGCTGCGGCGCGAGGCCGCGCGCGCCGATATCGCGGTGATCCCCAAGCCGGTGAAGCTTGCGCATCTGCGCCCGCTGATCAACTGGGCGGTGTGGCGCGCGGGGATACCGACAAAAGTCTCAAATGACAGTGCGCCCCGATCCCCTAGGCTCGGGCCCGGAAAGGGAGATATTTGATGATCCTGCGTATGGCCTTGGCCCTTGGTCTGATCTGCGGCGGCATGGCGGCGGCAGAGCCGGTGCCGGCCTATGACCTGCTGTTCCGCGAGGGCACGCTCGATGACCTCGACCGGGGCGGCGCGCTCACCTATCGCCGGACGGTGGAGAACGCGCGCGACACCGCAAGCGCCGAGAATGCCACGGGCGAGATCGCTCTCGGCTTTACCGTCGAAGACGGGGTGGAAATGGCCGAGCTTGATTTCCGTCAGGACGAGCGGCATCGGCTCATGGGGCGCTTTCCGGCGAGCGTCGGCAATCCGATGATCATGGTGTTCTACGAACAGGTGGTGCGCGACATGGCCGCGACAGCGGGCGGCAGCCCGTTCTACATCCGCAATCGCATCAAGGAGGCGATGAGCCGGAGCATCGAGCCGCAAGACGGCACGGCCGTGGTCGCGGGCCACGAGGTCGAGACGCGCACCGTGGTGCTGCGCCCCTTCGCGGATGACCCGAACCGCGCGCGGATGGGGGCCTTTGCCGATCTGGAGTTGAGCGTAACCATGTCCGAGGCGGTGCCGGGCTGGTATCATTCCTTGCGGGCCTCCACCCCCGACGGGGCTTACCGCGCAGAGACGGTCCTGATCAAAGAGGGGGCAAGGCCATGAGATGGGCGCTTTTTCTTGCCCTGCTGGCCACCGGCGCGGGTGCGCAGGACATGGCGGCGCGGTTTAACGATTACCCGACCGAGGCGCGCGCCGATTACGTTTTCGCCTGCATGGCCATGAATGGCCAGAGCCGCGAGGCGCTGCGGCGCTGCGCGTGCTCCATCGACGAGATCGCCGCAATCCTGCCCTATGAGGACTATCTGGCGGCGGAAACCGTGCTCTCGATGCGCCGGGTGGGGGGCGAGCGCATGGCGGTGTTCAACAGCGCCGCCTCGGCCGACAATGCCGTCGCGGCGCTGCGCCGCGCTCAGGCAGAGGCGGAACTCATCTGTTTCTGAGCGTTACCGGTGGTCGTGGGGCGGGGCGTTGGCTCTATCCGCGCCCTCGTCGTCATCACCCGCACCCGCGTCACCCTCGGGGTCGGCTTCGGGATCATAGCCCGTCTCGCCCTCGTCCAGCAGCGTGACATGGGTGCTGTCGGTCTCGGGGTCGTAGGCGAGGCCGTAATTGCCCGGCCCCTCCTTGCGCGCCCGCCGCCATTCATGCCACCCCGCATAGGCAAAGATTGCCGCGAAGGGCAGGATCAGCGAGAGGGCGAGCGGCGCGGAGGACATGGCGACGCGCCCGCCCTCAGGCGTTGGCCTCGCGGATTTTCTCGGCGGCGGCCTTGTCATAGGTCACGCCATTGGCCTCGAAGAGCTGATCAAGCTCGCCCGAGAGCGTCATCTCGGTGACAATGTCGCAGCCGCCCACGAATTCGCCCTTCACGTAAAGCTGTGGCACGGTAGGCCAGTCGGAATAATCCTTGATGCCCTGCCGGATTTCTTCGTCGGCAAGCACATTCACATCGGCGAAATCCACGCCCATGTAGTTGAGCACCCCCGCCACGCGGCTGGAAAAGCCGCATTGCGGCATGTCCTTGGTGCCCTTCATGAAGAGCACCACGGGGTTGGCGGTCACGGTCTCAGTGATACGGGTCTTGGCGTCGGTCATTTCCTGCGGTCCTTCGGGATGAAGAGTTTGGCATAGGTTTGCGGGTCGCGGGGAATGCGGTAGCTCATGTGATGGCCGCCGCCCGCCCCGCCGGATGAATAATTCGCATCGATCACGCTGTGGCCCTCGCCGGGGGCGGTGCCGCGCCCGGCGGCGCGGTCCTGCCGGAGCGCCTGCGCGCCGCGCAAAACGGCCACGATCAGCACAAGAGCCGAGAGAATCACGATGAGGGTCGCGCCCGACATCAGTCCGGGGCCTTGGTGGTCAACGCGAGCGCGTGGATGGCCCCGTTGGGCCCGTCCATCTTGCCCTTGAGAGCGGCATAGACAAGGCGTTGCTGCTGCACCCGGTTCATGCCGCGAAAGCGCTCGTCGATGACCTCGGCGGCGAAATGCACGCCGTCATCGCCTTCGACGGCGATCTTGGCATCGGGCAGGGCCGCGCGGATAAGCGCTTCGATGTCTGAGGCGAGCAGGGCCATGGGGCGTGTCCTTCCGGTGTCGTCTGGCCCAGATGTAGCCTTGAGGGCGCGCGCGTGCAAGGGAGGCTCAGATTTCCTCGCCCCTCTTGAGCAGATCGTCGATCAGCGCGCGTTGCAACGCGCCGCTGTCGCCGCCGCCATATTGCAGCGCCCCCCCGGAATAGAGCGTGCCATAGCTCTGCGCGAGGTTCACGACCTGACCGATTCCGGAAATGAGTTGATTCTTCTCCAGCGGCTTCAGGGGGTGGATGAAGGCCGACCACAGCAGATCCTTGGCGATGGCATAGCGCGCATCGAGCGCGCTGTCGAAATTGGCCTGCATGAGGCGGCTCAGTTCCTCGGGCGACACGTCCTCGGCCTTGCGCACCGCCGTGATGGCGCGCATCCGGTCTGCGGCCTCGTCGGTGACGATGAGGACGATGACCTCGTTGACGGTGAATTGCCACATGGTGCCGTTCGTTTGCACCTCCGGGTCAAGGGCGCGGATGATCGCATCCAGCCGCTCGAGCGTCATCGGCGGCTCGGCCTCGGTTCCGGCCTCGGCGTTGGGGGGTGTGGTCTGGGCTGCAAGCGGGAGCGGCAGCAGGAGGAGGGCAAGAAGCGCGATGAGGCGGGGCATGGCGGGGTGTCCTGTGGGTTGGCTCTCAGGATCAGCCTGCCACAGGCGGGTAATCCGCGCCACGGCCCTCGCCGAAACGTGAAGGGACAGGGGCGCCATCCTCTGGTATCGGCCGTCATCCTCCGGCTTGACCGGAGGATCTCTTTCGCCAAAGATCACCACCTTCGCAGGGCGGGGCGCGCGCCTAGCCGAATACCGCCCCGAACGTGCCGCGATAAAGCGCCGACAACTCCGCCAGCGGGGCCTCGCTGCGCCCCAGCCGCACGCTGTCGCCGGTAAAGCGGCCCACGGAGGAGAGCGGCACCCCCGCGCGACCTGCCTCGGTCATCAGCGCCTCGGCCTGATCGAAATTGCACGCGATGAGATAGCGGCCCTGATCCTCGCCAAAGAGCGTCGCCATGTCGTCCGCGTCAAGATGGACACCCACACCCGCCGCCTCGGCCATCTCGAAGGCGGCAAGGGCCAGCCCGCCATCGGAAAGGTCGGTGCAGGCGCGAATGAGCGTGTGATGGGCGCGGATGAACTCGCCGTGGCGGCGCTCGGCCTCCAGATCCACCGGCGGCGCGTCTCCCTCGGCGCGGTTGAACACTTCGGCCAGAAGGGCCGATTGTCCCAGATGCCCACGCGTCTCGCCCAAGAGCAGCGCGACATGGCCCTCGCGCGCCTGCCCGAGAATCGCCGTCTCGGGATCGCGGATGATCCCCACCGCGCCGATGGTCGGCGTGGGCAGGATCGCGGCCCCGTCGGTTTCGTTATAGAGCGAGACATTGCCCGACACGATCGGCATGTCGAGCGCCGCGCAGGCCGCCCCTATGCCCCGGATGGCCCCCACGAACTGCCCCATGATCGCGGGCTTTTCGGGATTGCCGAAATTGAGGTTGTCGGTGGTGGCCAGCGGCACCGCGCCGACGGCGGTGAGGTTGCGATAGGCCTCGGCCACCGCCTGTTTGCCGCCTTCTTGCGCGTTGGCGGCCACGTAGCGCGGTGTCACGTCCGAGGTGAAGGCCAGCATCTTGCCCGATCCATGCACCCGGATCATGCCCGCGCCAAGGCCGGGTGTGCGCACCGTGTCGGCCATGACCATCGTGTCATATTGCTCGTAGACCCATTGGCGCGAAGAGTAATTGACCGACCCGATCAGCGCCCGGAGACCGTCGATAGGCTCGATGGCGGGGACGGTGGCCGGATCGAGCGGCGCGGGTGGCGTGGCCTCGACAAAGGGCCGGTCGTATTCGGGCGCGGACGAGGCAAGCTTTGACAGCGGCAGGTCGGCCTTGACCGCATTGCCATGCAGGATCAGGAACCGGTCCTCCGGGATGGTCTCGCCGACGATGGCGAAATCGAGATCCCACTTCTCGAAGACTGCCCGCGCCTCGGCCTCTTTTTCCGGGCGCAGCACCATGAGCATCCGCTCCTGGCTTTCCGACAGCATCATCTCATAGGCGCTCATGCCCGTCTCGCGCTGTGGCACCGAATCAAGCGTGAGCCGAATGCCAAGCCCGCCCTTGTCGCCCATCTCCACCGCCGAACAGGTCAGGCCCGCCGCCCCCATGTCCTGAATCGAGATGACGGCCCCGGTCTGCATCAGCTCGAGGCACGCCTCCATCAGGCGCTTTTCGGTGAAGGGATCGCCGACCTGAACGGTCGGGCGCTTTTCCTCGATCGACTCGTCGAATTCGGCGCTGGCCATGGTGGCACCGCCCACCCCGTCGCGTCCTGTCTTGGCCCCGAGATAGACCACCGGCATGCCGACACCGCTGGCCGCCGAGTAGAAAATCGCATCCGCATCCGCGAGACCCGCGGCAAAGGCGTTGACCAGACAGTTGCCGTTATAGGCCGGATCGAACCGCACCTCGCCGCCCACGGTCGGCACGCCGAAGCAATTGCCATAGCCGCCCACGCCCGCGACCACGCCATGCACAAGCTGGCGCGTCTTGGGGTGGTCGGGCGCGCCGAAGCTCAAGGCGTTCATCGCCGCGATGGGGCGCGCGCCCATGGTGAAGACATCGCGCAGGATGCCGCCGACGCCGGTCGCGGCGCCCTGGTAAGGCTCGATATAGGAGGGGTGGTTGTGGCTCTCCATCTTGAACACCACCGCCTGCCCGTCGCCGATATCGACGACGCCCGCATTCTCGCCCGGTCCGCAAATCACCTGTGGCCCGGTGGTGGGCAGGGTGCGCAGCCATTTCTTGGAGGATTTGTAGGAACAATGCTCGTTCCACATGGCCGAGAAGATGCCAAGTTCGGTGAAGGACGGCTCGCGCCCGATGATTTCGAGGATGCGGTCGTATTCCTCGGGCTTGAGGCCATGCGCGGCGATCAGATCGGGGGTGATGGTCGGGTCCTGCATGGCTGCGCTCCTTCGGGGGGCCTGATGCGCGGGTCTTTAAAGCAAGGCCGGGGCAGGGGGAAGGGGGCCGCTCAGGGGGCGAGGTAACGCTCGAGCACGATGGCGGGCATGGCCCCGCGCAAGAGACGGTCGCGCATGACATAGGACGGGGCCATGTCAAGCCCGAGGCGGGCGGCGAGAGCCGCGTCGCGGTCCATGTCGAAAAGGCTGACCCGCAGGCCAAGCCGCGCGGCCAGCGCGCGCAACTCGGCCTCGGCCTGCCCGCATTCGGGGCAATCGGGCGCGGTGAAGAACGCGATGCGGGGCACACCCCCCTCGGGGCCGAAACCGGGCAGGTCGGGGCCAAACAGGAGCGGCGCTTCGCGCGCCAGAAGGTCGAGATCATCGGCCACAGCCCCGGCGTAGATATCCATCGGTGCGGGGTCTGATGCCACCAGCGGCCCGAGGAGCGCGGGCGTGTCGATCAGCACCTCGCGGATCGCCTCGCCAAGGGGGGCGCGGCTCTGGCGCGGCTCGGCCCCGAGCGGCACGCCTGCCAGCACCCCGATGAGCAAAGCCGCGATGGCTGCGCGCCCGCTCATGCCTTCACGGGAAAGACGAAACAGCGGTCGCGCCGGATCATCAGCCAGAGCACGGTGCCCGGCTTGGGCAGGAACACGTTGGGCACGCTTGCCTTGAGCACCGAGCCGTCGTGATCCATGCGGAATTCCAGCAGGCTCTCGGAGCCCATGAAGCGCGCGCGCTCGACCACGCCGCGCGCGGGCGTGCCGTCAATGGGCGTGGGGTTGGGGCCATGCCCGCTGCGGTCAAAGTCGATGCGGATATGCTGCGGGCGGATGACGATTTCCACCTTCAGACCGTCCGGCGCGCCGGGCACGAGAAACTGACCGAAGGGCGTTTCGGTCAGCGCGTTGCGCACGGTGCCGCGAATTACGTTGATCTCGGAGAAAAACGCCATCGCGCTGCGATCCACCGGCGCGTTGTAGACATTGTAGGGCGCGCCCTGCTGCACGATGCGCCCGTCGCGCATGAGCGCGATCTGATCGGCCATGCGCATCGCCTCGTCGGGCTCGTGCGTGACCAGAAGAACGGCGGTGTCCTCCTCGCGCAGGATATCGAGGGTCTGGTCGCGGATGCCGTCGCGCAGGCGGTTGTCGAGGCCCGAAAACGGCTCGTCCATCAGCATGATGCGCGGGCGCGGGGCCAGTGCGCGCGCCAGCGCCACGCGCTGCTGCTCGCCCCCCGAAAGCTCATGAGGGAAGGCGTCGACATGGTGCGACAGATGCACCCGCTCAAGCAATTCAAGCACCCGCGCGCGTTTTTCGGGCCGCGAGGTGCGCAGGCCAAAGGCCACGTTCTCGGCCACGCTCAGATGCGGGAACAGAGCGAAATCCTGGAACATGAGGCCGATCTGACGCCGCTCGGGCGGGATGCGAAAGACCGTGTCGCAGATCAGCTTGCCATCGACATGGATCTCGCCGCTGTCCTGCATCTCGACGCCTGCGATCATCCGCAGTGTCGTGGATTTGCCACAGCCCGAGGGGCCGAGCAGGCAGGTCACCTGACCGGGCATGACCTTCAGCGAGACGTTGTCCACCACCCGCCTGCCATCATAGCTGCGCTTGAGGTTCCTGATCTCTAACCGGGGGGGCGGGGTCTGCACCGGGGCCTCTTTCCTGATCCGAGCGATTTCGTCGGGTTTTGCCGTCGATAGCAAGCCGCGTGACGTCTTGCAAGCGGATGGCTCAGGCGGCGGGCATGTCCATCATCGCGGTGAATTCCGCCTCTGCCGCCAGCTCGTCGCCGACCATGGCCCGGCCCGCGAATTTCCAGACCTTGCCGCCCGGCTTGCCGCGCCTGGTCTCCATGTGAAGCTCGAGCACGTCGCCGGGCACCACCATGCGGCGGAACTTGGCCGCCTCGATCGCCATGAAATAGACCAGCATGTTGCGATCCGCGAGATCGAGCCCAACCCCCACCATGATTGCCGAGGTCTGCGCCATGGCCTCGACAATGGTCACCCCCGGCATGATCGGCTTGTCCGGGAAATGGCCCTGGAAATGCGGTTCGTTCATCGTCACGCATTTGATCCCGCGCGCGGATTTATAGCCGTCGATATCCACCACGCGATCCACCAGAAGGAACGGATAGCGGTGCGGGATGATCCGTTGGATGAGGTGGATATCGGCGGTTTTCAACGGGTCGGTCATGGCGGCTCCTCTCGGCTTGACGTGGTCCTTGACCTAGCAAGCGGCGCGATGCGCGGCAAGCGCGCTACTGAGGCGGGACGGGGGCAAGGTTGTCCTCGCTCTCGGTCAGTGGCGGAGGCGCCACCGGCCCGGAACCGATTCGCGCGTCGATCCGTGCGATGGCAAGATCGGTGATGTCGGCCACCTCTGCGCGCAGGATGACACTGCGCACATCGAGCAGGACCGCCGCGTCGGCCTCTGTCAGAACCTCGCCCAGAACCGGTTGCACCACGCGCATGAACTGGATGGGCGCGAGATCCCGACGGCGTTCGAGGTCGCGCGAGAGCGTCTCGCTCTCGCGGCGCAATTCGCTCACCTTCTCGTCGAAGGCGTTCGCCATGTCCCGAAAGGCCTCGGGGGCCATTGTGGCACGTTGTTCGGTCAGGGTGCGCTCCTCGGCCTCGAGCTCGGCAGCGACACGCTCATTGCGGGCAATGAGGTTGTCGCGCGCCGCCTCGATATCTGCCTGAAGGCGGCGGCCATAGGCGCTTTCGTTCAGGAGCCGGTCGATGTCGATCACGAGCACATCGCTCTGAACCACACCGAGTTGCTGAGCGTGCCCGCCGGTCCCGCCAAAGATTGCAAGCACCGAAAGCAGGATCACAAGGGCGCGCATATCAGAAATCGGTGCGCGCCGAGAGGTTGAAGCTCTGCTCTACATCGCTCGATTCGGATTTCAGCACGTTGGAAAAGTCCATCCGGATTGGCCCGAAGGGCGAATCCCAGAACAGCGACAGACCGATCACATGGCGCGGCTCGAACCCGGAGGAGGACAGCGTGTTGCCGGGTGCCACCGACCCCTTGTTGTCGATGCCCCAGATCGAGCCGATGTCGTAGAAGGCACCGCCGGTGATGCCGAATTCCGAGGGGAGCCCAAGGGGAAACTCGGCCTCGAATTTCAGTGCGGCGAAGAAGTCGCCGCCGAGTTGTTCGGTGCTGCCGCCGGGGGTCAGTTCGGCCGGACCGAGACCGTTGGTCTCGAAACCGCGGATGATCGGATTGGAAAAGCGGTTGATGAAGCGGCTGCCCTGCCCGCTGTTGAAATGGATCGCTCCGCCCTCGAGAATGGCGCGCAATGTCACCTCCTCGCGGAACACGTCGGTCTCTGCAACGGCGCGCGCGGTGGTCTTGATGAACTCGTTGTCACCGCCGAGACCGGCGAATTCCTGACCGAAGGACAAAAGCACCCCGGCCTTGGGATTGAGCCCCTTGCGGCGGGTGTCGAAGGTAAATTCGTAGCCGACCGAGCTTGTCCACAAGGCCCCCTGGTTGACCTCGTTCTGCAAGATGCCGGAGGTGCCGTTATAGTCGGACATGTCGTTGTAAGACACGTTGTAGAACACGCCAAAACGCGTGTTCTCGCCGGTCGGGAAGGTCAGGCTGGGGCGGAAGATACCGGTCGCGGTATCGAACAGGCTGTTGTCGCTGTTGGTTTCCCGAAAGGCGAAATCGAGACCGAGGGCCACGTCTCTCCCCAGAAAGGCCGGTTCGACGAAGCCGATATTGTAGTTGACGTTATCGGCGGTGCCGAAAATGTTGAAGGTGAGTTGCTGTCCGCGCCCGAGAAAGTTGCGCTCGGAAAATCCGAACTGAAGCCCGAGGCCGTTATCGGTCGAAAAGCTGGCCCCGACCGAGACCGTTCCGGTCGTCGTTTCCTCCACCTCGGCCTTGATGATCACCTGATCCGGGCGCGTGCCTTCGCGGGCGTTCACGTCGACATTCTCGAAGAAGCGCAAGGCGCGGATACGTTCGGCGGCCTGCCGGACCGCGCGGGGGTTGAACGGATCGCCTTCGGCGGTCTGGAACTGACGCCGGATGACACGGTCGAGCGTGGTGGTGTTGCCCTCGATGTCGATACGTTCGACAAAGACGCGCGGCCCGCGTTGCAACACGAATTCCACGTCCAAGGTCAGATCGCGGTCATTGCGGGTGATGCGCGGCTCGATCCGCAGGAAATCGATCCCGTTCTTGACGGCAAGCAACTCCATCCGCGTGATGGAGTTTTCCACAAGCGTGGGCGAATAGACAATGCCGGGGCGGATCTTGAGCGTGTCATGATATTCTTCGGCCTCGACGCCGGCATATTCGCTGACCGTGGTGATCTGTCCAAAGCTGAATTGCTGGCCTTCCTGCACGGTGAAGGTGAGGAAATAGGCGTCGCGCTCGCGGGCAAGCTCTGCATTGACGCCGGTCACGCGGAAATCGACGAAGCCGCGCGAGTTGTAGAAATCGGTCAGCACCTGGCGGTCGAAATTCACCCGGTCCTCGACAAAGCTGTCGCGTTGGATGAAGGCGCGCAAAAGCCCGGTCTGCTTGCTCTGGAGCACCCGCCGGAGGCGACGATCCGAGAATTCGCGGTTGCCGGAAAAGCCGATGCGTTCGATCTCGATTCCGCGCCCCTCGAAGATCTCGAAGACCAGATCGACACGATTGTCGCTGCGGCGGATCACCTTGGGGGTCACGCGCGCCGCAATCCGTCCGTTCTGGGAATAGGCCTCGGAAATCGTCGCCGCGTCACGCTCTGCGAGTGTCGGGCTGAACACCTGCCGCGACCGGCTCTGGATGAAGCCCGAAAGATCCTCGTCCTTTATCTTGTTGTTGCCCTCGAACGCGATGCGGTTGATCGTCGGAAACTCGGTCACCTTGATGACAAGACGGTTGCCGCGCGGCTCGACCTCGACGGTTTCAAAGAGGCCGGAGGCGAGGATGCGCTGCGAGGCGTCGTTGAGTTGTCCCGCGCTCACGGTTTCGCCGCGCTCGATGCCCGCGAAAGACAGGATTGTCGCCCCCTCGATCCGCTGGTTGCCCTCGATGACCACCTCGGTGAAGCGGAAATCCTGCGCCTGTGCGGGTGCTGCGGCACCGAACAGAGCCAGCGAAACCAAAAGCCCCAGGATCGCAGTGAGGCGCGTTGAAAAAGACGCCCGGCAGCGCGCCGCATGAATTCCGTTCATAAGTCAAACCCAGTCAGACATCCCATTGACCGAAGTCACTACCCCGTCTGTCAGGGCTTGTCAAAACGCGAATGCGCGCGGCTCAGAGCGTGCTCAGATAGCCCGCCGCGAGCAGCGCGACGACGAGGGTCGCCACAAAAAGCAGCAGATCGGCATTCAGCCGGAAAAGCACGTGGACCCCGCGATAGCCGTCCTTGATCGTCCGCATGAGTCACTCCTTTCGGTCATGTCTTGGCCAGCCTCACGATAGCGCCGGGAAATGGCACTATTTGGCAAGGCATGTGGCAGGAATGTGGCGGCGGTTCAGCCGCGTGCGGCCATGAAGGCGGCAAGGCGTGCCAGCCCTTCCTCGATATCGGCGGTGCTGCGCGCATAGGAAAAGCGCAGCGTGCCCGCGCCGCGCGCAGGGTCGAAATCAAGCCCCGGCGTCACCGCCACGCCTGCCTTGTCGAGAATCTCGGCGGCCAGCGCGCGGCTGTCATCGGTCAGGTGGCGCACATCCGCATAAACGTAAAACGCCCCGTCGGGTGGCGCGATCCGGTCGAACCCGGCCTTTGGCAGCCCGTCGAGCATAAGCGCGCGATTGGCGCGGTAGACGGCCATGTTGCCCTCCAGCTCTTCGGTGCAGTCCATCGCGGCAAGCGCCGCGATCTGGCTGGCATGGGGCGGGCAGATGAAAAGATTCTGCGCCAGCCGCTCGATGGTGCGGACATGGTCCTCGGGCACCACCATCCAGCCGATGCGCCAGCCGGTCATGGAGAAATACTTGGAGAAGGAATTGATCACGTAACAGTCGTCGGTGATCTCGAGCGCGCTTGTCGCGCGGCCCTCGTAGGTGATGCCGTGATAGATCTCGTCGCTGATGAAGGCCGCGCCCCCGGCTTGCGCGGCACCGATCAGCGCGGCGAGGGCCGCCCGGTCGAGCATCGTGCCGCTCGGGTTGGCGGGGCTGGCCACCAGCAGCCCGGCCAGATCGCGGCCCGTCAGATCGCCTGGCGCGGGTTGCAAGCGGTTTTCCGCCGAGGTCTCGATATCCACCGCCACCAGATCGAGCGCGCGCAGGATCTGGCGATAGCTGGGATAGCCCGGCGCGCCAATGCCGACGCGCGCACCGGCGTCGAACAGGGCCGTGAACGCAAGGATGAACGCCCCCGACGAGCCGGGTGTCACCACCACGCGCGCCGGGTCGAGATCGACGCCATGCCAGTCGCGGTAGTGCTTTGCGATGCGCGCGCGCAACTCGGGCAGGCCAAGCGCCACGGTATAGCCAAGCGCGCCCGCCTCCATCGCAGCGGCCAGCGCCGCGCGCGCGCCTGCGGGCGCGGGCGTGCCGGGCTGGCCCACCTCCATGTGGATGATGCGCCGCCCCGCCTCTTCGGCGCGGCGCGCGGCCTCCATGACATCCATGACGATGAACGGATCAACCTTGGATCGGCGGGCCGGACGCATTACATTCCTCCTCACGGCAGGGGTTGCGACCCCGTTTCACTGGGAAAGGCGGTCAAGGTCAATGCTCAGCCTGCGCATATTTTTTGCGGCCCTCCTGGTTCTGAGCCTGACCGCCGCGGCCCCGGCCCGCGCCATAACCCTGCTGCGCGATCCCGATATCGAGCACGCGATGCGCAATCTTGCGGCCCCTATCCTGCGCGCGGCGGGTCTCAGCCCCGAGCGGGTGAGCATCCTCATCATCGACGCGCCCAGCCTCAATGCCTTCGTGGTCGATGCCGATCATATCTTTCTGCATTCCGGTCTTGTCCAGCGCATGGAGACCCCGGCGATGCTGCAGGCGGTGATTGCGCATGAGGCTGCGCATATCGCCAACGGCCATTTGATGCGCCGCCCGATCCATCTGCGCGATGCCCGCAACGCCGCGGTGCTTGGCACGATCCTGGCCGGGATAGCGGGGGCCGCGACCGGCAATGCCGCGCTTGGGGCCGGGGCGGCGGCGGGGGCGCAGGGGGCGGCGATGCGGGGGTTCTTCGCCCATACCCGCGCCGAGGAGAACGCCGCCGACGAGAGCGGGATGCGCTTCATGTTGCGCGCAGGTGTCGACCCGCGCGGCTCGGTTCAGGTCATGGACCTTTTCGCCGGTCAGGAATCGCTCTCGCTCACGCGGCAGGACGCTTATGCGCAGACGCACCCGCTGTCGCGTGACCGGGTGCGGCGCATCCGGGCGCTGGCCGAGGCGCAGGCCTGGCGCGCCGAACCGGATCGCGAGGCGGACTACTGGTTCGCGCGCGCCAAAGGCAAGCTTTCGGCGTTTCAGCGCGATCCGAAATGGACGCTTGCCCGCGCCGGAGACTCGGGCTTCGAGGATGTCAAGCTGATGCGGCAGGCGGTGGCGCATCACCGGCAGGCCGATCTCAGGCGCGCGCTCGCGGCGATTGACGGGGCCATCGCCCTGCGACCGAAGGACGCCCATTACCACGAATTGCGTGGCCAGATCCTGATCGAGAGCCGCCAGATCAAGCCCGCCGTGGCCGCCTATGCCCGCGCCACCAATCTCGATGCGCGCAATGCGCTCGTTCTCGGGGCCTATGGGCGCGCGCTGCTGGCTGACGGTCAGGTGCGCGAGGCCGCGAAGGTTCTGGAAAGCGCGCGCGCCCGCGACGGGCGGGATTTCCGCGTGTTGCGCGATCTGGCGCAGGCCGAGGCACAGCTTGGCAATAACGGCATGGCCTCTGTCCTCACCGCCGAGCGTTACGCCCTCGCGGGCCGCCTGAAGGACGCGAAAATCCATGCCGAGCGCGCCTCGGGTCTTTTGCCGCAGGGCTCTCCCGGCTGGCGTCGCGCGCAGGATGTGCTACACGCGGCCGAGACCGCAGAGAACGGGAGAAAGAGATAGTGACCATGCGCTTCAGTCTGACCGCCGCCATCGTCGCCCTGGGCACCGCGCTGCCCGCGCAGGCGCTTGATCTGGGAAACCTTGCCGACACCGAGCGCGATGCGCTGCGCGCGGAGATCCGCGCCTACCTGCTGGAAAACCCCGAGGTGATCATGGAGGCCGTCGCCGTGCTCGAAGAGCGGCAGGCCGCCGGTGAGGCCGCCGCCGACGTGGAACTGGTGCGCGCGAATGCCGATGCGCTCTTTGGCGCGCCGGGCGATTGGGTGGGCGGCAACCCCGAGGGCGATATCACGCTGGTCGAATTCATGGATTACCGGTGCAGCTTTTGCCGCCGCGCCCATGACGAGGTGGAGGGGCTTCTGGCGGCGGACGGCAATATCCGGTTCGTTCTCAAGGAATTTCCGATCCTCGGGGAAGAGTCCGTCGCGGCCTCGCGCTTTGCCATTGCCACGAAACGGGTGGCGGGCGACGCGGCCTACAAGTCGGTGCATGATGCGCTCATGAGCTATAACGGCGCGATGAACGCGGCCGGCTTTACCCGGCTGGCCGATGCGCTTGGCCTCGACGCCAACGCGATCATCACCGAGATGGAGACCGACGAAGTGACCGAGGTCATCGCCGCCAATCACGCGCTGGCGCAGCGGTTGCGGATCAACGGCACGCCCGCCTTCGTCATGGATGACCACATGCTGCGCGGTTTCCTGCCGCAGGACCAGATGCAGGCCATTGCCGACGAGATCCGCAACAACTAGCGCCGCTCAGAGCCTGCGGATCTTGAGCCGGGTCAGGCGGTTGTCCTTGCGTGATATCACCTGAAACCGGAAGCCGTGGAAGATGAACACCTGGTCCACCGCCGGGATCATCTGCGCCTCGTGGATCACGAGGCCCGCGACGGTATTGGCCGCCTCATCGGGCAGCGACCAGTCCAGCGCGCGGTTGAGGTCGCGGATCGTCATGGCCCCGTCGATGAGGTAATCGCCCTCGGGCGTGCGTCGCACCATGTGATCGGCGACGGCATCGAACTCGTCGACGATCTCGCCCACGATCTCTTCGAGGATATCCTCCAGCGTGATGAGGCCCTGAAGCGCGCCGTATTCGTCCACCACCAGCGCGAAATGGCTGCGCATCCGCAGGAATTGCCGCATCTGGTCATCGAGGGTGGTGGTTTCGGGCACGAAATAAGGCTCGCGCGCGATGCTGCGGATGTCGAATTCGGCCAGCGCCGCCGCGCCCTTGCCGCTCTCGCTCACCAGCTTGTGCATGGCGCGCAACAGGTCCTTGGCATGAACGACGCCGATGATGTTGTCGGGATCGTCCTGATAAAGCGGCAGACGGGTGTGATTGCTCTTGAGGCATTGGTCGAGGATCGCCTGCGGCTCGTCGCCCGCGTCGATCATCTCGATGCGCGAGCGGTGGAGCATGATCTCCTCGACCGCGCGTTCGCCCAGATCGAGCGCGCCGAGGATGCGGTCGCGGTCCTCCTTTTCCACAACGCCTTCGGATTGGCCAAGATAGAGCGCGCCTGCGATTTCCTCGCGCACGGCAAGGATATGGCTGTCGGGATCGGCCTGCACGCCGAACCCGCGCAGGATGAGGCGCACGAACCAGCGCACCGCGCTCACCATCGGATCAAAGATGCGGATCACCCAGACGATCAGCGGCGCGGTGCGCGCGGCGGCCGTCTCGGCATTGGTGATGGCATAGGTCTTGGGCAGCACCTCGGCGAAGATCAGCACCAGCAGCGTCATCACCAGCGTGGCCAGCGCCACGCCGCTCTCGCCGAAGAGCCGCGTGAAGAGTGCGGTGGCCAGCGATGCGGCGAGGATATTGACCAGATTGTTACCCAACAGAACCGAGCCGATCAGACGCTCGTTATCCTCGGTGATGGTGAGCGCGGTTTCGGCCCCCTTGGAGCCCTTCTCCGCCTGCGCGCGCAGCTTGCCCCGCGAGGCCGCGGTCAGCGCCGTCTCGCTGCCCGAGAAGAACCCCGACAGCACCAGAAGTCCGAGTATCGACCCCACGGTCATCCAGAAAGTGAGGTCAAGCGCCGTGCCGGTCGCATCCATCCGTTGAAATCCTTTGTTTCATGGGGTGGTTATGGGGTGTCTCACGCGCGTGTTCAAGGCTCTGACCTATCGGTTCGGGGGACGCGGGCAAGCGGGTGATGTTCTTCCACCAGCGCGCGCAGGCGGGCGTCGAGCACATGGGTGTAGATTTCGGTGGTGGCGACATCGGCATGGCCCAGAAGCGTCTGGATCACCCGCAGATCGGCCCCGCCCGCCAGAAGATGCGTGGCGAAGGCGTGGCGCAACCGGTGCGGTGTGACCTGCGCGGGATCGACCCCGGCGGCTACTGCGATTTCCTTGATCAGCCCGTAAAAGCGGTGGCGCGTGAGATGCCCCGCCTTGCCGCCCGAGGGGAAAAGATGGGGTGAGGCCGTGCGCGCCTTGTCGGTATCGCGCGCGCGCAACCAGTCATCGAGCGCGGCGCGGGCAGGCGGCGACAAGGGCACCAGCCGCTCCTTGCCGCCCTTGCCGCGCACCAAGAGCATCTCGGGGCGGCCGCGCGCCGCCGCGACCGGCAGTTCCACCAGCTCGCTCACCCGCATCCCGGTGGCATAAAGCAGGCTGACAAGGGCCGCGTTGCGCGCCCGCTCCGCAGCACCACGTCCCACCGTCGGCGCACAGGCCAGCAGCCGCTCGACCTCGGCCACGCTCAGCGTGCCGGGCAGGCGACGCATACGGCCCGGCCCCCTGAGCCGGATGGCCGGGTTGTCGGCGCGCCAGCCCTCCTCGACGGCGAAGCGGTAGAATTGCCGGACAGAGGACAGCCGCCGCGCCCGTGTCGATTTCGCCAGCCCCTCGGCATCGCAGGCGACGAGGTAGGATTCCACATCCTCTTGCCTGGCCGTCAGGAGCGCGCCGCCCCGCCGCGCGAGCCAGCCCGCATAATCCTTGAGGTCGCGGCCATAGGCCAGAAGGGTGTTGCGCGCCGCCCCAAGGTCGGCGGCCTGTGCCTCGAGGAACGTGGCGATTCGGGTTTCGTCGGTCATCTGGACGGGCCAAGGAGCAACAGCTGAAGGGCGGCGCGGCGCGCGGTGTCCTCCAGCCCCACGGCGCGCAGCGTGGCAAGGGCCGCGCGCGTGGCCGAAGGGGCCGTGCGGACGGCGGCGGCGTCAAGCTGCGTGGCGGCGGCAAGGATTGCCTCGCCCAGTCGCCCGCCGTCGATCAGGGCGCGGTGTTCGGGGGCGGGGGCGGTGCTGGCAAAGGCGTCTACAATCGCGCTTTCGAGCGGGGTCACGGCGTCGCCTGCCTGTGGTTTGCCGCGGGCCAGTCCGGCCAGCAGCCTCTGGCGTGGCGTGGAGGGGGGCAGGATGTCTGTCGCGCGCTCGTAACGGGCCGACAGCGCCACGATTTCAGAGGCGAGGGGACGCGTGGCCGTGGCAAGGGGGGCGGCAAGCAGGCGCTCGGCGAAAATCTCGCCCAGCACGGCTTGCAGCCGCACCTCCTGCGCGGCGGCCCATGCCGCGGGCAGGGCGCGGGCCAGCGTCTCGGGCTGGCCCGCGTCAAGCGCCGCATCGAGCGCCTGAATGGCACCGACCCGCTCCCACACACCGCCCGAGGCGGCGCGTTTGCGCGCGGTATAAAGCCCGAAAAGCCGCGCCCCGGCGACGGCCCCGGTCTCGGCCAGCCGTTCGGCGGCCTCGATCTCGGCCTTCCAGCCCGCCGTGCCGCGCAGATCGGCCATGGCGAAGGCGCGTGGCAGATCGCGCGTGCCAAGCGGCGCGCCGATCGCCTCGAAAAGGCGGAAACGCAGCGGCGTCATCGGGTTGGGCGGCTCTGGCGGATCGATGTCGTCGATCAGCTCCGGCTCGAGGAAAAGCGCCAGCAGGGTCACGTCCGCCTCATCAAGCGTGCCCGTCGCCTCGGCCCCGTGCAAAATCAGGGCCGCCGTCTCCCAATCCCCCGCGCGCGCGAGGCAGTAGATACGCTTGCCCGCGTCGCGGCTCAGATGGGGGGCGCGGGCGAGGGCTGCGCAGGCCGGATCCTCGCCGCCTTCCAGCAGCGCCAGATCGAGCCAGGCATCAAAAAGCGCGGGCGTGTTGCCACCCGCGCGTTCTACCAGTGCGAGCGCGGGTTCCACCGCCCCGAACCGGCGCAGCGCGGCAAGGCGCGCATTGAGAAAGCGCGCTTGCGGTCCGGTGTCGGGGGGCGGGTCCGCCTCGGTCAGCAAAAGCGTGTAATAGAGCGCCTGAAGCGCCGGCAAAGGGCGTTCCGGCAACCGGTTCAGATACCCGGTCAGGGCCGCGGTCGTGCTGTTTTGCCAAAGCGTTGTCGGCAAGCCGGTGACCGCGGCCGGCAACAGGCCGACAGCATCGGCGCGCGGCGCATCGAGTGCCGTGACGGAGACATCGGGCACGTCTGCCCCCTCGGACACGGGCGGCCCTTGCGGGGTCACGGTCACGGTCGGGGCTTCTGTCAGCCAGTCGATGGCCGAGAGCGGCGCTTGCGCCATGGCCATGCCGCCCCAGAGCACGGCGGCAAGCGCGCTGCTACTTTGCCTCAAGGGTGACATCTTGCCGGATCTCGGTCTGCGATGGTGCGAAATCCGCCCCGAAGAAAGGGCCGATATAGGCATAGGCCGTGAGTGCGATCACAGCCAGAACCGCGAGGTAAATCAGCCATTTGATGAGCCGAAACATAAGGTATCCTGCCTGTTTGCCCTGTGATTTTCGCTCACATATAACTGGCATTCCCGACAATATCACGCCATTGAGGAAAAAACTTCGCAAACAGGCAGGGGAGCGCCGAGCGTGGCGGCTTGCACGGGCTGGAAACTGAAAAAATCCGTGGTCCTTGTCGGGATGATGGGCGCGGGCAAGACTGCCGTGGGCAAGGCGCTGGCGGCCCGCCTTGGGGTTCCCTTCATCGATTCCGATGCCGAGATCGAGAAGGCCGCGAACATGACGATCGCCGAGATATTCCAACGCGATGGCGAGGAGTTCTTTCGCCGCCGCGAGACCGAGGTGATCGACCGGTTGCTGGAGGCCCATTGCGGGATCCTCTCCACGGGGGGCGGTGCGTTTCTGGCCGAGCGCAACCGGCGGCTGATGTCGCAAAAGGGCGTATCGGTCTGGCTCGACGCCGATCTCAATTTGCTGTGGTCGCGCGTGAAGGGCAAGAATACCAGGCCTTTGCTGCGCACGCCTCAACCACAAGAGACGCTGCGCGAGATTTACGAGGCACGCGCGCCGATCTATGCGCAGGCCGATCTGCGCGTCGAGGCGCATCCCGATTACACGATCGAGGCGATGGCGGCGCGGGTCGCCGAGGCATTGGCCACGCGGCCCGACATTCTGGAGAAGGTGACATGATCGAAACGGTGCATGTGGGGCTGGGCGAACGGGCCTATGATGTGGTGATCGGGCCGGGCCTTCTGGGGCAGGCCGGGGCACGTATCGCGCCGCTTCTGCGGCGGCCCCGCGTGGCGGTGGTCAGTGATGAGACGGTGGCGAAGCTGCATTTAGGTTCGTTCATTAATGGACTGAAAAATAATGATATATCATGTTCGTGCCTGACGCTGCCACCCGGCGAGGCTACGAAATCCTGGCCGCATCTGGAACGGGTCGTGGCGTGGCTTCTGGACGAGAAGATCGAGCGCGGCGACATGGTCGTGGCGCTTGGCGGCGGGGTGATCGGCGATCTTGTGGGGTTTGCTGCCGCGATCCTGCGGCGAGGGGTGCGCTTCGTGCAGGTGCCGACGAGCCTTCTGGCGCAGGTGGACAGTTCCGTTGGCGGCAAGACCGGGATCAATGCGCCACAGGGCAAGAACCTCATCGGGGCGTTTCATCAGCCGTCGCTCGTTCTGGCCGATACCGAGGTGTTGGGAACGCTGAGCGAACGGGACTATCTGGCGGGTTACGGCGAGGTGGTGAAATACGGACTTTTGGGCGACCGTCAATTTTTTCAATGGCTTGAAAGCAATGGATCACGCGCCGCCGCGGGCGATATGGCGGCGCGCATCCATCTTGTGAAACGCTCGGTCGAGATGAAGGCCGAGATCGTCGTGCGCGACGAGACCGAACAGGGCGACCGCGCGCTTCTCAACCTCGGCCATACATTCTGTCATGCGCTGGAGGCCGCCACACACTACGACGGGGCGCGGCTCTTGCATGGTGAGGGGGTGGCGATCGGGTGTGCGCTGGCGTTCTCGCTCTCGGCGCGGTTGGGGCTTTGCTCTCAGGAAGAGCCGAGCCGGGTGCGCGCCCATCTGTGCGACATGAAGATGAAGGTTGATCTGTCTGATATCGAAGGAGAGTTGCCGGATAATGACCATCTGGTCCGCCTTATGGGCCAGGACAAGAAGGTGGTGGACGGGACACTGCGATTCGTGCTGGCGCGCGGGATCGGCGCGGCTTTCGTGACCTCGGACGTGCCCATCGAGGCGGTGCGAGAGGTGCTGGAGGCGGCGCGCTGACAGGGCGGCACGGGCGCGCTTCCGCTCAGCCCGGAAACCAGTGCCGCGTGCGGTTGGCGAAGGCCACGAGCGAGAGCATGACCGGCACCTCCACCAGCACGCCGACCACGGTGGCCAGCGCGGCACCCGATCCGAGACCGAAAAGGCTGATGGCGACGGCGACCGCGAGTTCAAAGAAATTCGACGTGCCGATGAGCGCGCAGGGCGCGGCGACGTTGAAGGGCACGCGCCATGCGCGGGCAAGACCGTAGGCGACAAAGAAAATGCCGTAACTCTGCAGGAGCAGCGGCACGGCGATGAGCACGATGACAAGGGGCCGGTCGAGGATCACTTGACCCTGAAAGCCGAAGAGCAGCACCACGGTCACAAGCAGGCCGATGACGGTGACGGGCTTGACGCGCGCGCGAAATGCCTCGACGGCCGGTTCGCCGCCCTGCTGCATCAGCCGGTTGCGGATGGCAATGCCGGCGGCGAGCGGAATGAGTATGTAGAGCAGCACCGACAAGAGCAGTGTCTCCCACGGCACGGCGATATCGCTCACGCCAAGCAACAGCGCCACGATGGGCGCGAAGGCAAAGACCATGATCACGTCGTTCACGCTGACCTGCACCAGCGTATAGGTGGCATCGCCGCGCGTAAGCTGCGACCAGACGAAAACCATGGCGGTACAGGGCGCGGCTCCCAGCAGGATGAGGCCCGCGAGATAGGCCTGCGCCTCCTCGGGCGGAATCAACCCGGCAAAGACATGCCGGAAGAAGAGCACGCCGAGTGCTGCCATGGTGAAGGGCTTGATCAGCCAGTTGACGGCGAGCGTGATGACAAGGCCCTTGGGCCGCTCGCCCACCTGCCGCAGCGCGCCGAAATCAACGCCCACCATCATCGGAAAGACCATCGCCCAAATGAGCAGCGCCACGGGCAGGTTGACGCGGGCGATCTCGGCAGCGGCGAGGGTCTGAAAGAGGCCGGGAACAAGATTGCCGAGCGCCACCCCCGCCGCGATGGCCAGCGCCACCCAGAGCGAGAGCCAACGCTCGAAGGCTCCCATGCCGCCGGGGGTATCCGAGGTGTGATCGGTCATGGCAAGAGGGATATGCCCGCAAGGCGGGGGCTGCAAGCGGGAGACTGCGACGTTTCGGTGACGGGAGCCGAAGTCTTGAAAAGACTTCGGTCCGATTTCTTTGGAAGAAATCGGCGTGCGCGCGGGTCAGTGGGCGCGCTTCACCAGCGCGTGGCGCTTCTTGCCCGCCGAGAGCTTGATCGGTGTGGCGAGGGCTGCGGCGTCGAGGATCAGGCCCGCATCGGTAAGCGGCGAATCGTCGAGCCGCGCGCCGTTCTCGGCAATGAGGCGCTTGGCCTCCTTGCCGGTTTTGGCCAGCCCCGCGCGCACGATGAGTTGCACGATGGAGAGGCCGGCCGCGAGCTCTTCGGGTGTGATCTCGACGGTGGGCAGGTCATCGCCCACGCCGCCCTTCTCGAACACCTCGCGCGCTGTGGCCTCGGCGGCCTTCGCGGCCTCGGTGCCGTGCAAAAGCGTTGTCACCTCGTTGGCCAGAATGATCTTGGCTGCGTTGATCTCGGACCCTTCAAGCGCGCCAAGACGCTCGCACTCCTCGACCGGCAATTCGGTGTAGAGCTTGAGGAAGCGACCGGTATCGGCATCGGTCGTGTTGCGCCAGAACTGCCAGAATTCGTAAGGGCTGAGCAACTCGGCGTCGAGCCAGACGGCCCCGCCTGCCGATTTGCCCATCTTGCGCCCGTCCGATGTGGTCAAAAGCGGCGAGGTCAGCCCGTAGACCCCGGCGTCGAGCACGCGACGGGTGAGGTCGATGCCGTTGACGATATTGCCCCATTGATCCGAGCCGCCCATCTGGAGCACGCAGCCGTGGCGGCGGTAAAGCTCCAGAAAATCGTAGGCTTGCAGGATCATGTAGTTGAATTCGAGAAAGCTCAGCGATTGTTCGCGGTCGAGGCGGGACTTGACCGACTCAAAGGACAGCATCCGGTTGACGGAGAAATGCCGCCCGATGTCACGCAGGAAATCGAGGTAGTTCAGCCCGTCAAGCCATTCGGCATTGTTGAGCATGAGCGCGCCGTCCGCCCCGTAGGAGAGATAGCGGGCAAAGACGCGGTTCATGCCCGCGATATTGGCGTCGATCTGGTCCGGGCTGAGCAGCGGGCGTTCGTCCGAGCGGAACGAGGGATCGCCCACCTTGGTGGTGCCCCCGCCCATCAGCGTGATCGGGCGGTGCCCGGTCTTTTGCAGCCAACGCAGCATCATGATGTTGAGAAGATGCCCGACATGGAGCGATTTCGCCGTCGCATCATAGCCGATATAGGCCGTCACCGTGCCTGCGCGCAGCGCCGTATCGAGGGCTTCGAGATCGGTGCAATCGGCGAGATAGCCGCGCGCCTGCATGATATGCAGGAAATCCGATTTCGGGCGATAGGTCATGGTGCTTGTCCTGTCTGCGATTGCGCGGCATGTATAGGCAGTCGTGGGGCGAAGGAAAAGGCCATGTTGAAGGTGGGGCGGGCGTGGGCCTTGGGGGCGATGTCGGGGACGTCGCTGGACGGGGTGGACGCGGCCATGATCGAGACCGACGGGCACGAGATCTTCGCCTTTGGCCCCGCCGCCTATCGCGCCTATGCGCCCGAGGAGGCGGAGGTCTTGCACAGAGCGCGCGGGTGCTGGCCCGGCGCGCCCGAGGTGGCCCGCGCGGCGGCGGTGGTGGAGGCCGCGCATATCGAGGTCTTGCGGGAGTTCACCGGCGCGGCGCTGGTGGGATTTCACGGCCAGACGCTGGCGCATGAGCCGCAGGGGCGCGGCACGCACCAGGCCGGGGACGGTGCGCGGCTGGCGGCGGCGCTCGGCCTGCCGGTGGTCTGGGATTTCCGCAGCGCCGATGTGCGGCTGGGGGGCGAGGGCGCGCCCCTGGCGCCGTTTTACCATTTCGCCTGTGCGCGGTGGATCGGGGCCACGCGACCGCTGGCCTTTCTCAACCTCGGCGGTGTCGGCAACCTGACATGGGTCGATCCGCGTTGCACCCGGCCCGAGGACGACGGTGCGCTGCTGGCTTTTGATACCGGGCCGGCCAATGCGCCGATCAACGACCTCATGCGCGCGCGCTGCGGCGAGGGGTATGACCGCGACGGCGCGCTGGCGCGGCGGGGCCGGGTTGCGCAAGGCGCGCTGGAGCTGTTTCTGGACGAGCCGTATTTCATGCGGATACCCCCCAAATCGCTTGACCGCGATGCGTTTGCCGAGATGATCGCATTGGTGGGGGAGCTGAGCGATGCGGATGCGGCGGCGACGCTGACGGCGATGGCGGCTTCGGCGGTCATGCGCGGGATCGAGCATTGCCCCGAGCCGCCGGAGCGGGTGCTGGTCTGTGGCGGCGGGCGCAGGAACCCGGTGATGATGGCGATGGTGGGCGCGGCGCTTGATTGTCCGGTGGGGCCGGTCGAGGATGTGGGGCTTGATGGCGACATGCTCGAGGCGCAGGCCTTTGCGCATCTCGCGGTGCGGGTGGCGCGGGGGCTGCCCACGTCCTGCCCCGGC
Source organism: Roseovarius sp. MBR-6 (assembly GCF_040547525.1). Lineage (NCBI taxonomy): Bacteria > Pseudomonadati > Pseudomonadota > Alphaproteobacteria > Rhodobacterales > Roseobacteraceae > Roseovarius > Roseovarius sp. MBR-6. The sequence goes on along the minus strand of NZ_JBEPPW010000001.1, from coordinate 424,100 downwards.
ACAACGGGGGTGCGGGCGGCGGTCTCGGGCGGGATCATCAGCAGGCCGGAGGGGGGGCACCATGACGTTCGCGCTTGACGACGGGCCGGGGGAGGGGCTTCAACTGGGTCTCATCGTGCTGAGCACCGATACAGGGCTTGAATGGGAGGCGCGGACGGTCTTTGCCGGACGCCCCGCCCATGTGCTGCACACGCGCATTCCGGCGCGTGATCACGTCACGCCCGAGGATCTGGGCCAGATGGCACCCGAGCTGACGCGCACGGCGGCGCTGTTGCCGCAGGGGCTGCGCGCCGTGGGCTATGGCTGCACTTCGGGCGCGACGGTGATCGGACCAACGGAGGTTGCGGCCCGCGTGTCAAAGGCGCATCCCGGCACGCCGGTGACCGATCCGCTCAGCGCCGTGATCGCGGCGCTCGGTGCGCTCGGGGTGCGCCGGATCGGCATGGTATCGCCCTATGTCGCGCAGGTCACGGCACCGATGGAGGCGGCCCTGGCGGCGGCGGGGATCGAGGTGGTGGCCGCCAAAAGCTTTGGCGAGAGCGAGGACCGGATCGTGGGGCGCATCCCCGAGGCCGCCACGCTGGCGGCGATCGGCGAGGTCGGGCGCGAGACGGGCGTCGAGGCGGTCTTTGCCAGTTGCACCAATCTGCGCAGCATGGGCGTGATCGACGAAGGCGAGGCGATGTTGGGCCGTCCGGTGATCAGCTCGAACCAGGCACTGTTCTGGCACATGCTGCGATTGGCCGGTATGGGCGAGAGAGCGGCGGGCTGGGGGCCGGGGCGGCTCTTTTCCATGACATAACAACAAGAAAAGGACCGGGACGGGATGACTGGCGAGAATTGGAGACCCGCGACCATCGCGGCGCAGGCGGCAGGGGCGACCGAGGCCGAAACGGGGGGCGTGGTGCCGGGGATCAGCCTTGCCACCACCTATCTGCGGGGCGAGGATTACGGGCTGCTGCGCCCCGAGAATGTCTATGGCCGCGACCACAACGCCACGGTGCGGCAGGCCGAGGAGGTGATCCGGCGGCTTGAGGGCGCGGCGGCGAGCCTGCTCTTTCCGAGCGGAATGGCCGCGGTGGCGGCGGTGTTCCGGGCGCTGCCCTCGGGCGCGCGGGTGGTGATGCAGACCGGCATCTACTGGGGCACGCTGAAATGGGTGCGCGATTATTGCGTGCGGCGCGCGATCCTGCTCGACGAGGTGGAGGCAAGCGATGCGGGCGCGCTGGCCGAGGCGTGCCGGTCCTCGGCCGACATGGTCTGGATCGAGACGCCGTCGAATCCCTGGCTGCGCACGGTCGATATCGCGGCGGCGGCGGGCATGGCGCACAAGGCGGGTGCCGTGCTGGTTGTGGATGGCACGGCGGCGACGCCGGTGCTCACGCGCGCGCTCGATCTCGGCGCGGATATTTCGATGCATTCGGGCACCAAGGCGCTGAATGGTCATTCGGACGTGCTGGCAGGTGTTCTGTCGTGCCGTGAGCCGTCGCTGCCGATGTGGGCCGAGATTGCCACGGACCGGCACGACGCGGGGAGCATCATCGGGCCGTTCGAGGCGTGGCTGTTGATGCGGGGGATGCGGACCCTGCCTTTGCGGGTGGAGCGGATGTGCGCAAGCGCGCTGGCGCTGGCCGCCTGGCTCGAGGCGCATGACGGCGTGGAGGCGGTTCTGTATCCCGGCCTCGCGCGTCACGCCGGGCATGACGTGGCGGCCCGGCAGATGACGGGCGGCTTTGGCTATCTGATGTCTTTCCTGGTCCGGGGCGACCGGGCGCGCGCGCTGGAGGTGGTGGGGCGGCTGAGGCTCTTTCACCGGGCCACCTCGCTGGGCGGGGTCGAGAGCCTGGTCGAGCATCGCCACACGATCGAGCCGCATACCGGGATCCCGGAAAACCTGATCCGGCTGTCGGTGGGGATCGAGGACATGAGCGATCTGCGCGAGGATCTGGCACAGGCGCTGGCGGGGTAGCGAGGAGATACCGCGCCCGGTGGCGGGGTCACACGACGGGGGGTGGCGAGGGGGTGGGGCACCCACCACCCCCGACGCATCCGCAGTGCCGTCGAAATCCGGTATTTCCCCGACGTCTGTTAACTTCGAATTCACTCTTCCCCGGTCATGCGGGCTCCATGCAAAACCGCAACTCACCCCTCTCTCCCGAAGTCTGGTTGCACGACCTGTTCACGTCCAGGGCGGTTCAGCAGGGCGGTGTGATCCGGCGCAAGGCCCGCGTTATCGAGCGGTTCGTCGGCATGGCGCGCTTCATGGCCGAGATCCGTCGGCGTGGCTATCAGGTGGCGGAGAACTCGGGGCAGATCGTGATCTTCTGCAACCGCGCGCCGGTGCGGTGGCTCACGCCGGGGGCGGCGCCGATTTCTTCAAAAGAAATCGGTCCGAAATCTTTTCAAGATTTCGGGGGCCGGCGCGCGCAGATCGGTGAGGGCCGCAGCGGTGAACCTCAGTAATCGCGTTCGAAGAAGATGCCGATGCCGCCGTCGCCATCGTTGGAGGCGCCGCCCTTCACGGTAAGCGAGCCGGTGAGGTCGAGGTTGAGGTTGATGCGCTGCTTGCCCGCGCTGTCGGCGGTCACCTCGGTATAGACCTTCTCGGAGATATAGGCCCCCGCGCTCACTTGTGTGTCGCCATCGGCGGTCTGGCTCACGTCGAGATCGGCCAGCCCCAGCCCGCCGCGCAGCCGCCCCACCAGATCGCCACCGCCGCCCGAGAGCGTGGCCACCGCCGAGGCGAGCTGCGCCGCCTGCAAGGGCGAGATATCGTCAAGCCCGCGTCCGAAGATGAGCCGCGCGACGATTTCTTCCTGCGGCAGGTCCGGATTTGAGGCGAACGTCACGTCGGGGGCGCTGGCCAGCCCCTCGATGATCACCTGCACATCGGTGCTGTCGATCTCTGTCTCGGCCACGAAGCGGAGCCACGGATCGAGCGAGCCTTGCATGGTCACGCGCCCCTCGGTCAGCGTGAGGCGCTTGCCGAGAATGTCGAGGCGACCGCGGCGCAGTTCGAAAAAGCCCGCAGGCGAGACATCGGCCGAGGTGCCGCCGATGCGCAGCCGCCCGCCAAGCTCGGCATCGAGGCCACGCCCGCGCACGAAGATGCGCGCGGGCGCGTTGATCGCAAGATCAAGCGGGAAGGCCCGGCGCGGGGTGCCGGCGGTTGCGTCTTGCAGCAGGCCCGCGCGTTCGCGCGTGAGCCGGGAGGCGGCACTTTCGTTGACATGGCGCAGGTCGGGCAGCGAGACAGAGGCGGGTCCAAGCCCCGAGGGGATGCGGATATTGGTTTCCTCCAGCGTGATCTCGCCGCCGATGCGCGCGCCGCCGGTCAACGGGCCGTTGAGCGTCACCGTGCCATTTGCCGTTGTGGTGTAAATCAGCCGGTCGCTGAGCACCGTGCCAAGAAGCGCCACGGTCAGATCGCCCGTGTATTCGGGGACAAGCGAGACCGGGCCGGTGATGCGCACCGCGCCGCCGTCGCGCAGGCGGGCCGTGATATCGGTGATGGCGCGGGACTGGCCGAGCGAGGCGCTGCCGCTCAGATCGTCGATGGCCAGCCCCGCATCGGGGAGCGAGACCTGTGTGCCCGAGGTCCGCACCGTGCCCGAAAGTGCGGCGAGCGCGGGCGCGCCCTGCGCGCGGAGGTCAAACTCGGCGGTGCCCGAAAGGGCATTGGGCTGGATGAACCGGTTGACGAGGGCAAGCGGCAGGCGCCCCGAGGTGGCAAGGTCGAGCCGCGCGCCATGGTCGAGCACATCGCCCGAGACGCGCGCGGTGGTGCCGGCCGGCCCCGTGGCGTCGAACGCGAGGGTGACGCGGCGCGCCTCGGGACCCGCAAGCGTGGCCGTGCCGCGCGCGGCGAGGGGGCCGGGAAACTCGGGCAGGAAAAGCCCGAGATCGGCCAGGCGTGCGTCAATCGTCACCGGCCCGCCCGCGCCATCGCCGCGCGCATCGAGCGTCAGTTGCGGCGTGGCAAGGCGGATCTCGGTGATCTCGATGCGCTCGGGCGTGCGGCCCGCATCGGCGCTCAGGTCAAGCTGACCGGCGATGAGGCGGTCGAGATCGGCGATGCCGGTGGCAAGGTCGCGCCCCGCGAGGGTGGTCTTCACGCGCAGGCTCTCGCCGTCGCCGGAGCCTTCGGCCTGCACATCAAGCCTGCCGCGCAGACGCTGACCCGAGAGGGCGTTGAAGCGGGCAAGATCGGCCACGCGCGCGGTGAGCGTGCCGGTGGCGGCGGGTGTCTCGGGGTTGACGGTGCCGGTGGCGGCGAGGGTGGCACCCATGGCCTCGGCCTCAAGGGCCGTCAGGGTGATCGTGCCGTCGGCGTCGCGGGCAACGGTGCCCTTGGCGCTGCCCGCGCCCGAGAGGCGCGCATCGAGCGGGGAGAGGTCCGTGAGGGCCGCATCGAAGGTGACTTCGCCGGTCTGCGCTGCGATCCCGCCCGCACCCGAGGCGGTCAGGCGGATCTTGTCATAGCTGAGACGCAGCGCGTGCAGCGTCGTCGTCGTGCCGTCATGGGCGGCGTCGACCGAAAGCGCACCGGCGCTGGCGATGAGCGGGTCAAGCTGGGCGATGCCGAGGGCAAGGCCGGTGCTGCGCGCGTCGAGCGTGATCGCGCCGGTCCGATCCTCGATCACGCCTTGTCCTGCAAGCGTGGCGTCGATTCGGCCCTTGAGCGGCTGGCCGGTCAGCGCGGCGAAGCGCGCAAGATCGGCCACCTCCGCCGTGAGGCGCCCCGCAACGGGCAGGCCGGGCACCTCGGGCGAGAGCGTGCCGGTCAGATCGAGCGCGGCCCCCATGGCCGTGACCTTGAGGCCCGAGAGCGTCACATCGCCCCCGGCCTGCCAGCCCACATCCCCCGCCACGCGCGCAGGCCCGTCAAGCCGACGGTCAGCAAGGCCGAGATCGCGCAGCGCGGCGCTGATGCCGAGTGCGCCGCTCTGGCCCGAAAGGCGGCCCTCGGCAGTGCCGGTAAACTCGGCGTTCTCGATGCGCAACCGGTCGAGCGTCGTGCCGGTGGTGTCGCGCCGCGCGGCAAGCGAAAGGGTGCCGGGCGGCGCGATGAGCGGGTCAAGCTGCGGGATGCCAAGCGCAAGGCGGTCTGTCTCGGCGGTGATCGTGAGGTCGAAATCGCCGCCCAGAAGCGAGCCGGAGCCGACAATTGCCGCGCTGGCGCGGCCTTCGAGCGGCTGGCCCGAGAGCGGGGCAAAGCGCGCGAGGTCCTCGGCGCTGAGGGCCACACGGCCCTTGACCGGAAATCCCTCCGACAGGGCGGCAAATTCGGCGGAGCCGGACAGCGTGGCGTCGCCCGCGCTGGCGCGGAAGGCGCGCAGGATGAGCGGGTGGTTCTCGCGCCAGTCCACCGTGGCATGGCCGGTGAGGGTGGAGCCTATCGCTTCGGCCAGCGCCGGGTCGGCGGGGATGAGGCCGTCAAGCGTGATCTCGGTGAGCGCGGTGACGCCGCGTGGCGGTGTGCGCGTGAGCGCGCCACGCGCGCGCAAGGTGGCGGTCTCAAGGCGCAGATCGGGTTGGCTGAGGCCCGAAATCATCGCCTCGGCGCGCCAGCGGTCGCCGCGCGCGGCGTCATAGCGCGCGGTGAGGGTCGCGCCGGTGATCTCTGTGGGCGGGTCGGTCACGGGCAGGCGCACGGGCGCTTGGCCATTGCCGATTTCGCCTGTGAGGTCAAACCGTTCGGGCCAGTTCGCCGCGTCGAGGGCAAGCTTGCCCTCAAGCTCGAATTGCGCCGCCGAGAGCGACAGGCGCTCGATTTCCGTGCGGCCCGTGGCGGAGCGGCTGCCGGTGAGCACCAGCGCGCTCTGCGGCCCGAAGAAGGGGCGGAACTCTGCGGGCAGGAGCGGGGTGAGATCGCCGTCAATCGTGGCGGAAAAGCGTGCGTCGGCCTCTGCGGGCGCGGTCACGGCGACGCGGCCGGTCAGGCGGTCGGTGCCATCCGTGGCCAGACGGATATCGGCGGCGTAGTCGTCGAGCGGTGCGGTGCCCGTAATGCTCAGCGAGAGGGCGGGTGCGCCGGGCAGGGAGAGGAGTGTGGCGGCGATACCGCCCGGGGCCTCGTCCACCGCCAGATCGAGCGCGAGCACACGGGTCGCGTTGGCAAAGCCCGCCTCCAGCGTGACCGCGCCGCGCCCGTCAAGGCGGCGGGCCTCCAGCGTGGCACTGCCTTCACCGGAGCCGAGCGAGAGCGCGCCGGTAACCGAGAGGCGGATGTCCTCGCCCAGAAGGGGCGCGCCGAGGATCACGGTCCCGGCGGTCAACTCGCCGATATTGATCGAGACGGGGAGTTCGGGCAGCGAGAACGGCCGCGCCTCGGCGATCTCGGGTGTGATCTCCGGACCCGGCAGCGGGGCGCGCGCGATCTCGATTTCCTCCGCCGTGAGGCGGTTGACCTCCACCCGCCCGCGCAGGAGCGCCGCGCGCGACCAGTCGAGGGTGACGCCCGAGAGGCGCAGCCAGACGCCTTCGGCGTCGGACATGGTCATTTCGGCCATCGTGGCCTGCGACGAGAGCGCCCCGGCAAAGCCCCGGATGCGCACATCGCGTCCGGCGGAGGAGAGGTTGTCCTCCAGAAGCCGCTCGAGAAAGCCGCCGCTGTCCTCGTCGCTCTGCTGCGCGGCAAGGGGGCCGGCGAAGAGCGTCAGGAGAAGCGAAACAATGAGGAGCGCGCGCATGTCAGAACGCCTGCCCGATGCCGATATAGATCTCGAACTGAGAGCCTGCATCGCCGTCAAGCGGCGTGGCCAGATCGACGCGGATCGGCCCCACGGCGGTGAGATAGCGCGCGCCGAACCCCGCGCCGCCCTGCCATTCGCCGCGCCCGTTGCCCGCCGCCTCCTCGCCGATGAACCCGGCGTCCGCGAAGGCCACGGCCTGAATGCTCTCGGTCACCATGGTGCGGACCTCTCCCGAAAACCCGAGGAAAGAGCGCCCGCCCACGGTGATGTTGGGTGCCAGATCGACGCCGAGATTCTGATAGCCCTGACCGCGCACCGTGCCCGCGCCCCCCGACCAGAACAGCATGTCGGCGGGCAGGTCGAGGAAATCGCCGCCCGCCACACTGCCCAGTTGCGCGCGCCCCGCCAGTGTCACGCGCCGGGCCTCGCCGAAGGTCAGGTAATCGCGCAGATCGACGAAAAAGCGGCTCCCGGCGCTGCCTTTGTCGGGGCTGACGAAGGGGGTGGCGGACAGATCGAGATAGAGGCCGCGTGACGGGTTGAGCGGATCGTCGCGCCGGTCCCAGGTCAGCCGCGCGGGCAAAAGGATGTGCGAAAGCGTTCGCGTGCCCAGATCGTCGCTGATTTCCGAATACCGAAAGGTGATCCCCGCCTCACCCGAGAGCGTGTCCGAGAAGATATGTGTGAGGCCGCCGCCGATCTCGGCCTTGCGCTCGCTGTAATCGGGCTCGTTGTTGTCCTCGAGATTGAACAGCAGGAAGGCCCCGGTATCGGGCGTGAAGGTGGCGGGCCGGTCGAGCCGCGCGCCAAGGCGGAAATCCTCGCCCCCCGAATCGCCGCCGATCCCGCCGATGAGCGCGTCGATACGCAGCCGCTCGGCCCCGCCCAGAAGGTTGCGGTGCAGCCAGAAGCCCGAGAGCGTGATGCCTTCGGAGGAGGAAAGCTCTGCGCCCACGCCGATGCGGCGGGGTTCTGCGTCGCTCACGCGGGTCTCGATGTCGAGCGTGCCGTCGGGGTTGGGCGCGTCGGCCTCGGTCAGGCGGACCGATCGGAACGCCCCGGTGCGGCGCAGCCGGTTGGCGGATTTGTCCAGCAACGCGGGCGAAAAGGTCTCGCCCGTGGGCAGGCCCGCGATGGCGCGGATGCGCTCCTCGCGCACGCGGCTGGGGGTCTGCCCGCGCCGGATTTGCAGATCGCCGAAGCGCAGGCGCGGGCCGGGGGCAAGGGCGATGGCCGCATCGAGCGTGGCGCGGGCATGGTCGGCCACGATGTCCTGACCGGCCACGGCGGCCTTGGCATGGCCCGCATCGCGCCAGCCGGTGACGCCCGCGCGCGCCGCCGAACCGATGAGCGTGCCGCGCGCATCCGCGCCGGGGCGGAACTCGGGCGGCAGCGTGGTGGCGGGGGCGAGGGGGGCGACCTCGGCGCGGCCGAAAGTGAAGCGCGGGCCTCGCTCGATGGCGATCTCGATGCGCTGGATCTCGGTCGGGGCGGCGAGGGGCGGAATGCCGGCCGCTTCGCGACCGTCGACGCGGATCGAGATGGTGCTGCTATAAAACCCTTCGCCGTAAAGCACGCCCAGAAGCCGCGCATAGTCGGCCTGCGCGGCGGCAAGCAGGTCCTGCGCGGTGGCGTCCTCCTGAGCGGCGGTGGCAATGCTGAGCGAGCCGCTGCGCAGGGTGGTGTTGAACGCCTTGGAGGCGCCGGGCACCCCGAGGCGCACCTCGGCGGGGAACGCGGGCAGGACGGCAAGGCCGAGCATTGCCGCTGCTAGAACACCCATTCGCGCGAGAAAGACCCGCATGACACACCCCCCGGCAGACCCCGTCAGTCTATCGCATCCGGGCGCGGAAATGGCCAGAGCGGGGACGGCACAACCGGCGGAAAATCACTCTGCCGGATGGGCAGTGGCGGAAAGCTCGGCCTCGAGCGCCTTTTCGATTGCGCCGCGCGGACGGGTGAAGCGCGCAAGCAGATCGTAGAGGATCGGCGTGACAAAGAGCATCAGCAGCGACGCAAGCCCCAGCCCGGCGATGATCACCGTGCCGACGGCGATGCGGCTCTCGGCCCCCGCGCCGGTCGCAAGCACCAGGGGCAGCGCCCCGAGGATGGTGGAAATGGCTGTCATCATGATGGGACGCAGGCGCAGCACCGAGGCCTCGATCACCGCGTCGCGCACCGATTGCCCCTCGTCGCGCAACTGATTTGCAAACTCGACGATCAGGATGCCGTTCTTGGCGATGAGGCCGATCAGCAGGATGATCCCGATCTGGCTGTAGACATTGAGAGACTGTCCGCCGAGCGCCATGGCATAGATCGCGCCCGCGATGCCGATGGGCACGGTGAGCATGATCACCACCGGGTGCACAAAGCTCTCGAATTGCGCGGCCAGCACCAGATAGACGATGATCAGCGCCAGCACGAACACGACCCCGACCCCGCCCGAGGTATCCTTGTAGGTGCGTGACTGCCCGTCATAGCCAAGCTTTGCCTCCGGTGGCAGGATCTCGGTGGCGATCTCCTCCAGCCGGTCGAGCACCGAGCCCAGTTCGGCATCCGGCGCAAGCGCGCCGGAAAGCTGGATCGAGGGAAGGCGGTCAAAACGCTGGAGCGAGGGGGCGGCGGCGTTCTCGGTCAGCGTCACCAGCGCGCCCAAGGGCACCAGCGTCTCGCCATCGCCTGCGCGCACGAAGATGTTCTCGATATCCGTGGGCGTGCGGCGGTCAGCGATGTCCGCCTGCACCAGAACGGGATATTCGCGGCCGCGGCTGACGAAGGTGGTCACCTCGCGCGAGGCGAGCATGGTTTGCAGCGTGGCCGCGATCACCTCGGCGGATATGCCCAGATCGTCGGCGCGGGCGCGGTCGATGCTGATATCGAGTTGCGGCAGGTTCTGCTCGAAGTTGATCTCGGGGTTCACCAGACCCTCGACCTCTTCGGCGCGGCGCAGCAATTCGCCGGCCCATTCCTTGACGCTGTCGAAATCGGGACCGCCGATCACCACGCGCACGGGCGTGGAGTTGCCGCGCAGGCCCAGCCCGGCGGGCGTCACCGGAAATCCGCGGGCGATCGTGACCCGGCCCATCAGCGGGGCCAGTTCGCCGACGATGGCCGAAACCGGGCGGTCGCGCTCTTCCCAGGGCGCAAGGCGGAACACGACGAAAGAGCGCCAGGGCCGCCCGCCCCAGCCGGTGAAGGAAAACACCGTCTCGACCTCGCCGCTGTCCAGATAGGGTTGCAGCAGGTCCTCGACCTGTTTCGCGGCCATGTCGGAATGCGAGATGGTCGAGCCTTGCGGGGCCGTGAGCGGCACGAAGCCAACGCCGCGATCCTCTCGCGGAGCCAGTTCTCGCGGCAGGCTGTCATAAAAGAAGGCAGCCCCCCCCGTGATGGCGACCGACACCGCCAGCACGACAAGCGGCATGGCGATGGCACGGGTCAGAAGCGCGCGATAGGCGCGCTGGATGAAGGGCGCGCGGCGCGGCGCGGTATCGGCGGCGTCGCGCACGGCGCGCGCGCTCAGCACCTTGGAGGCAAGCGCCGGACAGGCGGTCAGGGCGACGAAGGTGGAGATTGCCACCGTGCCCGCCATGACCCAGCCGAATTCCACGAAGAGCCGCCCGACCTGTCCGGGCATGAACGACAGCGGCACGAAGACCGCGATCAGCGTGAGCGAGGTGGCGATGACCGCGAATGTCACCTGCCGCGATCCCTTGAGGCTGGCCACGATGACCGATTCGCCGTCCTCGATCCGGCGCTGGATATTCTCCAGAACCACGATGGCGTCATCGACCACGAGGCCGATGGCCAGAAGCAACGCCAGCAGCGTCAGCGTATTGAGCGAGAACCCCCACAGCCCGATCAGAAGGAATGTGCCGATGAGCGCCACGGGAATGGTGATCGCGGGAATGAGCGTGGCGCGGAGGCTGCGCAGGAAGAGGACGATCACCCCGATGACGAGGGCCAGCGAGATGAAGAGCGCGGTCACGACCTCGCGGATGGAGGCCCCCACGAAAAGCGCGTCATCAGAGCCCACGATGATCCTCATGCCTTCGGGAAGCGTCGGGGCGAGGGTCGCGATCTCGGCGCGCACGGCATTGGAGATGGCCAGCGTGTTCGATTGGCTCTGGCGCAGCACCCACAGGCCCACGGCGTCGGTGCCGTTGGTGCGCACGATGGTGGAGTCGTCTGCCACGCCCGGCTCGACCCGCGCCACGTCACCGAGGCGCACCGGATAGCCCGCCACCCGGTCAAGCACCACCTCGCGGAAATCATCGACGCTGCGCAGACGGCTGTTGAGCCGCACGGTGAGTTGCCGGTTGAAGGATTCCACCTCGCCTGCGGGCAGTTCGATGTTGGCGCGCCGGAGCGCCGCCTCGACATCGGCGACGGTCAGGTTGCGCGCGGCCAGCGCGCGCCGGTCAAGCCAGATGCGCACGGCAAAGGGCCGGTCGCCCGCGATATCGACATTGGCCACCCCGTCGAGTGTGGCGATACGGTCGGCGATGAAACGGTCGATATAGTCCGTGATCTCGGCGGTGGTCATCCGGTCCGAGGTGACGGCAAGCCGCATCACCGGATCGGCGTCGGCATCGCTCTTGACGACCTGCGGCTCGTCCGCCTCGTCGGGCAGGTCGCCGCGCACACGCCCCACGGCGTCGCGCACATCGTTGGCGGCCACGTCGATATCCACGCCCGTCTCGAATTCGATGGTCACCCGGCTGCGGCCCTGACGGCTCTCGGATGTGATGGTGCGGATGCCGGAAATGGAGGCGACGGCCCCCTCCACCGTCTCGGTGATGTCGGTGTCGATCACCTCGGGCGCGGCCCCGCGATAGGTGGTGGTGACGGTGACCACGGAATTGTCCACGTCCGGCAGTTCGCGCACCGGCAGGTCACGCAAGGCGGCGATGCCGAAAATGATGATCAGAAGGCTTGCTACGGCGGCCAGCACCGGGCGGCGCACGGAGATGTCCGAGAGGGTCATGTCGGTTGCTCCGGCGGGTTGGCGCTGCTTTCGGCGGTGGCGTCGCGGTCGCGGGCGACGATGTTGAGAAGCGCGCCGTCGCGCACCCGCGTGAGCCCGCGCACGACCACGTCCTCTCCGGCAACGAGGCCCGAGGTGATCGCGATCACCCCGTCGCCGCGTTGTCCGGTGATCACGGTGCGCCGCCTTGCCACGCCCTCTTCGGCGACGAAGACATAGGTTTGCGCGGCCTCGAACACGATCGCCTCTTCGGGCACGACGGTGTTCTCGGTCTCGGCAAGGACAAGCGTGAGCGACAGGAACATGCCCGCAGGCAGGGTGCTGTCGGGGTTGGGGATCACGGCGCGGGTGCGAAAGGCGCGCCCCACCGGGTCGATGCGGCTGTCGACGGCGGTGATCGTGCCGGTAAAGCTGCGCTCGGGGAAGGCGGCGGCGCGGGCCACGGCGGTCTGGCCTGTGCGGACCTGCGCGAAAACCGTCTCGGGGAGAGAGAATTCCACCTCCACATCGCTCAGGTCGTCAAGTCGGGCAAGCACCTCGCCCTCCGAGACACGCGCGCCGACATCATAGCTCGTCAGCCCCACAACGCCCCCGAACGGCGCAGTGATCACGCGATCGGCAAGACGGCGACGGGCGCGGTCGGCGGCGGCCTCGGCCTCGGCCACGCGGGCGGTGGTCTCCTCGAGTGCCGCCTGCGAGACGGCATTGGTCTGGCGCAATTGGCGGATACGGTCCAGCGACTGGCTGCGCTCGGTCAAAACCGCCTCGGCCTGCGCGAGATCGGCGCGTTCGATGGTGTCATCGAGCCGGGCGAGGATCTGGCCTTCGGTCACGCGGGTGCCGGGGGTGATGTTCAATTCCACGAGGCGGCCATCGACCTCGGGGACAATCTCGATCGAGCGCAGTGCGCGGGTGGTGCCGACGGCCTCGATGGTGCGCTGCATGATGCGCGCCTCGGCGCGGGCGAGTTCCACACTGACCGGGCGCGGCCCGTCCTGCGCCGCGGCTTCGGGTTCTGCGGCGTAATGCGTGCGCCAGTAGTCGTAACCGCCATAGCCCGCCCCGGCGAGGAGCATCAGGATCAGGAGTTGCTTGAAGAGGGACATTTCCGGATGGTCCTTCGCGCGCGGTGTGCCAGGCCTGCTTAGAGTTAACGTAGGATTTGCGAAAGGCAAATCCCTGTGAGCCTGCGCTCAGGCGGCTGTTCGGTGGGGCCGGAGCGCGGCATCGGTGGCCCGCCAGAGCGCGGGCAGGTCGGCGCGCAGCGCGCGGAGGCCCTCTGTGTCACCCGCCCCGAGTGCGGCCTCCATCCGCGAAAGATGGGCGTGGAGCGCGATGGCGCCGCAGGTGGCGGCGATACCGGCAAGGCGATGGGTGCCGGTGTGCAGGCCGTCGGGCGGGGTGTCCTCGGGCAGCGCGAGAAGGGCCGTTGCCTCGGCGCGAAGCCCGTCGAGCGCGCGGTCAAGCTGGGCCGGGGGCAGGGTCCCGGACAGTTGCGCGACATGGGCCATGTCGATCAGCGGCGGCGCGGCCCCGAGGCGGCCCAGCAACGCGCGCAGTCGCTCGCGCGTGAGCGGCTTGGTCTCGGTGGCATCGACCCCGGCGGCGCGGAGCCGCGCGGCCGCCGCCGCGCCGTAATGGGCGGTGAGCGCGACGATGGGGGTCCGGGTGTTCGGCCCCGGTTCGGAGCGGATGCGGCGGGTGGCCTCGATCCCGTCGAGATGCGGCATGTCGAGATCCATCAGGATCAGATCGACCGGGGCGCGGCCCGCCTTGCGCACGCCGTCAAGGCCGTCATGGGCAAGCATCACCTCGTGCCCGTCCCGTGCGAGCATCGCGGCAAGGACCATGCGGCTTGCGGGCGTATCCTCGACCACGAGCACGCGCTGCGGGCGTATCGGCACGGGCAGGGCGTCTGGCGGGTCGGCCTCGGGCAGGGCAAGCCGGACGGTGAACCGGCTGCCGTCGCCGGGGCGGCTTTCGACCTCGATTCGCCCGCCCATCATCGTGACAAGCTGGCGCGCGATGCCAAGCCCAAGCCCGCTGCCCTCGCGCTCGATGCCGTCGGGCGGGGGCAGGCGGACGAAATCCTCGAACACATGCGGCAGGTCGGCGGCGGGGATGCCGATACCGGTATCGGTCACGCGAAACGCGGTGCAGGTGCCGGTGAAGCGGTCCACCGACAGGGTGACGGTGCCGTGGGAGGTGAACTTGATGGCATTGGACAGAAGGTTGAGCAACACCTGCGAAAGCCGCTGGCGGTCGCCCGTGACATGACCCATGCCGCCCTCGGGCACGCTGAGCACGAGCCGGTTGCCGCGCCTGTCGGCGGCGGCGCGCTGGCCCTCCATCAACTCCTTGAGAAGCTCATCGAGATCGAAGGGCGCGGGGCGCAGGGCGATCCCGCCCGCCTCGGCCTGAAGCCCGTCGAGTGCCTCGTCGATATGGGTGCGCAACGCCGCGCCCGAGGCGCGCATGATCCGTGTGAACCGCGACTGTTCGTCAGAGAGCGGGCTGTCCTCCAGCAATTCGAGCGCGCCCAGAAGACCGTTCAGGGGCGTGCGCATCTCGTGGCTGATCACGGCGAGAAAGCGCGCGCGCGCCTCCACGGCCCGCAGTTCGCGCTCGCGGGCGACGGCGGCCTCGGCCTCGGCGGCGAGGCGGTCGCGATAGAGGTTCCAGAGCAGCACGAGAAGCGCCACGAGCGCCAGAAGCATGGCAAGGCTGAGGGCGGTGAGCGTGACGATCTGGGCCGTGAGCGCCGCGCGCTCGGCCCCGGCCTGACGCGCGTCAATGGCCACGGCCTGAAAGCCGAGCGCGCGAATGGGGGCGGTCATGCGCGCGGCCAGCGCGGTGAGCCGGGCGCGCCCGTTCAGAATGGCCGCGTCGGTGCTGTCGATCACGGGGAGCATCTCGCCCAGAAGGTCGATGATCGCGCGCGTATCCGTCCGTGCCGGTTCGGTCGCCAGCACGTCGCGATAGGTGGGGCTGGTGCGCAGCGTCATGGCGCGGCTGTAGAGCAGATCGAAGCTTCGGCGTGCGGCCTCCGGTGCCGCGGGATCGGCAGGATCCAGTTGCCCCAGTGCAAGGCGAAAGCGCATCTGGTCCACCTCAAGCTGCGAGAGGGTCCATTGCAGGTTGTCGGTGTCGGCGGTGCCGTAGGCCTCGAGCCGGATCAGGACCTGCACGGTGATCGCCGCCGCCGCGATCATGCAGGCAAGAGCGAGCGCCCCGAGAAGTGCGAGCGCCGCGCGATTGCGTCGAAGCGGGAAAAAACGCAGCGGGGCGCGCATCGGGGTCCTCTCAGGGCTGCGGCGCGGGGACGGTGATCCGTGCAAGTTGCCAGATCGAGCGGGCATAGATCAATTCCGTCTGGAACTCCGGGTTTGCGTCGTAATTGTAAACCAGCCAGAACGGTCCCATGTCGCGCAGGCTCATCGCCGCTCCATTGCGGGTGAGGGCGATGATCGGGTTGTCGGGACCGATCTCGGCGACAGGCAGGGAGACACGGTAATTGTTCACGGCCTCGAGGTCGATATGGGCGGCGCTGATGTCCAGATGCGCAAGCAAGGTCGCGAGCGCCACGCCACGAAACTGTTGCGGCCCGTCGGTCCAGACCGTATGGGTTTCGAACTCGGTCTGTGGAAGGGCCGACAGGGCCGCCCGATCAAGCGGAATGCTCTTGAAAAGGCTGCCCTCGGCACCGCGCGTCTCGATCAGGAGAACGGCATGCCCGTCGGCACGCGGGGAGCTGCCCATGACCGCAAGGGCGATCATGAGGACCGACAGAAGAAAAGCGGCGGCAGGATGGGGGCGGGCGGGCATGGCCTCTCCTTTGCTGCGATGGTGGGTAGTGTGACGCGTCCGACCGGATTTGCCAGACCTCCTATGCGTTTGCGCGCAAGAAAAATCGGATATCTGGGTCACGGATTTGTCATTTTCGTTGCAGATGCGTATGATCGCCCACGGGCTGGCGTTGTGAGGGAGGACGATTCTTGATGACCCGGCTCATTCTGGCCGACGATCACGATCTTGTGCGCGAGACAATCGCCGCCTACCTGCGCGCGGCGGGCGGGTTCGAGGTGGCGGTGGCCGAAAGCTTCGAGGCCGCCATGGCGCTCGTGCCCGGCCCCGGTCATGCCGATCTGGTGCTGCTGGATTTTTCCATGCCGGGCATGGAGGCGCTTGACGGGCTGACGCGCATGCGCGCGCGCGCGGGCTGCCCGGTGGCGATTCTCTCGGGCACTGCGCCGCCCGATGTGGCCCGGCGCGCGCTGCGCGCGGGCGCGGCGGGGTTCTTGCCCAAGACACTCGCGCCACAGGCCCTCATCGCGGCGGTTCGGCAGATGCTGGCCGGAGAGACCTATTTGCCATGCGATTTCCTGCGCTCGGACGTGGATGCCGGGGCGCAGTCACGGCTTGGCCTGACGGCGCGCGAGCGTCAGGTGCTGCGGGGCGTGGCGGAGGGCAAATCCAACAAGGAAATCGCCCGGGACCTCGAGATTCAGGAGGTCACCGTCAAGCTGCATCTCAAATCGGTCAGCCGCAAGCTGGGGGCGAAGAACCGCACGCAGGCGGCGATGATGGCGCGCGATCTGGGGCTGGCCTGAGCGTTCACGAATGGCAGGCGGCTATGCGCGGGGCGCTTGGCGCGGCGTCTTTTCCCGGCACAGGGAACAGGGTAGGAGGGGGATAGCCCTCACGAAAGCCCAAGAGAATGGAAAACCTGCGCGGCAGCGTCCTGATGGTTCTGGCGATGGCCGGTTTCGCGCTCGAGGACATGTTCATCAAGCGCCTGACCGCCGATCTGCCGGTGGGACAGATCGTGATCATGATCGGCCTGGGCGGCGCGCTGGTGTTCGGGGCGATCACGCGGGCGCAGGGGCGCAGGCTCTGGTCGCGCGACCTGCTGGCGCGCTCGGTGCTCTTGCGCAATTTCGGCGAGTTGACGGGCACCATGGGTTTTGTGCTGGCCATCGCGCTGACGCCGCTGTCCTCGGCCTCGGCGATCTTGCAGGCAACGCCGCTCGCGGTGACGTTGGGGGCTGCGGTCTTTCTTGGCGCGCAGGTCGGCTGGCGGCGCTGGAGCGCGATCCTCGTGGGATTCGCGGGCGTGCTGATGGTGATTCGGCCAGGGGTGGCGGGCTTTGAGCCGGCCTCGCTTTTCGCTGTCATGGCCGTGATCGGGCTGGCGACGCGCGATCTGGCGACGCGGGCCGTGCCGCGGGCGATCTCGTCGATGCAGCTTTCGACCTATGCCTTTGCCACGCTGGTGCCGACGGGCGCGCTGCTTCTGCCCTTCGGCGTGGCGCCGGTCATGCCTGCGGGGACCGAGATCCGCGATCTGGCGCTGGCGCTGGTCTGCGCGGTGGCGGCCTATTACGCCATCGTCGCGGCGATGCGGGTGGGCGAGGTCGCGGTCGTCACACCGTTTCGCTACACGCGGCTGATCTTTGCGCTGATCATCGGGGTCACGGTCTTTGGCGAGCGCCCCGATCTCTGGACGCTGATCGGTGCGGGGGTGATCGTGGCCTCGGGCCTTTATACCCTGATGCGCGAGGCGCGGGTGCGACATCGGCACAGGAAATGAGACTGCCCCGCATTTTTGAGTTGATCGCCGCGCTGCCGGTCCGGATAGTTCTGCCAGAGATGATAAAAACAGGCAGAGATCGGGCAGAGATTGAATGGATGTTCAGGATCCTTTTGCAGGCTATATCGCGGCGGAACAGGCGGCCTATGAGGCCGCCGCGGTCTTGCATCCGCGGGTAGCCGCACGCCGCTTTGCCCCCGGCAAGCAGGCGATCTGGTATCGGCGCATGACGCGGCTGATGGCGTGGCACCGCGAACGGGGGCTGGACGTGCCCGGCGCGTTGATGCGCCCCTACGGCCTTGGCGTGGTGGAGCGCGCGCGTGCGGGCATTCCGCTCAAGTATCAGTATCGCGGCCTCAACGCGCTGCGCGAACTGGGGCGCGCGCATGTGATGTTTCCCGAGATGATGGTGGCGGATGTGCCGCTCTCGGTGCTTGATCTCTCGGCGGGCGGCTGCGGGATCGCCGACGTCTATGGACATTTCGGACACGCGGTCTGCGTCAACGACTATTTCGTGCCGGACAAGGACGGCATCCCGCGCAGCCCCTATGCGGCGATCCATGCCGATCTTGGGCTGGACTGCCACCATTTCGACGGGCGCGACCGGCCTTACCGCTTCGACAGTGCCGCGTTCGACATCGTGCTCTGCCATCAGGCAATCGACGCTTATGGCCCGGTCGAGGCATGGCCCGAGGCGCTCGACGAGATGTTGCGCATTGCCCGGCGCGCAGTCGGTTTCGTGCTCAACCCGCCCGCGCCGCGCACGCCCGAGACAGAGGCGCAGGCGGCCGAATTCGTCGCCGATTCCTGCACGCGGCTGGGTGCGGAGCGGGGCGAATGCCCCGAAACCGGCATGGTCACGCTGCGTATCGACAAGGGCTGAGCGGCGCGCGCCGTCTCAAGCGGGCCTGGCCTTGTGGTGCAGCCCCGCTTTCAGGCGGGTGGCGTCCGGGTCGTGCATGCCGGTCCTGACGGAGATGCGTTCGACGGGCTCTGGCACGCAGGATCACCGGGCGTCCGACCGAGGTGCCGCCACAGCACAGTATGCGGTGATCCATGATGCCGGTCATATGGGGCGCTGGTGCAGGCGCTGACACAAGACGGCTTTCGTCCGGTCGAGAGAGAATGGAGGTCTTCGCCGCATGACCGGGCAACACGGATGCCGCGTTTGCATCCCGACGGTTTCTTGCTATGGGGCGGGCAGGTTTTTCAGTCCGGGACATGACATCATGAGCAGCATCATCGACATTCACGCGCGCGAGATCCTCGATAGCCGGGGCAACCCGACGGTAGAGGTGGAGGTCACGCTGGAGGACGGCACCATGGGCCGCGCGGCGGTGCCGTCGGGGGCCTCCACCGGCGCGCATGAGGCGGTGGAGCGGCGCGACGGCGACGCGGGTCGCTATGGCGGCAAGGGCGTGCTCGAGGCCTGCGCGGCCGTCAATGGCGAGATTGCCGAGACGCTGATCGGCTTTGACGCCACCGAACAGGTGGCCATCGACATGGCGATGATCGAACTGGACGGCACGCCCAACAAGGCACGCCTCGGGGCCAATGCGATCCTCGGTGTGTCGCTCGCCACCGCCAAGGCCGCCGCCGATTACAGCGCGGTGCCGCTCTATCGCTATGTGGGCGGGACGGCGGCGCGGGTGCTGCCGGTGCCGATGATGAACATCATCAATGGCGGCGAACATGCCGACAACCCCATCGACATTCAGGAATTCATGATCATGCCGGTCAGCGCCGAGACTATCCGCGACGCGGTGCGCATGGGTTCGGAGGTGTTTCACACCCTGAAGAAGGAGTTGTCGGCGGCGGGGCTGGCCACCGGCGTGGGCGACGAGGGCGGCTTTGCGCCGAACCTCTCGAGCACGCGCGATGCGCTCGATTTCATCCTCAAATCCATCGAGAAGGCGGGGTATGCGCCGGGCGAGGATATCTGGCTTGCGCTCGATTGCGCGGCGACGGAATATTACAAAGGTGGTAAATATGAAATTTCCGGCGAGGGCCTGAGCCTTTCCAGTGAAGAAAATGTCGCCTATCTGCAAGCGCTCTGCGCCGATTATCCGATCCTCTCGATCGAGGACGGCATGGCCGAGGACGATTGGGAGGGCTGGAAGATGCTCACCGACACGCTCGGGCAGAAGGTGCAGCTTGTCGGCGACGATCTCTTCGTGACCAACCCCGCGCGTCTGGCGATGGGGATCGAGCGGGGGTGCGCCAATTCCATGCTGGTCAAGGTCAACCAGATCGGCACGCTGACCGAAACGCTTCAGGCCGTGGAAATGGCGCATCGCGCGCGCATGACCAACGTGATGAGCCACCGCTCGGGCGAGACCGAGGACGCCACCATCGCCGATCTGGCCGTCGCCACCAATTGCGGGCAGATCAAGACAGGCTCGCTCGCCCGGTCGGACCGGCTGGCCAAGTATAACCAGTTGATCCGCATCGAGGAAATGCTCGACGAGACGGCGATCTACGCGGGCCGGTCGATCCTGCGCTGACGCAAGGCCGAGACCCTCGGATCAAGTCCGAGGGTGACGGGCTCTCGGGTTTCGGGCGTCATCCTCGGGCTTGACCCGAGGATCTCTTGCGGGGGAGATCCCCGCTTTCGCGGGGATGACGGTCGCGCGGGGATGACGGCGGCGCGGGGATGATGACGGCGGCGCAGGGGGCTCAGCCTTCCGCGCCCCTGACAAAATCCACCAGCGCGCGGGTGGAGCCGTCCTTGCCCGAGGCATCCGCGCCATCGAGCAGGGGGGCCAGCGCCAGCGCCAGTTCCTTGCCCAGTTCCACCCCCCATTGATCGAATGAATTGATCCCGAGCGCCACGCCCTCGACGAAAACGCGGTGTTCGTATAGCGCGATCATTGCGCCCAGACGGCGCGGCGTGAGCCGGTCATAGATCAGCGTGGTCGAGGGGCGGTTGCCGGGAAAGACCCGGTGCGCGGCCTGCCGGTCGAGATCAGCGCCCGTCACGCCCTTGGCGGCAAGCCTCGCGCGCGCCTCATGCAGCGTGCGCCCGCGCATCAGCGCCTCGGATTGCGCAAGGCAATTGGCCACCAAAAGCCGATGATGATGCGCAAGATCCGGCTCATGGCCTTGCGCAGCCACAAGAAATTCGCACGGGATCACATCGGTGCCCTGATGGATAAGCTGGTAAAAGGCGTGTTGGCCATTGGTCCCCGGCTCGCCCCAGACCACGGGGCCGGTGGGCACCGGTGGCGCGTCGCCCGCCAGCGTCACGCGCTTGCCGTTGCTCTCCATTTCGAGCTGCTGAAGATAGGCGGGCAGGCGGGCAAGGCGCTGATCATAGGGCAGCACGGCGCGGGTGGTGAACCCGAGCGCCTGCCGATGCCAGAGGCCGGTCAGTGCCAGCATGACGGGCATGTTGGCCGTGAGGGGCGCGTCGCGGAAATGGCGGTCCATCGCCTCGGCCCCGGCCAGAAACCTGGTGAACCGTTCCGGCCCGATGGCGATCATCAGCGGCAGCCCGATCGGCCCCCAGACCGAATAGCGCCCGCCCACATAATCGCCGAACCCAAAGACGCGGGCAGGGTCGATGCCCCAATCGGCGGTCTTGTCGGTCGCCGAAGAGACGGCGGCCAGATGCGCGCCCGGATCGCGGCCATGCGAGATCAGCCAATCGCGCGCGGTGGCGGCATTGGTCATGGTCTCGATGGTTGTAAAGGTCTTGGAGGCGATGATGACAAGCGTGCGCGCGGGATCGAGACCTGCCAGAGTGTCGGCGATATCGGCCCCGTCCACGTTCGAGACGAAATGACAGCGCGGCCCGTCTTGATAGGGCGAGAGCGCGCGCGTGGCCATCTCGGGGCCGAGATGCGAGCCGCCGATGCCGATATTGACCACGTCGCGCCAGCCGTCTTCGCGGATCTGGGCGGCAAACCCGGCCATGCGCGCGCGGGTTTCGCGGATGTCACGCAGAATGTCGGTGCCGTCGAGCCTCAGCGCGTCGGAGGTCAGATCGCGCAAGGCGGTATGGAGCACGGCGCGCCCCTCGGTCTCATTGATCGCCTCGCCCGCGAACATCGCGGCGCGGCGCGCCTCCAGTCCCTGCGCGCGGATGAGATCAAGCAACGCCGCGCGGGCGCTTTCGGTCAGCGTGGTCTTGGCATAGTCGAAGAGCATCCCGTCATGGTGCACGGAAAAGCTGTCGGCGCGACCGGGGTCGTCGAAGAGCGGCAGGATGGCGCGGCCCCGTGCGGCCTCGGCCTCGGATTTGACCTTTTCCCACATCGGCTCAGTCCTCTGGCGACCAGTGCACCGTGGCACCCGGCAGGACCGCGGCCACGGGGGCCTCGACGGGCCGCAGGTGGCGCGCGCGCTCCAGCGCCGCGCGCTTGGCGTCGCCGGTGATGACGATATGGGTGCAGACAGCCCCCGCCAGAACGCGCGCCGAGAGCGTGACGCGCGCCTCGTCCTCGCCCGGCACACGAACGGGCACGACGATTGGCGCGCGCTCATCAAGCGCGGCCCCGAGCCCCTCGGCCCCCGGAAAGAGCGAGGCGGTGTGCATGTCCGCCCCCATGCCCAGAAGGCAGATGTCGATGGGCAGGGCGGGGGCGATATTGGCCTCTAGCTCGGCCAGCACCGCCTCGGGGGCATCAGATCGGGCATAGAGCGGCAGGTAGCGCGCCGCCGCCGCGCGGCCCGTGAGCAGACGCTCGCGGATGAGCCGGGTGTTGGAGCGGATGTGCACCTCGGGGCGCCACCGCTCGTCCGAGAGCAGGATATCGACACGGTCCCAGTCGAGATCGGCATCGCAGAGCGCGTCAAAGACCGGTCCCGGCGTGCTCCCGCCCGGCACCACGAAGAGCGCGCGCTCCTTGTGGCCGAGCACCATGCGCAACTCGCTCGACAGCGCATCAGCAAGGCCAAGCGCCAGCAATTCGGTATCGGGATAGGTGATCAGGGTCATGGGCGTATCTCCCGCCAGCGGCGGCCGTCGCGGTGCATCAGCATGAGCGCATCATCCGGGCCGGAGGAGCCGGTAGCATAGGGCAGGGGGGCGGTGTCCCCGGCCTGCCACGCGGCGATGATCGGATCGGTCCAGGCCCAGGCCGCCTCGACCTCGTCGCCGCGCATGAAGAGGGTCTGGTTGCCCCGGATCACATCCATGATGAGCCGCTCGTAGGCGTCGGGGAAATCGGCCTCTTCGGGCCCCAGCGCCTCGGCGAAGGTCATGTCGAGCGGCACGTCGATCAGGCGCATCCCCCCCGGCCCCGGTTCCTTGATGGTCACGCCAAGCTCGATCCCCTCATTGGGTTGCAGCCGGATCGTGAGGATGTTGCGGTGCCGTCCGGCCTCGGGGCCAAAGATCGAATGGGGCGCGTCCTTGAACACCACGGCAATCTCGCTGGCGCGCTCGCGCAGGCGCTTGCCGGTGCGCAGATAGAAGGGCGTGCCGGCCCATCTCCAGTTGGAGACATGCAGTTTCAGCGCGACAAAGCTTTCGGTCGTGCTCTCGGGGTTTTCGGCCTGCGTGCGGTAATCGGGCTGGCTCTCGCTGCCCTCATACTGGCCGCGCACCACGTTTTCCGGGGCGACGGGATCAAGGGCGCGGATCACCTTGAGCTTTTCGTCGCGCACGGCACCGGGGTCGAACTTGGCGGGCGGCTCCATGGCGATGAGGCACAAAAGCTGCATCAGGTGGTTCTGCACCATGTCGCGCATCGCGCCCGCGCGGTCATAATACTCGCCGCGCCCGCCCACGCCCACGCTTTCGGCCACGGTGATCTGGATGTGATCGACATATTGGCTGTTCCACAAGGGCTCGAAGAGGACATTGCCGAAGCGGATCGCCATCAGGTTCTGCACGGTTTCCTTGCCGAGATAATGGTCGATCCGGTAGATCTGCCCTTCGTCGAAATGCCGCGCCAGCGTGCGGTTGAGGGCGCGCGCGCTTTCCAGATCGTGCCCAAAGGGCTTTTCCACCACGATGCGCGCATCGCCCTCGGCCAGCCCGTGCTTGTGCAGCCGCTTGGCCAGATCGCCGAAAAGCGACGGGCCGACGGAAAAGTAATAGGCGCGGATGCGGTCCTTGCGGGTCTTTTGGGCAAGCGCGTCCCAGCCTGCCTCGCCGCGCGCGTCGAGAGTGACGTAATCGATGAGGTCGAGAAAGGCCGCGAGCGGTTTCTTGCGGGTGGCCTCGTCAGGGGCGAACTCGGTCAGCGCCTCGCGCACGAAGGCGCTGTAGGCGCTTGCGTCCATCTCGGAGCGGGCGGCACCGATCAGGCGCGTATCTTCGGCGAACTGACCGGCGACAAAGCGACGATAGAGTGCCGGCAGGATCTTGCGCCGCGCCAGATCGCCGGTGCCGCCGAAAACCACCAGATCGAAGGAATCGACCGGAATCACCCGAGAGGCCATGGCGCATCTCTCCTGCTTACGTCTGGCGGACCTTACCACGGATGGCGGGGGCGACAATGGCGGAAGGGCGCGCTCAGGCGTGATCGAGGGGCAATTCGGTGGTGGCGCGGATCTCTTCCATCACGAAGCTGGCCGAGACGTCGCCCATCGGCACCCGCGCGATGAGGCTGCGGTAAAGCCGGTCGTAATCGGCCATGTCCGCCACCTGCGCGCGGATGAGGTAGTCAAGATCGCCGGTCATCCGCCACGCGCCCTGCACCTGCGGCAGGCCGCTAATCGCGCGGGCGAAGGCGTCGAGCCAGTCGGCGTCATGGGCGGCCGCGCGGCACTGCATGAACACCGTGAGCGGCAGGCCAATGCGCGCGGGATCGAGCAACGTCACGCGGGCGCGGATCACACCCGCGGCCTCAAGCGTGCGGATGCGCCGCCAGCAGGCGTTGCGCGACAGGCCCACCCTCTGCCCGAGCGCATCGAGCGCGATGTCGGCGTCGCGCTGCACTTCGATAAGGATCTTGCGGTCCAGATCGTCCATTTTTGCGATATTCAGCCAGTTTGGTGGACAGGTTCTCAATATTTTGAATTTATCAGGGAAAAATGGGAAAATGTCACGCGATGTTTCGGTTAGCCTGCGGGAGCGAACCGAACAGGAGGACACCGGTCATGCTGAGCAAGCTTTTTCTCGATCATCCGCGCAGCGTGGAGGAAAGCTATTTTGAACACGCCCTTTTTGCCGGCCGCTTTGCGCTGTGGCTCTTCGCGGCGGGCGGTGCGGCGCTGGTTCATGCGCTCATACCTTGCGTTTTTGAGAAGACGGCCAGCCGGATGATCGCGCAAATGTATGCAAAAACGCAAAACCGGGGACGGTGAAGGCCAAAGGGGCCGGCTTAGCCGATGAGCCGCGCGACCACGTTGGGCAATTCATTGTAATGGCCGATGATCGCGTCGGGTTCCAGCGCCGCCATATCCGCCCCCGAAGGCCCGAAGCCCACCAGAACCGAGGGCACGCCTGCCGCGCGCGCGGTCTCTCGGTCGGTGTCCGAATCGCCCACCAGAAGTGCGCGGCCCGGATCGCCCCCCGCGCGGCGCACCGTCTCGTTGAGGTGTTCGGGATCGGGCTTGCGCACCGCCAGCGTATCGGCGCCGGTGAGCGCGTGAAACGCCTCCAGCACACCCAGCCGGTTCAGCAGGAGCCGCGCCAGCGCCTCGGGCTTGTTGGTGCAGATCGCCACGCGGTATCCCGCGCCTCGCAAGATCCCGACCGCCTCCATCGCGCCGGGATAAAGCCGGGTATGGGTGTCGATCGCGCGTGCATAGGCCTCCAGCAGGACCGGATATTGCCGGTCGATCTCGGCCTCGTCCTGCCCGCGCCCGATCCGCTCCATCCCCAGCCGCAGCATCGCCCGGCCGCCGCGTAGGGCCACGCCCGCGTCGCGCGCGGCGCAAAGCTGGTCGCCCACGCCCATGCCTCGAAAACAGGCGTTGGCGGCGGCGACAAGATCGCCGCTCGTATCGGCGAGCGTGCCGTCGAGATCGAAAACCACGGTGCGCATGCAAAGCCCTCCTGTTGCCCGGCAGGGCCCGCTTAGCCCTGTCATGGAAAGGTCACAAGGATTTCCCGGTCTGCCCCTTGCGTATAGGTGCAAAACCGATAGAACGGCGGTGATTTACCCCGTGAAAGAGCGTGTTCCATGTCTGTTGCCCTCATCGTGCTTGCCGCCGGCAAGGGAACCCGCATGAACTCGGATCTGCCGAAGGTGCTGCATCCCATCGCGGGCGAGGCGATGTTGGTTCATGCCATCGCCGCCGGGGGCGCGCTTGATCCCGCGCGCGTGGTGGTGGTGGCTGGCCACGGGGCCGACGCCGTGCGCAAGGCGGCGCTGGATTTTGACCCTGCGGTGCAGGTGGTGCTTCAGGCCGAGCAGTTGGGCACCGCGCACGCCGTGGCGCAGGCCGCGCCCGCGCTGGAGGGTTTTACCGGCGACGCGGTGGTTCTCTATGGCGACACGCCCCTGATCCGCCCCGAGACGCTGGAGCGCATGGCCGAGGCGCGGGCGCATCATGACATCGTCGTGCTGGGTTTCAACGCCGCCGATCCGGGCCGCTACGGGCGGCTGGTGATGGCGGGCGAGGCGCTGGAGCGGATCGTCGAGTTCAAGGACGCAACCGAGGCCCAGCGCGCGATTGCCCTGTGCAACAGCGGCGTGGTGATGGCCGCGGCACCGGTGCTGTTCGATCTGGTCGGCGCGGTCGGCAACGAGAATGCGGCGGGCGAATATTACCTCACCGATATCGTGGCGCTGGCGCGCGCGCGCGGCCTTTCGGCCACCGCCGTCGCCTGCGACGAGGGTGAGACACTCGGCGTCAATTCCCGCGCGGAACTGAGCCGTGCCGAGGCCGCCTTTCAGGACCGCGCGCGCGCCGAGGCGCTGGAGACGGGCGTCACCCTGCAAGCCCCCGAGACGGTGCATTTCGCCCGCGACACATGGGTGGGGCGCGATGCGGTGATCGAGCCTTTCGTCGTCTTCGGCCCCGGCGTGACGGTGGAAAGCGGCGCGCATATCCGGGCATTCTCGCATCTTGAGGGCTGCCATGTCTCGCGCGGCGCGGTGGTGGGGCCCTATGCCCGGCTGCGCCCCGGCACGGAGTTGTCGGAGGATGTGCGCATCGGCAATTTCGTCGAGGTCAAGAACGCGCTGATCGCCGAAGGGGCCAAGGTCAACCACCTGAGCTATATCGGCGATGCCGAGATCGGCGAGGGCAGCAATATCGGCGCGGGCACGATCACCTGCAACTATGACGGCGTGATGAAGCACCGCACCACCATCGGGCGAGGCGTGTTCATCGGCTCGGACACCATGCTTGTCGCGCCTGTCACCGTGGGCGACGGGGCGATGACCGCCTCTGGCTCGGTCATCACCCGCGATGTCGAGGCGGGCGCGCTGGCGGTGGCACGCGCGCGGCAGGACAACAAGCCCGGCTTTGCCACGCGGTTTTTCGAGAAGCTGCGCGCGCTCAAGGCGCAAAACACCAAGGGAGAGTAGCCATGTGCGGAATCGTCGGAGTTCTGGGCAATCACGAGGCCGCGCCGGTGCTGGTCGAGGCGCTCAAGCGGCTGGAATACCGTGGCTATGACAGTGCCGGGATCGCCACGATCAATGACGGGGTGCTCGACCGCCGCCGCGCCGTGGGCAAGCTCGTCAATCTTTCGGACCTGCTGGTGCATCACCCGCTCGCGGGCAAGGCCGGGATCGGGCATACCCGCTGGGCCACCCATGGCGCGCCGACAGAGCGCAACGCCCACCCCCACAAGGCCGGGCCGGTCGCCGTGGTGCATAACGGCATCATCGAGAATTTCCGCGAGCTGCGCGCCGAACTGGCCGAGGCCGGGTTCGGCCACGAGACCGACACCGATACCGAAACCGTGGCACTGCTGACACAGCACCACATGGCGCAGGGCATGGAGCCAGAGGCCGCCGCCCGCGCCACCATCGCGCGGCTGCGCGGGGCCTACGCGCTTTTGTTCCTGTTCGATGGCGAGGGCGATCTGATGATCGCCGCGCGCGCGGGCAGCCCGCTGGCGATCGGCCATGGCGAGGACGAGGGCGAGATGTATGTCGGCTCGGACGCCATCGCGCTCGCGCCCATGACCGACCGGATCACCTATCTGGAAGAGGGCGATATCGCCGTGGTGACGCGCGCGGGCGTTTCCATCACCGATGCCGGGGGGCGGCTGGCCAACCGCGCGGTCACGAAGATCGCCATCGACAGCGCGCGCGTGGACAAGGGCGGGCACCGGCATTTCATGGCCAAGGAAATCGCCGAACAGCCCATGGTGATCGGCAACGCGCTTCGTCATTACCTCAGCGATGATGGCAACGAGATCGTCCTGCCCGAGGGCGCACCGGATTTCACGGGCGTGGAGCGGATCGTGCTGGTGGCCTGCGGCACGGGCTATTACGCCTGCCTGACGGCGAAATACTGGTTCGAGCAACTGGCGCGGATCCCCGTCGAGGTCGATATCGCCTCGGAATTTCGCTACCGCGAACCGCCGATTGCCCCCGGCACGCTGGCCATCTTCGTCAGCCAGTCGGGCGAGACCGCCGATACGCTCGCCGCGCTGCGCTATTGCCGCCACCGCGCCGACAGCATCCTTGCGGTGATCAATGTCGAGACCAGTTCCATCGCGCGCGAGAGCGATGTCGCCCTGCCGATCCTCGCCGGGGCGGAAATCGGCGTGGCCTCGACCAAGGCGTTTACCTGTCAGTTGACGGTGCTCCTGTTGCTTGCGCTCAAGGCGGCGCGGATGCGCGGCGAAATGAGCGTCGAGCGGCTGGCCGATCTGCTTTCGAAACTGCGCGGCCTGCCCGCCACGCTCAACACCGCGATGGAGATCGACGGGTCCATCCGCGAGGTGGCGCGAGAGCTTGCGGGGGCGCAGAGCGCGCTTTTCCTCGGGCGTGGGCTGATGTATCCGCTGGCGCTGGAGGGGGCGCTGAAATTAAAGGAAATCAGCTACATCCATGCCGAAGCCTATGCCTCGGGCGAGTTGAAGCACGGCCCCATCGCGCTCATCGACGAGACCATGCCGGTCATAGTCATGGCCCCCTGCGATGCGCTCTTCGAGAAGACCGTGTCGAACATGCAGGAGGTGATGGCGCGCGGCGGGCGGATCGTGCTCATCTCGGACGCGGCCGGCGTGGCGGCGGCGGGCGAGGGCACGTTTCAGGTGGTCACGATGCCGACGGTCGATCCGGTGCTGGCACCAATCCTCTATGCATTGCCTGCGCAGCTCATCGCCTATCACACTGCCATCGCCAAGGGCACGGACGTGGATCAGCCGCGCAATCTGGCGAAATCGGTGACGGTGGAATAACCCCCTCAGCCCCCTGCGGAGACGCGCAGTTCCGGCAGCGCCGTGAGCGAAAGCCCGAGCGCCTGATAGGCACCAAGCGACAGGCGGCTGCCCGCGCCCGGCGCGCCCGCGATGGGAATGAGATCGAGCGTGACCGAACGCCCCGTGGCCGGGTCGCGCACCGTGCCGCGCATCGGGACCGATACGAGCGGCGTGCGCATCCAGAGCCCCGGCTCGCGCACATTGCCAAGCGAAGCGATTGTGGTTGCGGGCAGGCTGGCGCGGGGCGGCTGCGGGGGAACGGACGCCTCATCGCGCTCGATCACACCTTCGTCAGGCGGCGGGGCAGCGGGAGGGGCAGGCGTGGGGCGCGGTTCGGTCAGGGAACAGCCGCCGAGAACGATGAACAGAAGAGAAAACCGCAAGATATAAGCCATGATGCCAGACTAGGGCCGCGCGACCCGGCCCGCAACGACCAAGACGGCCGCGCCCTGTGCGCATCCCCCTTGTCGCCGCGCCCGTGCGGGAATAGGTTTGCGCCATGACACATGCCCCGCTCATCGACCCGTTTCAGCGCGCCATCTCCTATCTGCGCGTCTCCGTCACCGACCGCTGCGATTTCCGCTGCGTCTATTGCATGTCGGAGAACATGACCTTTCTGCCGAAGAAAGAGCTTCTGACGCTGGAGGAACTTGACCGCATGTGTTCCACCTTCATCGGGCTGGGGGTGGAGAAGCTGCGCATCACCGGCGGAGAGCCGCTTGTGCGCAAGGGAATCATGACGTTTTTCAACGCGATGACCCGGCATCTGGAGGCGGGCCGCCTCAAGGAGTTGACGCTGACCACCAACGGCAGCCAACTCGAACGCTTCGCGGCGGACCTTCATGCGGCCGGGGTGCGGCGGGTCAATGTGTCGCTCGACACGCTCGATGAGGCGAAATTCGCCGAGATCACCCGCTGGGGCCGTCTGCCGCAGGTAATGCGGGGGATCGACGCGGCACAGGCGGCCGGGCTTCGCGTCAAGATCAACACCGTGGCGCTCAAGGGCTTCAACGAGGACGAGCTGTTCTCGCTGGTCGAGTGGTGCAAGTCGCGCGACATGGACCTGACCTTTATCGAGGTCATGCCGATGGGCGATATCGGCAATGAGGACCGGCTGGGCCAATACTGGAAGCTCAGCGATCTGCGCGCGCGTCTGGCCGAGCACTATACGCTGACCGACCTGACCGAGCGCACCGGTGGGCCCGCGCGATACGTGCGGCTTGAGGAAACGGGGCAGAAAATCGGCTTCATCACACCGCTCACGCATAATTTCTGCGAAAGCTGCAATCGTGTGCGCCTGACCTGCACGGGCGAGCTTTACATGTGCCTCGGACAGGAGGACATGGCCGACCTGCGCGCGCCGCTGCGCAACCACCCGCGCGACGACGCGCCGCTGGAGGCCGCGATCCGCGCCGCGATCGCGCTGAAGCCCAAGGGCCACGATTTCGACTATTCCCGCCAGTCGGTCGATGGCCGCGTCTCGCGTCACATGAGCCATACCGGGGGCTGAGGGGCGGGGGCGCACGGCCGCCGGAGCGGGAGGGTGGTTGATATCTGACGCGGGCGCCGCGCACTGGGGATCCGGCGCGCCATGGGGTGGGCGTCGTTAATGGCCTGTTGCCGACATTGGTGGAGCCGCGCGAGGGCCCGACCGCGGGTGGGCGCTGCAACAGCGTTGGTGAGCGCTTTATGGTGCCAAATACTGGAACGATTGAAGGGGTTTCAACGTCGAAAAAGCGCCCGCCCGGGGGGCGGTCGGGCGCTCGCGCGGCGGCGTGCGGGGCACGCCTTGATTCCGCGCGGGGGAGAGGGGGCGAATGTCCCCTTCAGGCCAGGAGCTGCCCCCGGCACAGCCGCGCGCGGTTCGTGTCAGGGTTTGAGCCTCAGAGATGCTTGCGCAGGCGGGACGGCCCCGGCTTCTTGCGGTCCTTGTAGGGGTTCTTGTCGGACTGCCCCCGCACATAGAGGCGAATGGGCGTGCCCGGCATGTCGAAGCTCTCGCGCAGCCCGTTCACGAGATAGCGCGTATAGCTTTCGGGCAGCTTGTCGGGATGGCTGCACATCACCACGAAACCGGGGGGCCGCGTCTTGGCCTGCGTCATGTAGCGCAGCTTGACGCGGCGGCCGCCGGGGGCGGGGGGCGGGTGCTGTTCCAGCATCCCCACCAGCCAGCGGTTGAGCTGTGCCGTGGGCACGCGGCGGTTCCAGACCTCATGCGCCTTTTCCACCGCGTCGCGCAGGCGGTCCAGCCCCTTGCCGGTCTTGGCCGAGACCGTGACCAGCGGCGCGCCGCGCAATTGCGGCAAGAGACGGTCAAACGCCTCCTTGAGGGCGCGCAGCTTGCCCTGCCGGTCCTCTTCCACGTCCCATTTGTTGACCGCGACCACCACGGCGCGGCCCTCGCGCTCGGCCAGGTCGGCGATGCGCAGGTCCTGTTGCTCGAACGGGATGGCGGCATCGAGCAAGACCACCACAACTTCGGCGAACTTGACCGCGCGCAGCCCGTCGGAGACCGACAGCTTTTCCAGCTTGTCCTGAACCTTGGCCTTCTTGCGCATTCCGGCCGTGTCGAATATGCGCACAGGCATCCCGTCCCAGTCGAGCCGGAGCGAGATCGCATCGCGGGTGATCCCGGCCTCGGGGCCGGTCAGCAGGCGCTCCTCGCCGAGGATCTTGTTGATGAGCGTGGACTTTCCGGCATTGGGCCGCCCCACCACCGCGACCTGAAGCGGGCGCGCGGGCGTGGGGCGCCATTCGGGGGCCTCGGCCTCGTCATCGACATCGGCGTCGATCAGAACATCGGTTTCCGGCGCCTCGGCCTCGGCGCGCGCGGCAAAAGCGTCCGAGAGGGGCATCAGGCGCTCGTACAGCTCGTTCATGCCCTCGCCATGCTCTGCCGAAAGGCGTATGGGATCGCCAAGGCCCAACCCATACGACTCGAACAGGCCCGCATCGGCGGCGGAGCCTTCGGACTTGTTGGCGGCAAGGATGACATGGGCCGACCGCTTGCGCAGGATGTCGGCAAAGACCTCGTCGGTGGGGGTGACACCTGCGCGCGCGTCGATCACGAAAAGGCAGATATCGGCCATCTCCACGGCGCGTTCGGTCAGCTTGCGCATCCGGCCCTGAAGGCTCTCGTCGGTGGCCTCTTCGAGGCCTGCCGTGTCGATCACGGTAAAGCGCAGATCGCCGAGACGCGCGGCACCTTCGCGCAGGTCGCGCGTCACGCCGGGGCGGTCATCGACCAACGCAAGGCGTTTGCCCACAAGGCGGTTGAAGAGCGTGGACTTGCCCACATTGGGCCGTCCCACGATAGCGAGGGTAAAGGACATCGGTGCAGGCTCCTGCCGGTCAGGCAGCGGTCATAGCCGATCGCGCGCTCAACGGAAAGCGAGAAGCTGTCCCTTTTTCGAGACCACGTAAAGCACGCCGCCCGACACGACCGGATTGGAGGTTGCGCCGCCGGGCAGATCGATGCTGCGCACCTGCTGGCCGGAGACCGGATCGAACAGGCGCAACTTGCCATCCGCCGAGGCGATGATGAGTTGCCCGCCCGCGATCACCGGGCCGTAATGGCCGACGATCTCCGCCTGTCGCTTGGGCTTGCGATCGGTAAAGAGCGGCAGGGCATGGCCCCAGATGCGGCTGCCATCCTCGGCCGACAGGCGCACAAGCTCGTTGCGATCGCTCACGAGAAAGAGCGATCCGCCCGCAGGCCAGACCGGGTGAAGCGGGCCCTCTTCGGCGGTCCAGAGCCTGCGACCGCTGCCGAGGTTGAGCGCGACCATGCGGCCAGAATGGTTGCCGACATAGACGCGGTCGCCCACCACGACCGGGTCGCCGGTGATGTCGCGCACGCGCCCGCTTGCCAGCCCGCGCCGCTCGCCCGCGATTTGCGCATCCCAGAGCCGCAGGCCGCCCTGACGGAATGCGCCCTGCACCTCGCCCGCGCCGAAGGGCAGGACAACATAGGTTTCGGTGATGGCAGGCGCGGGGCCGCCCAGAACGTTATGGATGTCGGGCGTGCCGGACAATTGCCAGCGCACCCGGCCCGTGTCGGTCTCTATCGCCCAGGCGACCTCTCCGCCCGCGACCACGTAGACAAGCCCGTCATGCACCGATGGCGACGCGGTTGTGGGCGCGTCAAGCCGTTGCTGCCAGATCACCCCGCCGGTGGCCGGATCAAGCGCGGAGATCGTGCCGAAATTCGACACCACGAAGAGCTTGCCGTCGCCAAAGGCCAGCCCGCCGCCGCTTATGGCCTTGCCGCTCTGGCCCGGCGGGGTCAGGTCGCGGGTCCACAGAACCTGGCCCGCGGTCGAGACCGCCGTCACCCGTGCCAGCGCGTCAAGCGTGAAGATGCGCCCGCCTGCCACCACCGGATCGGCGGTGATGCGCACGCGCCGCCCGTCACCCGCGCCGATATTGGCGGACCAGAGAAGCGCGGGCGCGCTCGATAGCGCCGGATGCGCGGTGCGTCCGATGGGCGTGCCGTGGCGCTGGCGCCATTCGGGGTTGGCCTGCGCTGCGGGCAGCGAGAGAGGCAGGGCGCGGTTCACGGGCGTCTCGGCGGCCTGCGCACGCCGCGCCTCGGTCTGAAGCACGTCGCGGATGTTTTCCCTCGGGCCGGGAAGGACCGGGTCCTTCTTGGCGCATCCCACAAGGGCAAGGGCCGCAAGCGCCCCGATCAGAACCGATTTTGCCGCCACCACTGCCGCCCCCATTCGTCCTTTAAGCTGCGCGCCTTATTGACCGGCGGGCAGATCGTCCCCGAGGCCCCGCATCTCGGGCAGGTCCTCACCCAGGGCCACAATCACCTGTGTCGCACGGCGGCGCAAGGCTGCTGTTGCCTCGGCATCCATGGCGAGTGCCGTCAGCCGTTCCAGAGCCGCGCCGCGCGCCCCGGTCTCGATGTCGATGAGCGCAAGCTGTTCCTCGGCCAGAAGCCGCAACAGGCCGGTGCCCCCTGCAAAGGGGGCAAGCCGCGCGCGGCGATCCTCGGTGCTCAGTCCCGAGCCGGGCAGCGCCACTGCCTTGAGCGTGGCGATCTGCTGATAGACCTGCGGCACGCCCGAACGGTCAGCCACGGCCAGAAGCCGCGTCGCCGCGCCTGCCGGGTCGGTATCGGTGATCTCGGACGCGGCCAGAAGATCGCGCAGCGCAGCACCGCCGGGGCCGGGGGCCTCGATGGCGTCAAGATCCGACACGCGCCCCTCCCCCTCGGGGGTGGCAAGCGCCGCGAGGACCGCATCGCCGAACGCCTCGGCGCGGGCCTGTGCCTGCGCCTTGCGCCACTCGTTCCACGCCGCCCCGCCGACGAGAAGCAGGATTGCCAGAACCGCGATCCAGCCATAGCGGCGCAACAGCGCATAAAGCCTGTCGCGGCGCACCTCTTCGGTGACTTCCTCGATGAAACTGTCGCTGTTGCTCACGCCGCACCCCTTGCCGGATTTCGCCCCTCTTAACGCGAAGCCCCGGCCCTGCCAAGGGGCGCGTGGCCCTCAGCCCGCCAGCGCCGCGTTGAGGTTCGTGTCGATCTTCTCGAGAAAGCCCATGGTCGTGAGCCAGCCCTGATCGGGTCCGACCAGAAGGGCCAGATCCTTGGTCATATGGCCGGATTCCACGGTCTCCACCACGACCCGCTCCAGCGTTTCGGCGAAATGGCGCAAGGGATCGTTGCCGTCGAGCTTGGCGCGGTGTTTCAGCGCGCCGGTCCAGGCGTAGATCGAGGCGATGGAATTCGTGGATGTCGCCTCGCCGCGCTGGTGCTGGCGGTAATGGCGGGTGACGGTGCCATGGGCGGCCTCGGCCTCCATGATCTTGCCATCGGGGGTCAAAAGTTGGCTTGTCATCAGTCCAAGCGAGCCAAAGCCCTGCGCCACGGTGTCGGATTGCACGTCGCCGTCATAGTTCTTGCAGGCCCAGACGAACCCGCCGTTCCACTTCATCGCGCAGGCCACCATGTCGTCGATCAGGCGATGCTGATACTCAATGCCCTTGGCAGCGAACCGATCCGCGAATTCCTCCTCATAGACCTTCTGGAAGATCTGCATGAACTGCCCGTCATATTGCTTGAGGATGGTGTTTTTCGTGCTGAGATAGAGCGGCCAGCCAAGATCAAGCGCGTAATTCATGCTGGCGCGGGCAAAATCGATGATCGAGGCGTCAAGGTTATACATGCCCATGTAGACGCCCGAGGAGGGGGCGCGGAACACCTCTTCCTCGATCACGGTGCCGTCCTCGCCCATGAATTTCATGCTGAGCGTGCCGGGGCCGGGGAATTTCATGTCCGTGGCCTTGTATTGGTCGCCAAAGGCATGGCGGCCGATGACGATAGGCTTGGTCCAGCCCGGAACGAGGCGCGGCACGTTGCGGCAGATGATCGGCGCGCGGAACACCACGCCGCCAAGGATGTTGCGGATCGTGCCGTTGGGCGATTTCCACATCTTCTTGAGGCCGAATTCCTCGACGCGGCCCTCATCAGGGGTGATGGTGGCGCATTTGACGGCGACGCCCACCTCTTTCGTCTTTTCCGCCGCGTCGATGGTGATCCGGTCCTCGGTGCGGTCGCGCTCCTCGATGCCCAGATCGTAATAGAGCAGGTCGAGATCGAGATAGGGCAGGATGAGTTTCTGCTTGATGAAATCCCAGATGATGCGTGTCATCTCGTCGCCATCCATCTCGACGATGGGGTTGTCTACCTTGATCTTTGTCATGCTGCGCTCCGGGGGTGTTTGGGTGTTGGGCTTTTGCTGCCATTCGATGTGATGCGATGAGCCGCGCGGGTGCCTGTCCGCCGGGTGGGCGCTACAACGGTTTTGGTTGGCGTTTTATGGTGCCAAATACTTGAACGATTGCACGGGTATGCGACGTTGCGAAAGCGCCCGCCCGAGGGGGCGGACGGGCGCTCGCGCGGCGGCGCGCAAGCGCGCCTTGATTCCGCGCGGGGGGCAGGAGGCCATGGGCAGAAACAGCCAAAACCGTCTCCCCCGCCCCGATCATCCGATGATCGCGTTGAACGTGGCCGATGGCCGCATCACGGCGGCGAGTTTTTCGGGGTCGGGGTGATAGTAGCCGCCGATATCGGCGGGCTTGCCCTGGGCCGCGGCCAACTCGGCCACGATTGCGGCTTCGTTCTCGGCCAGCGCCTCTGCGATGGGGCCGAATTCCTCGGCAAGGGCCGCGTCGTCGGATTGCGCGGCCAGGGCCTCGGCCCAGTAGCGGGCGAACCAGTAATGGCTGTCGCGGTTGTCGGGCTGCCCCGCCTTGCGCGAGGGTGAGCGGTCGTGATCGAGGATGCCTTGGGTCGCCGCCTCGACCGCCTCGCCCAACACGCGGGCGCGGGCGTTGTCATGCGTTTCGGCCAGGAACTTGAGGCTTTCGCCAAGGGCGCAGAACTCGCCAAGGCTGTCCCAGCGCAGGTGGTTCTCGGCCTGCAATTGCTGCACATGCTTGGGGGCAGAGCCGCCCGCGCCGGTCTCGAACAGCCCGCCGCCATTCATCAGCTTGACGATCGACAGCATCTTGGCCGAGGTGGCCAGTTCCAGGATCGGGAAAAGGTCGGTCAGGTAGTCGCGCAGCACGTTGCCGGTGATGGCGATGGTGTTCTCGCCCTTGGTGATCGTCTCGAGGCTGGCGCGGGTCGCCTCGCGCGGGGCCATGATCTCGAACCTGTCGGCAACGCCCGCCGCCTCAAGGATGGGTTTCACATAGGCGATCAGTTCGGCATCATGGGCGCGCGCCGCATCGAGCCAGAAAATCGCGCGATAGCCCGTGGCCTTCTGCCGCGCGATGGCAAGGTTCACCCAATCCTCGATGGGGGCCTTGCGCGCCGAGGCTGACCGCCAGATGTCGCCCGCCGCGACCGCATGTTCGTGCAGCACGGTGCCGTCGTCGAGGATCATTCTGACGGTGCCCGCTTCGGGGATCTCGAAGGTGGTCGGATGGCTGCCGTATTCCTCGGCCTTCTGCGCCATCAGGCCAAGGTTCTGAACGGTTCCGGCGGTGGCGGGGTTGAGCTTGCCGTTTTCCTTGAAGAACCTGATCGTCTCGTCATAAACCGGCGCATAGGAATTGTCGGGGATGACGCAGGTGCAATCATGCTCCTTGCCGTCCGGCCCCCAGCCCTTGCCGCCCGCACGGATGAGCGCGGGCATGGAGGCATCCACGATCACATCCGAGGGCACATGCAGGTTGGTGATGCCCTTGTCGCTATCGACCATGTAGAGCGGCGGGCGCTCGGCGAGGCAGGCGTCGATGGCGTCCCGGATGTCGGCACGGTCCTTGACGCGGGCCAGAAGATCGCCCAGCCCCGCATTGGGGTTGACGCCGAGTGCGGCCATGTCATCGCCGAAGCTCTCGAACACCGGGGCAAGATAGGTGCGGACCGCGTGGCCGAAGATGATCGGGTCCGAGACCTTCATCATCGTCGCCTTGAGGTGGAGCGAAAACAGCGTGCCCTCGGCCCCGGTGCGCTCGATTTCCTGCGTGAGGAAGGCGTCGAGCGCGGCGGCGCTCATGTAGGTGGCATCGACCACGGTGCCTGCCGGATAGCTCACCGCGTCCTTGAGGACAGTTTCGCCGCTTGCCGTCTCCAGCACGATCCTTGCCGTTGCGGCCTTGGCGAGGGTGGCGGAGCGCTCGTTGGAGAAGAAATCGCCCCCCGACATGGCCGCGACGCGGGTCTTGCTCGCGGCGGTCCACTCGCCCATGGAATGGGGATTGGCCTGCGCGTAGGTCTTGACCGCGCTTGCGGCGCGGCGGTCGGAATTGCCCTCGCGCAGCACCGGGTTCACGGCAGAGCCCTTGAGCGCGTCATACCGCGCGCGCGCGGCCTTTTCGGCGTCGGTCACGGGCTCGTAGGGGTAATCGGGCAGCGCGTAGCCCTGGGCCTGCAATTCCTTGATCGCGGCGACTAGCTGCGGCTCGGAGGCGGAGATATTGGGCAGCTTGATCACGTTCGCGCCGGGGGTTTTGACCAGCTCTCCCAGTTCGGCCAGATCGTCGCCGATGCGCTGATCCCCGGTCAGATGATCGGAAAAGGCCGCAAGGATGCGTCCGGCAAGCGAGATGTCGCGCGTATCGACCGAGACACCGGCCGCAGACGCAAACCGGCGGATGATCGGCAGGAGCGAGGCCGAGGCAAGCTCGGGCGCTTCGTCCACCTTGGTGTAGATGATGTCGGGGGTGTTGGCCATCGGGGGGCTCCTTTTGTCGATCCGGTCGCGGGGTCGAGTCTGGTTCACTCGCCTGCCTCATAGACGAAAAAGCGGACCGGGAAAAGATAGTATGCGACGGTATACAAAATTTTTCGCTCACGCCGTCCCGGCCAGCCTGCCGCGCAGCGGGTGCAGGATCACCAGCCCCGCCAGCACAGCCCCCAGCACGCCCAGATGCGCGGGCATCGGCGTGCCGGCAAAGGCCTGACCGATGGGAATCGCCAGCGCCACGCTGCCCACCGTGGCCACCGCGCCGGTCACGCTCGCCGCCATGCCCGCAATGGCACCCATCGGCTCCATCGCCAGCGCGTTGAGATTGCCGAGGGTAAAGCCCGCCTGCATGAACACGCCCGTCTGCCAGATCAGGAACACGGCGAATTGCGCGCCCGGCGGCAGGCCGATCTGCCATGCGAGGATGGCCAGCACCGACAGCGCCGCCTGCACGCAAAGCGCCGCGCGCACCATCCGCACCATGCCCAACCGCACCACGAGGCGCGCGTTGATCAGGCTGCCCATGCCCGCCACCAGCGCCATGCCGAAAAACCAGAACGGAAATTCCGCTCCGCGCCCGAAGCTTTCGTCAAAGACCGGCTGCACCACCGAGAGCGAGGTGAAGAGCGTCGTCATCGCCAGCATCTGCACCGCGATGGCACGACGGGTCACGGGATGGGCCACAACCTCGCGCGCGGCCATGGCCAGCGGTGCCACGCGGAACGGGCGGCGGCGGTCGGGGGGCAGCGGCTCGGGCAGGCGCAGCATCATCCATGACGAGAGCACCAGCGCGAAAAGGACGAAGGCGGCAAAGACCGCGCGCCAGCCCGCCAGCGCGATCAGCCCCGCCCCGATGAGCGGCGCAAAGGCGGGGGTGAGCGCGAACACCATCATCACGAAGGACATGAGCCGCGCCATCTCGCGCCCCGATGTCATGTCGCGGATGATGGCGATGGAAACAATGCGAAACGCCGCCGCCCCCAGCCCCTGCACCGCGCGCGCCACCAGCAGCGCCTCGAGCGACTGCGCCAGCATGGCCAGTGCAGCACCACCCATGTAGATCGCCGCCCCCCAGAGGATCACGCGCCTGCGCCCGAAACTGTCCGAGAGCGGCCCCGCGAGGAAGGTGCCGACGCCAAGCCCCGCCAGAAAGGCGGTGATGATGAGCTGCGCGCGGTTCGGGGCCTCGGGGCTGAGCGATTGTGCGATATGCGGCAGGCCGGGCAGCATGGCGTCGATGGAAAAGGCCACGGTCGCGGCCATCATCGCCATGAGCGCGATGAATTCGGCGGGTCTGAGGGGCAGGGCGGTTGTGCCGGACATGGGAGGCTTTCACTGACGTGGCTCTGCCTTAGCACGCCGGGAACGGCGCGCCCAGAGCAAGGCGCGCGGGAAAGCGGGGAACCTCGCCCCTGCCCATTGACGCGCCGCCGCGTGCGCGCCAAAACTGCCGTATGAGCGAGGTCTTCAAGGGCACATTCACGCAGCAGGAACCGATCCCCGACGAGGGGATCGCGGCGGCGCTGGACGTGCTGCGCTCGGGGCGGTTGCACCGCTACAATCTGGTCGGCGACGAGCCGGGTGAGGTCGCGCTGCTCGAGCGTGAATTTGCCGCCTACACGGGCGCGCGCCATGCGCTTGCCGTCACCTCGGGCGGCTATGCCATGGCGACGGCGCTGCGCGCGCTCGGCGTGAAACCGGGCGACCCGGTGCTGACCAACGCCTTTACGCTGGCCCCCGTGCCGGGCGCGATTGCCAGCGTGGGCGCGGTGCCGGTCTATGTCGGCGTGACCGAGGGGTTGACCATCGACCTTGACGATCTGGCCGAAAAGGCAGGGCAGGCGCGGGTGCTGATGCTGAGCCACATGCGCGGGCATCTGGCGGATATGGACCGGCTGATGGCGATCTGTGACGCCGCAGGGGTGAGCGTGATCGAGGATTGCGCGCATACGATGGGAGCGGCGTGGCGCGGTGTGCCATCGGGGCGGTGGGGGCGCGTGGGCTGTTATTCCACCCAGACCTACAAGCACATGAATTCGGGCGAAGGCGGGTTTCTGATCACCGATGACGATGAGGTGATGGCCCGCGCCGTGATCCTCTCGGGCTCCTACATGCTTTACGCGCGGCACGGCACGGTGCCGCCTGTCGAGGTGTTCGAGCGGGTGAAATACGACACGCCCAATGTCTCGGGGCGGATGGACCACCTGCGCGCGGCGATTTTGCGGCCGCAATTGCGCGCGCTGGATGCGCAATGCGAGAAATGGACCGCGCGCTACCGCGTGGTCGAGGAGGGCTTGCGCGGCACGCCGGGTCTGCGGATCGTGGAGCGGCCCGAGGCGGGACGCTTCGTCGGCTCGTCGATCCAGTTCCTGCTGCTCGACTGGTCCGGGCCGCGCATCGAGGAGGTTCTGGCCCGCTGCGCCGCGCGGGGGGTGGAGCTGAAGTGGTTCGGCGGGGCAGAGCCGAAAGGCTTCACCAGCCGCTATGACAGCTGGCGCTATGCGCCCCATCCCGCCATGCCCGGGAGCGACCGCATCCTGCGGGCGATTCTGGATATGCGCCTGCCGCTCACCTTCAGCCTTGAGGATTGCGCGCAGATCGCGCGGATCATCCGCGCCGAGGTGGGGGCGGTCTGGCAGGCCGGTGATCTACATGAGGATCGTTCGGCAAGCGCCTGATACTATGGTCGAAAAACTGACCTGCGCGGCTCCAGCGTCAGCGCCTCCGGCCAGCCGAGGAAGAACTCGATCCCGGCAATCGTCAACGCAATCCCGATCACGATCAGCCAGAGCCGCACGGTGCGTGGCCCCGGCGGGCGGCGCGCCCATCGGGCCAGACGCAAAAGCCATGTGATGTTCATGGGCCGACAAACCGGACCTTGCCGATAAACGGCAGGTTGCGGTTGCGCTGCGCGTAGTCGATGCCATAGCCCACGACGAATTCATCGGGGATCTCGAACCCGATCCAGTCGGCGCGGATATCGGCCTCGCGGCGCGACGGCTTGTCAAGCAGGGCGATGGTCCTGAGGCGCGCGGGGCGACGGCTCCGGAGCAGGTGCAGGACGTGAAAAAGCGTGTGCCCGGTGTCGACGATATCCTCGACCACGAGCACGTCGCGCCCTTCGATATCGCCGCGCAAGTCCTTGAGAATACGCACCTCCCGGCTCGATTCCATCGTGTTGCCATAAGATGATGTCTCGACGAAATCGACCTCGACCGGCAGATCCAACTCGCGAACCAGATCGGCGATGAAGATGAACGAGCCACGCAGGAGGCCCACCACGATAAGCTTTTGGGTGCCCGCGAATTCCGCCTCGATCTCGTGCGAGAGCACCTCGACGCGCGCGGCGATGCTCTTGGCGGAGATGAGCTTGTCGATCACATAGTCGCGCTGCGTCATGACTTCCCCTTGCAAAATCGCGGCCAGTCTATGAAAAACCGCGCCACTGTCACGCGGAAAACCGGGGAAGCCATGCCGACACATGCCGAAACGCGGGTTCTGCCCTACACGGCGGACCAGATGTATGGGCTGGTCGCCGATGTCGCGCGCTATCCGGAGTTTCTGCCCTGGACGGCGGCGGCGCGGGTGCGCAGCGTGACCCCGCGCGACGATGGCGCAGAGGTGATGGAGGCCGATCTGGTGATCAGCTTCAAGGTCTTCCGCGAGCGATTCGGCAGCCGTGTCCTGCTCTGGCCCGAGGTGCTGCGGATCGAGACCGAGTATTTGGACGGCCCGTTCAAACACATGCGCTCGAACTGGGCGTTCCGCGATGTGGAGGGCGGTTGCGAAGTGGCCTTTGACGTGGATTTCGCGTTTCGCAACAGGCTCTTGCAGTCAGCGGCGGAGATGTTTTTCCACGAGGCGATGAAACGGATCGTGCGCGCCTTTGAGGCGCGCGCGCAGGCGCTTTACGGCTGAGGGGCCTCTAGCGCGGCCAGCAGCAACGCGAGCGCGTGATCGCGGCTGAGGCGTCGGACCTCGGCGCGGCCCGCGGCACCGAACTCCTGCGTTTCGCTATGCGTCGTGCGGCCCGCCATGGCGCGGCCGAAGCAGACGCGCCCCTCGGGCTTGTGCTCGGACCCGCCCGGCCCGGCGATGCCGGTGATCGAAACGGCCAGTTGCGCGCCGCTATGGGCAAGCGCGCCTTGGGCCATTTCGCGCGCAACCTCTTCCGAGACGGCACCATGGGCGGCAAGGGTGGCGGGCGCGACGCCCAGCATCTCTGTCTTGGCCGCGTTGGAATAGGTGACGAAACCGCGCTCCACCACCGCGGAGGAACCCGCAACATCGGTGAGTGCAACCGCGACCATGCCACCTGTGCAGCTTTCGGCGGTGGCAATCATGATGCCTTTTTGTTTTGCAATATCAATAATTTGTGCGGCGATCATCATGCAAAAACCACATGCGCGAGAAAGGCCCCCAGCATCACGCAGAGCGCCGCCGCCACCCCGGCGAGGATGTCGTCGAGCATGACGCCAAGCGCATCCCCCCGCCGGTCGGCCCAGCCAATCGGCCCCGGTTTCCAGATGTCGAAGAGGCGAAAGGCGAGAAAGGCGGTGATCCAGCCCGGCCAGAGCGCGGTGAGCGCCACACCTGCATGGGCCGCACCTATTGAAACGGGCAGGAAGGCGAGCCATTGCCCCGCCACCTCGTCGATCACGATCTCCGACGGGTCGTGATTGTCTTTTCCTTTTGTTTCCAGATATGTGGCCCACCATCCTGATGCAAACGACACGACGACGCCAAGCGCCAGAAGGATAGGCCCGCCAAGCGCGTGGAGCGCCCAAGCGAATGGAAATGCGGCGAGCGAGCCCCATGTGCCGGGCGCGGGGCGCAGGTGGCCGACATGAAAGAACGTGGCGATGACATGGCTCAGGCGCATGGCTTCACCAGCGTGACCACGGTTTGTGCGGCGATACCCTCTTCGCGGCCGGTGAAGCCAAGACGTTCGGTGGTCGTGGCCTTGACCGAAATACGGTCGAGGGACACGCCGGTGATCGCGGCCAGCGCCGCGCGCATGGCTTCGGCATGGGGGCCGATCTTGGGACGTTCGCAGATAAGAGTGACATC
This sequence comes from Roseovarius sp. MBR-6, assembly GCF_040547525.1. Lineage (NCBI taxonomy): Bacteria > Pseudomonadati > Pseudomonadota > Alphaproteobacteria > Rhodobacterales > Roseobacteraceae > Roseovarius > Roseovarius sp. MBR-6. The sequence continues at coordinate 381,265 of NZ_JBEPPW010000001.1, read as the reverse complement.
CATGTTGCTGATATTAAAACCCTTGTTGCTGGCAAGCCCGACCGCGTGACGCAGGAAGATATGGCTCTCGGCGCCTTTCCATTGCGCCTCGGACGGCGGAAAATGCCGCCCGATATCGCCCTCGGCCAGCGCGCCGTAAATGGCGTCGGCGAGCGCGTGCAGCCCGACATCGGCGTCGGAATGGCCCTGCAGGCCCCGCTCATGCGGCACGGCGACACCGCAGAGCATGCAATGATCGCCCGGCCCGAAACGGTGCACGTCAAAGCCGGTGCCGGTGCGAATATCCATCTGTGCCCCCAGAATGCGGTTGGCCCGGGCGATATCGCCGGGATGGGTGATCTTGAGATTGTCGGCGTGGCCGTGGGTGATCGTCACCGGCAGACCGGCGGCGCGGGCCACGGCGACATCGTCGTCGGCGTCGCCCTCATGCGCGCGATGTGCGGCGAGGATAGACGCGAAATCAAAGCCTTGCGGGGTCTGTGCGGCAAAAAGACCTGCGCGGTCCTGCGTGCCGGTGACCGCGCCGTCAAGGCCGGTCCAGAGCGCGTCGGTCACGGGCAGCGCGGGGGCGGCGGCAGGCGCGCCTGCCTCCAGCGACCCGAGCACACCCCGGATGACGCCGGGCGGCAGGGTGGCGCGGGCGGCGTCGTGGATGAGCACAAGGCGCGGCGGCGTGCCGGTCCGCGCCAGATGCTCCAGCCCGTTGAGGACCGAGGCGCGGCGGGTGGCCCCACCCGTCGTGACCTCGACGCCTTTGGGCGCAAGGGCCAGATCGTCGGGGTGCAGCACGATCAGCGTGCGGCCGACAAAGGGGCCGAACGCGGCGATGGTCCAGTCGATCACGCGGCGGCCCGCGAGGGGCTGCCACTGTTTCGGATGCTCCCCGCCCGCGCGGGTGCCCCGGCCGGCGGCGGTGATGAGGGCGGCGATTGTCATGACCCTTGATTAGGGCGCGGCGCGGACAAGCGCAATGCCGGGGCATGTGCCTAAAAAGCAGGCAATCGTGCCAGTGAGGGCGCGGATTTGGGCCGTCCGGCGTTGTGACCAAGGAGCGAGGCAGGTAGAAGAGCGCTATTGCACAAGGATTGGGCACATCATGCTGACTTTGGCCGATAGGCCCCTGACCCCGCCGGTCCTGCTCGCGCCGATGGCCGGAATCACCGATCTGCCGTTCCGCGATCTGGTGAGCGGGTTCGGCGCGGGGCTGGTGGTGAGCGAGATGATCGCCAGCCGCGAGATGCTGAGCGCGCGACCAGGCGTGCGCGAGAAGGCGGAGCTGGGTCTGGGGGCGGGCAATACCTCGGTGCAGATCGCGGGCTGCGAGGCGGGGCCGATGGCCGAGGTGGCACGCAGGCTGGAAGGTGAGGGCGCGCAGGTGATCGACATCAACATGGGCTGCCCCGCGAAAAAGGTGACGCGGGCGCGCGGCGCGGGTGCCTCGGGTTCGGCGCTGATGCGCACGCCCGACCATGCGTTGCGGCTGATCGAGGCCGTAGCGGGGGCTGTCGAGGTGCCGGTCACGCTCAAGATGCGGCTGGGCTGGGATCACGCAAGCCTCAACGCGCCGCAGATCGCGGCGCGCGCCGAAGCTGCGGGCGTGGCGATGATCACGGTGCATGGGCGCACGCGCTGTCAGTTCTACAAGGGCTGTGCCGACTGGACGGCGATACGGGCGGTGAAAGACGCGGTGCGCGTGCCGGTGATTGCCAATGGCGATATCGTGGATGCGGCCTCGGCGCGGCGCGCGCTCGCACTTTCTGGCGCGGACGGGGTGATGATCGGGCGCGGCGCGCGCGGGCGGCCCTGGCTCCTGGCCGAGGTGGCCGCGTCCCTCTGGGGCACGCCCATGCCAATGGTGCCGCAGGGTGCGGCGCTCGCGGATCTGGTGGCGGGGCATCACGCGGCGATGCTGTCGTTTTACGGCCCCGATCTGGGAGGGCGCGTCGCGCGCAAGCATCTGGGCTGGTATATGGAGGCGGCCGCGACACCCGCGGCGCTGCGCCGCGCGGTGCTGACCGCCCCGCCCGCGCAGGTGGCGCGGCTCTTGCCCGAGGCGTTCGGGCTGCGGTGCGCGGCATGAGCGCGGACGAACCGCTCTGGGCGTCGCTGCCGGTGCCCGCGCTGGTCATCGACGAAGACGACCGCATTGCGCGGCTCAACCCGGCGGCGGAGGGGTTCCTGCTTGGCTCGGCGCGCGCGCTGGTGGGGGCGCCGGTCTGGGACCGGCTGGCCGTCGATGCGCCGCTCGAGGCGGCCTTTTCCCGCGCGCGGGAAAGCGGCGCGCCGCTCTTCGTCAACGATGTGGATGTGGGCACGGGCACGCGGCCGCCGGTGATGTGCTCGCTTCAGGTGGCCCCTATGGCGGGCGCGCCGGGGCGGATGCTGATGCTGATCGCCCCGCGAGAGATGGCCGGGCGCGTGGGGCAGAACAGCACCGTCAAATCCGCCGCGCGCTCGGCCATCGGCATGGCCGAGATGCTGGCGCACGAGATCAAGAACCCGCTGGCGGGGATCACCGGGGCGGCGCAGCTTCTGTCGATGACGCTCACGGCGGAGGACCGGGAGTTGACCGATCTCATCGTGAGCGAGAGCCGCCGCATCGTGGCGCTCCTGGAGCGGGTCGAGCAGTTCGGCAATGTCGGCGCACCGGTGCTGCAAGCGGTCAACCTGCATGACGTGCTTGACCGGGCGCGGCGCTCGGCGATGCTGGGTTTCGCCGGCGGGATGCGCTTTGTCGAGGACTACGACCCCTCGCTGCCGCCCGCGCTTGGCGACGGGGATCAGCTTGTGCAGGTGGTGCTCAACCTCTTGAAGAACGCCGCCGAGGCCGCGCCGCAGGGCAGGGGCACGATCCGGCTGCGCACCCATTACGACGCAACCCTGCGGGTGCGGCGCGGCGGCGACGCGCGCGCGCTGCCCCTGCATCTCGAGGTGATCGACGACGGGCCGGGCCTGCCGCCCGAAATCGCAAGCGATGTGTTCGAGCCCTTCGTGTCGGGGCGCGAGAACGGCACCGGGCTGGGGCTGGCGCTGGCGGCCAAGATCGTCTCGGACCATGGCGGCTGGATTTCGGTCGACTCGGGGCCGGGGCGCACGGTGTTCCGCATATCGCTGCAACGCGCGGATGCGCAGGACAAGGAGGGCTGAGACATGGATGGCACGGTTCTGGTCGCCGATGACGACCGCACGATCCGCACGGTTCTGACGCAGGCGCTGACGCGGGCGGGGTGCAAGGTCCATGCCACATCCTCGCTGACCACGCTGATGCGGTGGGTGGCCGAGGGCCGCGGCGATGTGGTGATCTCGGACGTCATGATGCCCGATGGCAACGGGCTCGAGATGCTCCCCAAGATCGCGCAGGACCGCCCCGGCCTGCCGGTGATCGTCATTTCGGCACAAAACACCATCATGACCGCGATCAAGGCCGCCGAGGCAGAGGCGTTCGACTACCTGCCCAAGCCGTTCGACCTGCCGGACCTGATGAAGCGCACCGCGCGGGCGCTCGCCGCGCGCGAACGCAAGGGCGCGCGCGAGGCCCCCGATGAGCGGCCCGAGGACTTGCCGCTCATCGGGCGCAGCGCGGCCATGCAGGCGCTCTACAAGGTCGTGGCGCAGGTGATGCATGCCGATCTGCCGGTGATGATCTGCGGCGAGTCGGGTACGGGAAAATCGCTGGTGGCGCGTGCGGTGCATGATTACTCGGACCGCCGCAGCCTGCCTTTCGTGACCGTCACGGGCGCGGACCTCCATGATATCGACGGCCCGGCGCAGGTCATGGCGCGGGTGCGCGGCGGAACGCTGGTGCTGGACGAGGTCAGCGATCTTTCGCCCGAGATACAGGGCCGGGTGGTGCGGATGATGGAGGCACCGGGCGAAAGCGCGCCGCGTTTCATGGCGACAAGCCGGGTGCCGCCGGCGCAGGCGCTGGAGGAAGGGACCCTGCGAGAGGATCTCTATTACCGGCTGAGCGGGGTGGTGATCGACGTGCCGAGCCTGCGCGCCCGGATCGAGGATATCCCGATCCTCGCCACGCATTTCCTCGCGCGCGAGGACCGGCCCGGCGCACCCGAGCGGCGGTTGTCGGAGGAGGCGGTGGATCTGATGCGCGCCTATAGCTGGCCGGGCAATGTGCGGCAGTTGGAAAACGCCATGCGGCGGCTGGCGCTCACGGCGCAGGCCGAGGTGATCGGGCGCGCCGAGCTGGCCGCCGTGCTGGGCACCCAACCCAAGGCAGAGCCGGTGATGCGGCCGGGTCGGGGCGAGACGTTGAGCGGCGCGGTCGGCGCCCATCTGCAACGCTACTTCGACCTGCATGGCGGAGAGTTGCCGCCCTCTGGCCTGCACGCGCGGATCCTGCGCGAGGTGGAGGCCCCGCTCATCGAGATCGCGCTCGAGGCGACGGGGGGCAACCAGATCCGTTGTGCCGACCTTCTGGGAATCAACCGCAATACGTTGCGAAAGAAAATGACCGATCTGGATATTCGCGTGACACGCCGCCGCAAGTTGATGTAAAACTGCAACAGCACTGTGGCGGTGAGGGCGAAGGTCGCGCTTGTCGTCTGCATGTTGGGGTGGGGGCAGAGGTCCCCACAACCAGAGCCGGGGGGCGGCGTGGCAACACAGACACGCAATGTGAGCGGACCGATGCGCGGTGCCTTCGGCTCGGCGCGGTTGCGCAGACTGAGGGGCTGGGGCGCGCTTGGCCTTGTGCTGCTTGGTCCGGTGCTGGCGGTTCTGACCTATCTGGTGATGGGTCCGCTCGACCGGGGCAGCGGGTCAGACCTGCTGCGGCTCGTGCTTTTGGCGGACATGGTCTATGTGCTGGTGGTTGCGGGGCTGGTGCTGCAACGGGTGGCGCGGATGGTGGCGGCGCGGCGCTCGCGCTCGGCGGGCTCGCGGTTGCACCTGCGGCTGACCGGCGTCTTTGCGCTGATGGCGCTGCTGCCGACGATTTCGGTCGCCGTCTTTGCGATGCTGTCGATCAACATGGGGCTGGAGGCGTGGTTTTCCGAGCGGGTCGGGCGCGTGGTCGATAGCTCCGTGGCCGCCGCACAGGCCTATGAAGAGGAACACCGCCGCGATCTGGTGGCCGACGCGCAGGTTCTGGCGCGGGTGATCGACGCCACACGGCGCGTCACGGCCTTCATGGGCGATGGCGACATAAGGCAGGTGCTGTCGTCGGGGCAGCGCGAGATCCAGCGCGGCCTCAAGGAGGCCTTCGTGATCGACGGAACAGGCGAGATCCGCGCGCGCGGCGAGCGCTCGTATCTCTTCGATTACGAGCGCCCGACCCCTGAGCAGATCGCGGAAGCGCGCGCCGAGGGTGTGCTTGTGATCCGCGACTGGGACAATGACGAGTTTCGCGCGCTCCTGCCGCTTGACGCCTTTCCCGACCGGCTGCTTTACGTGAGCCGCACGGTGGATGGCGCGATCCTCAACCTGCTCGACGACACACAGGAAACCGCCACCTTTTACAAGCAGCGCGAGAGCGAGCGGGGCCGGGTCCTTTTCGAGTTCGGGCTGGTCTATTTCGGGTTCGCCGTCATTCTCATCCTTGCCGCGATCTGGCTGGGGATGTGGTTCGCGGAACGCCTGTCGCGGCCCGTGGGGCGGCTCACGGCGGCCGCGCAGCGGGTGGGTGAGGGCGATCTGGAAACGCAGGTGCGCGAGGAGGAGGGCGACGACGAAATTGCCCTGCTCAGCCGGTATTTCAACCAGATGACCCGCCAGTTGAAGGGCCAGCGCGACCGGCTTCTGGCCAATACACGGCAGATCGAGCGGCGGCGGCGGCTGTTTGATTCGGTGCTGGGGTCGGTCTCGTCGGGCGTGGTGGGCCTTGATGCCAAGGGGCGCGTGACCTTCGTCAATCGCGCTGCCGAACGTCTGCTCGACTGGAAGGAGGATCAGCAGTCGCTGGCGCTCTCGATGGCGGTGCCCGAGTTCGGACCGCTCTTCGACCGGCTGATGCAGAGCCCCGGCGGCTTTGTCCAGGAGGAGATCCGCGTCACCCGCGGGCGGCGACAGGAAAACCTGCTGGTGCGCATGTCCACGCGCCACACCGAGGGCGGGCAGCGCGAAGGCTTTGTGGTGGCGTTCGACGATGTGACCGATCTGGTGAGCGCGCAGCGCATGGCCGCCTGGGGCGACGTGGCGCGGCGCATCGCGCACGAGATCAAGAACCCGCTGACGCCGATTTCGCTGAGTGCCGAACGCATCAAGCGCAAGTTCGCCCGCCAACTGCCCGAGGACGAGGCGGCGAAGCTTGAGGAGTTGACCGATGTGGTGGTGCGCCAGACCAATGACCTGCGCCGGATCGTCGACGAGTTTTCCAAGTTCGCCCGCATGCCCGAACCGCAGACGCGCACCGAGAGCCTGAGCAAGGTGCTGCGCGACGCGGTGCTGTTGCAGGAGGCGGGCCAGCCCGAGGTGCGGTTCGACCTGGCGCTCGACGAGGGGCCGCTGGCGGCGCGGATTGATCCGGCGATGATCGGGCAGGCGCTGACCAACCTGATCAAGAATGCGGGCGAGGCGATCGAGAGCCTGCGCGAGAAGGGCGCGCCCGAGGGGCATGTGCCGGTGATCCGCATCGAGAGCGGGGTAGAGGACGGCAAGGCCGTCATTGCCATTTCCGACAACGGCATCGGCCTGCCCGAGGATCGCGCGCGGCTTTTCGAGCCTTATGTGACAACGCGCGACAAGGGCACCGGCCTTGGCCTGCCCATCGTCAAGAAGATCATCGAAGAGCATGGCGGAACGCTGATGCTGGAGGATGCAGAGCCGTTTTCGCCGGGGGCGCATGCGGGCGCGCGCGCGGTGGTGCGGCTGCCGCTGATGTCGGCGACCGATACGACAGGTGAGGCCCGGGCGGCCGAGTGAGGGGGACCCATGAGTGACATTCTGATTGTCGATGACGAACGCGATATCCGCGAGCTGATTTCGGATATTCTCGAGGATGAGGGCTATACCACGCGGCGGGCGGGCAATTCCGACGAGGCGATGGCGGCGATCCGGGCCGAGCAACCCGGCCTTCTGATCCTCGATATCTGGCTCAAGGACAGCCAGATGGATGGCATCGACATCCTCAAGGCGGTCAAGCGCGATTACCCCGATGTGCCGGTGGTGATCATTTCGGGCCATGGCAATGTCGAGATCGCCGTCGCGGCGATCAAGCAAGGGGCCTATGACTTCATCGAAAAGCCCTTCAACATCGATCAGTTGATGGTGGTGATCCGGCGCGGCATGGAGACAAGCCGCCTGCGCCGTGAAAATCAGGCGCTCAAGCGGCGCGAGACGGCCCCGTCGGAAATGCTGGGCGACGCGCCCGCCTTTCGCGCGCTTCTGGGCCAGTTGGAGAAGGTCACGAAATCCAATGGCCGGGTGATGCTGAGCGGGCCTGCGGGATCGGGCAAGGAACTGGCGGCGCGTTATATCCACGCCCATTCGGCGCGCAGCCAGAGCCCCTTTGTCACCGTCGCCTGCGCCTCGGTCGCGCCGGAACGCATGGAGGAGGTGCTCTTCGGCCGCGAAAGCCCCGAGACGGGTGTGGCGCCGGGTCTGCTGGAGGAGGCCAATGGCGGGGTGATCTATCTCGACGAGGTGGCCGACCTGCCCGAGGGCACGCAATCCAAACTCTTGCGGGTGTTGGTCGATCAGACCTTTCTGAGGGCGGGGGGCAGCACCAAGGTCAAGGTCGATCTGCGCGTGATTTCCTCGACCAGCCGTGATCTGGAGGCCGAGATTGCCGCCGGCCGGTTCCGGCGCGAGCTTTATCACCGGCTCAACGTGGTGCCGGTGCGGGTGCCGGGGCTCGACGAGCGGCGCGAGGATATCCCGCGACTGGCCCAGCATTTCATCGCGCTTCTGAATGCCACGCAGGGCCTGCCGCTGCGCGCGCTCTCGGAGGAGGCGGCGGCGCTCTTGCAGACGATGACCTGGCCCGGCAACGTGCGCCAGTTGCGCAACGTGATCGAGCGGGTGCTGATCCTTGGCGACAGCGGCGGGCCGATTTCCGCAAGTGAATTACCGGGCGAGAGCGCGGTGCCGCTGGAGCAGGGGCGGGTGATCATCTCCGGCTCGATCGCGACCCTGCCGCTGCGCGAGGCGCGCGAGGCCTTCGAGCGGGAATACCTGATGACGCAGATCAACCGCTTTGGCGGCAATATCAGCCGCACGGCGGAATTCGTCGGCATGGAGCGCAGCGCGCTGCATCGCAAGCTCAAGTCGCTCGGCGTGGTGGGCACGACCCGCGAAAGCGAGGCGGCGGAGTGACCCGCCGCCTCTGCCGTGTCAGAGCATGTCGCGCAGCCGCCAGCCGCCCGCGTGCAGACGCAGACGCCCGCCGCCGGTGACGGCGAGGATCGCCACCGCAAGCAGCGCCACGACGCGTTCGGGGCCAAGAACCGGCCCGTGATAGAGCGCCGCCGCCGCCGTGCAGACCACGATCCCGATGACCGCCACGACCCGGCTGTAGATCCCGAGCAGCAACCAGAGCGCGATCAGCGCCAGAAGTCCGGCCACGCCCAGATCGAGCACCGCAGCCCCGGTGATCACGCTGTGACCCGAAAACCCGAAAATCACCCCGGCCGTCTCGGGTGCGAGATAACTGCTCACATGAGCCATGAAAAATACTGCCAACCAGAGTCGGCATACCAGTCCGACGGTGGGGATCAGTGCCTGTTGCATGTGTTGCCTCGATTCGCCTGTAAGTTTCTTGATCTATGCAAGTCAAGGTGGGGCAGGAAGCCGGAGACAGTCAACCAGAGCTTGTGCAAGGCTGAGCTTGCAGAATGAGCAAGACCATCCGGTCCGGCGCTCCGGTCACGTCATGACCGGGCATGATCGGGCCTGTGGCGGAAGGGGTGGCCGCCATAGGCAATTCCGGGCCATTCCGTAAGAGGCCGTAAAAGCCTTTGATATAAGGCTATTTTTCCCTTTCATTGTCCTGAACTTTCCGTCATATTCCGGGGCAGTCCTCGTTAAGGTGGGGGATAAATAGGGGAATAGGAATTATGGCGGACAAGGCAATTCGCAGACCCGAAAAGGTGCTTTCACCTCGTTTCGTGGAGACCGTGAACGAACCCGGCAAATACTTTGACGGGCAAGGCTTGTATCTTCGCGTGCAGCCGAACGGTTCGCGGCAATGGGTTCAACGTATCACGATACGGGGCAAGCGGTGCGAAATGGGGCTTGGAAGCCCGCCCGCAATATCTCTTGCCGTGGCGCGGAATATGGCGCTGGAAAACCGAGGCAAGGCCATGACGGGCCGTGACCCCTTGGCAGAACGGCGCGAGGCGCGGGGCGGGCTAAGCTTCGCGGATGCAATGGACAAATACCTTGCCGCAAAGCTTCACGAATTCAGGAACGAAAAGCACAAGAAACAATGGCGCTCGACGCTCGACACATACGCCTTGCCGGAACTCGGGCCGAAGCTGGTGGCGGAAATCGACACGCGGGACGTGCTAAAGGTTCTGCAACCTATCTGGCAAAGCAAGACTGAGACCGCGAAGCGGCTGCGCGGGCGCATAGAGGCCGTGTTGTCATGGACAACCGTGGCCGGGCACCGCAAGGGCGACAACCCAGCCCGCTGGAAAGGCAACTTATCGGAAATCCTGCCCAAGCCTTCCAAGGTGGCAAAGACTGGCAATCAACCGGCGCTGGCGCTGGCTGACGTGCCGCGCTGGTGGGCAGAATTGGCAGGCCGTGAAGGCATGGCGGCAAGGGCTTTGCAATTCCTCACGCTCACGGCGGCACGCTCTGGCGAGGTTCGCGGCATGACATGGGCGGAACTTGATTTTGAACCGGGCGGGGCCGCTACACCCGCTACAACCGCTACACGGGAAACCGAAATTCAGGGCAAGGGGGCTGCTACACCCGCTACAACCGCTACTTGGACTATCCCGGCAAGCCGTATGAAAGCGGGCAGGCCGCACCGCGTGGCGCTAACACCCGAGGCGGTGGCAATTCTCGAAAGCCTGCCCCGCATGGACGGAACGCCCTATGTTTTCTTCGCGCCGCGCGGCGGGATGCTTTCCGATATGAGCATTTCAGCCGTCATGCGCCGGATGCAGGAAGCCGAAGAAAAGGCCGGGCGGGCTGGATACCTCGACCCGCAGAACAAACGCCCAGCCGTGCCGCACGGGCTTCGCTCGACATTCAGGCAATGGGCAGCCGAACAGGGCTTCCCGCGCGACATGGCCGAAATCGCGCTGGCGCATTTTATCGGCAGCGACGTTGAGCGCGCCTATCAGCGAAGCGACATGCTCGAACGGCGGCGCGCAATGATGGCCGCATGGGCTTCCTTCCTTCGCGGTGAGACGGTGCAGGGCGGCAACGTGGTGGCGCTGGGGGTAGCGCAATGAGCAATGAATGGGGCACCCCAGACTGGCAGGTTGCGGCAGCCTATGGCGACGTGAAAAGCTGGAATCTAAACCGGTGGCGCTGGGAATTTACGCGGCGGCGGGATGACGTGCGCGCGGCATTTCAAGAAAGCGCAGAGGCCAGTTTTCAATACCGGCAACCATTTGTGGGCAAACCCGGCTTCCCGATGGCGCACCTTCGCCCAGATGAACCCGGCTTTACCGCCATGCACCCGCTTGCGAAAAGCTTAGGATTGCCACAAATTCCAAACCCGAGGATCGGGGCACAGCCATTTCAATCAATCGGCTTTTCGGATTGGGATGAGGTCGTGCAGTGGTTCAATTCAGATAAACCGCCAGAAGGATTTGAGCGCATTGATTTTGACCTGTCCAAGCCGCTTGAACCGCAATTAAGAGCGGCTTCCATGCTACTGAAAGATTTGCAAGAAATGAGAATTGGCAAGGTCGTTCAGAGGCGACGGCATCCTGCGAAATGGCTTGCTTATTTGCGCACGCTCGACGCCCGCGAGGCAATGCCGGATGCAAGCTGGCGCGAATTCACCGACGCCTTGTTTCATGCCGGTTTGCTAGAGCGACACAAAAACCCTGCGGGCGGATATTGCGCCCCGCCGCCGCAAGCTGGACGCGACAAATGGGAAGCGGCGAACGCCTTGCGAAATAATTTCTGAATTTCGCCCGCAATCCAAACCCGCAAAAGCCGCGCTTACTTTCCGACAGACGCCGAAGCATTCCCGCTTGGGCGCAAATGGAAAGGGCCGGAACATGGCTGAGAAACTTTTGAGACGCCCCGAAGTCGAGAACGTCACGGGGCTTTCCCGATCGACGCTTTACGACTGGATGAAAAGGGGCGAATTCCCGCAGCCGGTGAAGCTGGGCACCCGCCTTGTTGCGTGGCGCGAGAGCGACATTGCCGCGTGGCTCAAAAGCCGCGAAACTCGGGCCGCTTGAAATGAGCGGCGGGCAATTGGAAGCCCCGCGCGGCTGGCAGGCCGACACGGGGCAAGGGAACCGCTCTGCGGAAGCGGCGGGCACCCTTAAGATAACACAAACGGCGGCAAGCGCAAAGCGCACGCGCCCCCGAGGCTTCGCGCCTTGGAAGCCGCGCGCGGCATCGCTGGCGCTGGTGCAGGACGTGCAGGCCGTGCTTAGCGACTATCGCGCGCACCTGCCCCTGACCATTAGGCAAGTATTCTATCGGCTTGTCTCGACACGCGGCTTTGACAAAACGGAAACAGCGTATTCCCGGCTTTGCGAAACCGTGAACCGTGCGCGACGGGCCGGTTTTATCCTTTTCGAGGCGATCCGCGACGATGGCCCTAGCCGCTACCAATGGCAAAGCTGGCCTAGCGCAGAAAGCTTCCTGATTGACATGCGCGACGACGCCGAGGGTTTCACACTCGACCGACAGGACCGGCAGCCTGTTCGCCTCTGGACGCTTTGCGAAGCGGGCGGCATGGCACCCATGTTAGCGCGCGTGGCGAACCCCTATGGCGTGCCCGTCCTCACCTCGGGCGGCTTTGATAGCCTGACGGCAAAGCACGACTTGGCGCGCGAATTGGCGGCGGCAATGGATATGGGGCAGCCCGCCGAAATCCTGCACATTGGCGACCTCGACCCTAGCGGCGAACATCTTTTCACGTCTCTGGCCGAGGACGTTAGCGCGATGACCGAAACCCTATTCGGGGCCGCGCCGCGATTCACCCGCCTTGCCGTTACACGCGAACAGGCGGCGGCGCTCGACCTGCCAACCGCGCCCCCAAAGCCGACCGACAAGCGGCGCTTTGAGGGCGATACCGTGCAATGCGAGGCCATAGACCCCGCGACCCTTTCCGGCATTTTGCGCGACGCAATCGAGGCGAGACGCAATGCAGACGCGGCGGCGCGCTTGCTCGACCGCGAGGCCGCTATTCGTGCCGACTTGGTGGCACGGCTGGGGGGCGCAATATGATTGACGCAAGGAAATTGACTCTGGATTTAGGCGGGCGCTGGCATGGCCGATATGGGGTTTGCGCCTGTCCGGTATGTCAAAGTGAGCGGCGGAAAGAGCAAAACGCCCTGACCATTTCAGACGGCGGTGCGGGCTTGCTTTTGCATTGCAAGAAAAGCGCTTGCTCCTTTCTCGACATTCTGGCGGCGGCGGGGCTGCGCTCTGGCGACTATCGCGCCCCGGACCCGGCAACGTTGGCCCAGCGCGAACGGGAACGACGGGCCGAAGCCCAGCGCAAAGCGGAACAGGCAAAACGGCTTTGGCAGGAAGCCCAGCCCATCGCGGGCACGGTGGCGGAAGCCTATTTGCGCGGGCGGGGCATCACCTGCGAATTGCCCCCCACGCTTCGCTTTCACGGCTCTTGCTGGCACGGGCCGACCGCAAAACGGCACTCGGCACTTGTCGCGGCGGTGCAGGGCACGGGCGCGGCGGCAATCCACAGAACTTTTTTGCGCGCCGATGGCACCGGCAAGGCCGATATAGACCCGGCAAAAGTGATGCTCGGGGCCGTTGCCGGGGGCGCGGTGCGACTAACGCAAGAGCGCGGGCCGCTTGTGGTGGCCGAAGGTATCGAAACCGCCTTATCGCTTGCCTCTGGGCTACTGGGCAGAGGCGCGACGATATGGGCCGCTCTATCAACCTCGGGAATCCGGGGGCTTCACCTGCCCCCGCGCCCAGGACGGCTGACGATTGCCCCGGACGGTGACAAGGCGGGCCGTGAAGCTGCAAACGCTCTGGCAGAAAGGGCGCACGCGCTGGGCTGGGCTGTATCGCTTTTACCTGCCCCCGCTGGCCGCGATTGGAACGACATTTTGACCATGAAAGGGGAAGCCGCATGAAGGTTTTGACCCCCCAAGCCGTGCCTTTCACGCCCGAGGGGCCGCAACCGCTGGTGCGCGAAATCGCCCCCGGCATGGCCTATCCGGTGCAGGCGCTTGGGCCGTTGCGCGCGGCGGTGCAGGCCGTGCAGGGCATGACACAAGCCCCCGTGGCAATCCCGGCTCAATCGGCCTTGGCGGTGGCGTCTCTGGCCGTGCAAGGCTTTGCGGATGTGGAAACCCTGGGCGGCGCGCGCCCGCTATCGCTTTACGCCTTGACGGTGGCGCGCTCGGGCGAACGGAAATCAGCCTGCGACGCGCCCCTGCTGGCCGCGCTGCGTGACCATGAACGCGAACAGGCCAAGGCCCAGCGCGACGCCCTGCAAAGCTGGACAAACGCGCACGCGCTATGGAAGGGCGAACGCGACCGAATCCTCACGGAAGCGAAGAAAGGCAAAGGCGAAAAGCGCACGGCGGCGCAAGCTGACCTTGCCGCGCTCGGGCCGGAACCGGCAGCCCCGCCCAGCGCTGACCGAACCGTGACCGAACCGACATTTGAAGGATTGACCCGGCTTTTCGCGCACGGGCAACCGTCGCTTGGGCTTTTCTCGGATGAGGGCGGGCAATTTCTGGGCGGGCACGCCATGAACTCGGAAAACCGGCAAAAGACGCTGGCCGCGTTCAATGACCTCTGGCAAGGCAACCCGATACGCCGAACCCGCGCGGGCGATGGACATGCAACGCTCTATGGGCGGCGGCTGGCGGTGCATCTGATGGTGCAGTCGGGTATCGCGCGAACCTTCATGGCCGACCCATTGGCCGTTGATTCCGGTTTCTTGCCCCGCTTCCTTCTATGCGAACCGCCCAGCGCAATCGGGACCCGGATGCAGGCGAACGCGCGCCGCGATGAAATGGCGCTTGCAAGCTTCGCGGGACGGCTGCGCGACATTCTCGACACGCCTATGCCTATGGACCCGGAAACACGGGAACTGGAACCGCGAACGCTGCACCTGACCCCCGAAGCCCGCGCGCTGATGGTGGCGTTTTCCGACGCTATCGAGACGGCACAAGCCCCCGGCGGTGACTTGGCACATATCACCGGCACGGCTTCAAAGGCGGCGGAACAAGCGGCGCGCATCGCTGGTGTTTTGACACTCTGGCACGACCTCGACGCCCCGGCGGTGGAGGCGGGCGACATGGCTGATGCAATAGACTTGGCGCAATTCTATCTGTCCGAAGCTTCGCGGCTGGCGAGTGCTGCAGCCGTATCGGCGGAAATCGACCGGGCCGAAACCTTGCGCAAATGGCTTTTGGAAAACTGGGCCGAACCGGAAATCACCGCGCGAGACGTGGTGCAATATGGGCCAAACGCCATGCGCGAAACACCGAAGGCGCGGGGCGGGCTGGGCACGCTCGAAAAACACGGCTGGCTTATGCCGCTTGAACCCGGAACCGTGGTGCGAGGCGCGGCACGAAAGGAAGCTTGGCACATAATAAGGGGGGCTGGTGATGTGGTTTAACACACGCGCCGCGCTGGCCGAAATTTCAGGGAAGCCGCTGGCACCGCGCGCCCCAGATGTAGCGAAAGTAGCGATTGTAGCGGCACCCTTTCCTGAAATGTCAAAAGAGGAATTGGCCCGCGACATTTTCGAAGAACGATGCGCAATCCGCGAATTCGACGGCGGTCAGGACCGGGCCGAGGCCGAGCGCGACGCATGGCCCGAGGCGCAGCGGGCCGCAGGGATCACGCTGCTAGATCAATGGCGGCGCGAAGCCGACGATCCGCACAATCCCGACAACTGGAAATGAACCCGACAGAAACGGAAAGGAACACGACATGACCGACGAAAGCAAAACAGTCAGTCTTTGCGATGAAATCGTTTATCGGGCCGCGTGCCTGATGATCGAAGAGGCCGGGGCGGATATTGTCACGGTTTTGGACCGCTTGTTGACCTACAGCGCAGCGCAAGCCGTTTCCATGGATGGAGCACAGGACACGGCAGCCATATTCCGGCACCTCGCAGACCGGATCGAGGCTGGTGCATTTGCATCACTTGAGGGCAAACGGGGGAAGGTGAATTGACTTTCGCCACGTTATCACATAACTATATCGCAGGTCTGATCGCGCCCGCCACCTTAACCGGGGCCAAGCCGACGCACCGCCTTCGCAGCACCGGCAACCAGACCGGGCTTGAAGATCACCGGGCAGCTTGCCCGAATTTTCAACATGCGAGGAGGTGAAATGGACCTTCGCAAATTCTCAAATGATCTACGCCTCGCGGTCGCAACCGACCTTGAGGTGAAAGCTACTGCCGAGGGCCGGATCGAAGGTTACGCCAGCACTTTCGGCGGCGGTCCTGACAGGCATGGCGATGTTGTTTCGGTCGGCGCTTTCACGAAAACGCTTGCCGAGCACCGGGCCGCTGGCACATCGCCCGTGATGCTTTGGTCACACCGCCTTGAGGAACCTATCGGGAGTTGGTCGCATATCGAGGAGGACAGCACCGGGCTTTTCGTGGCCGGTCAAGTCAATCTCAAGACCACCAAGGGCAGGGACGCTTTCGAGCACATATCGGCGGGCGACGCAGGCGCGTTTTCCATCGGCTTCCTGACGCCAGAAGGCGGGCGGCGGTATCTCGGAAAGGGCGTGTTTGCCCTCGACCAGATCGACCTCGTGGAAGTCTCAATCGTCACCGTGCCCGCGAACACCCGCGCTCGCATCCGGGCCGTGAAACACCTCGAAAGCAAAGCCGCCACGGTGCAGTTTTTGCGCGAAGCGGGATTGCCAAAAGCGGCTGCAACAAAACTGGCGGCGGGCGGTTTCGCGGCGCTGGCAGGAACTGCGCTCGACCAAGAGCGCGTCAAGAAATTCGCCGAAATGATCGAGGCAAAAACACCTCAAATGAAAGGCTAAACCAATGACCAAACACACCACCCTCACCACCCGGCACCGCGCCGCCCTCGCCGCTGGCGCACACCTTCAGCGTAAAGACGGCGGCGACGTTCTCGACACGCTTTCGCAGAAATTCGCCAGCCATGCCGACACCGTGGCCGCTGAACTCAAGAGCGTTCGCAACGAATTGGCGGGCACCAAAGAGCATGTCCTCGAAATGCAGCAAAAGGCCGCGCGCGTTGGATCTCACGATCTGCGCCCGCAGACGTGGGGCCAACAATTCATCGAGGCCAAGGGGCTTGCCGACTTCGCCCAAGAAACCGCGCGTCCTGGGCGCTATCGGCTGGAACTGAAAGACGTTACGTCCAGCCCGACCTCGGGCGGCGCGATGGGCCAGCCGTTCCGCGACGAGGTGGCAACGCTGGCACGCCGCCGCCTGACGATCCGCGACCTTTTGCCGGTGGTGGCGGTTTCGTCGAATTCGGTCGAATGGCCCTCAATGACTTCCCGCCCCGGTGCCGCTGCGACGGTAGCAGAGGGCGCGCTCAAGCCGCAGTCGGATATGACGCTGGAATTGCGGAACGTAAACACGCAAGTGATCGCGCACTGGGTTCCGGCATCGCGGCAAATCCTCGACGACGCCCCGCAACTGCGCGACCTGATCGACACCGAACTGCGCCACGGGCTGGCATTGGTTGAAGAGGCGCAACTCTTGGCAGGCGATGGCGTGGCACCGAACCTTCATGGCCTTATCCCGCAGGCCACGGCATTCGCTGACCCGAGCGCGGGCGCTATCGTGCCGACGAACCTTATCGACCAGATCGCGTTGGCAATCCTGCAATCCGCTTTGGCCGACTTCCCGGCGACAGGCGTTATCGTGCATCCGAGCGATTGGACAAGGATGCGGATGGCGAAAGATGCGGACGGCAAATATCTCTTGGGCGCACCCGGCGCTGACGTGCCGCCGGTCTTGTTCGGGCTTCCAGTGGTGGCCAGCCAAGCTATCGCAGCGGGCAGCTACCTTGTCGGCGACTTCCAACAGGCGGCGACTCTTTACGACAGGTGGACGCCGAGAGTTGAAATCAGCACCGAACACGCCGACTTCTTCACGCGCAACCTTGTGGCGATCCTGGCCGAGCAACGTATCGCCCTTGCCGTGCGCAAGCCCGCCGCGCTCATCACCGGCACGTTCGCCTAACTCGGGAAAGGGCAGGCTGCGCCCGGTGTTCCGACGCCAAAGCAGCCCCTTAACTGGTGAGTAGGCAAACCGCCAGAGCGCGCAGCCCCACCGAACCTCCGGGGCGTGGCGCGCACCCTATACCGGGGGGGCCAAGATAACTTCACGGCTTCACCAACAGCGGACCGGCGTGGGAGCTTCCATTCTACAAAGCCTGCCCCGGTTTGAATTTCCAGAGGATCGACCAATGCCCAAGAAATTGACGCCCACGCCCTCTCACCTTAGCCCTGAGGCCGCTCAATGGTGGTGTGAGGTAGTGGAGGCTTACGCGCTCGAACCGCACCACATGAAGCTTCTACGGCTTGCTTGTGAGAGTTTCGACCGGTGCCAGCAAGCGAGGGCTGCGATTGACCGCGACGGCATCACGGTGCCCGCTGGCGACAGCGTGAAGTCTCACCCGGCGATTGCGATTGAGCGTGATTCCCGCCTCGCCTTCGCGCGCATCCTTCGCGAAATGGATCTCGACACAGAGCCGGTGCAGGATCGACGCCCGCCCGCGCTTCGCAGCAATAGGAGGGGCTGACATGCCGATCAAACGACGCACACCAAAGGGCCGCGCTCACAAGGTCACGCCAGAGGCTATCGAGGCTTTTCAGACTGGCGACTACATGGGCGTGCACCGCGCTTTAGGGCTTCGACCTTGGGAGACTTCACCTCTAGACGCAGACACGCCAGAACCGCCGGAATGGGCCGTTGAGGGGGACTTGTGGGCGCAAGGCTGGGAGACTGCTAGGGAACTGCGTGCGGCGCTCACAGAGGCCGCAGCGGCATGACGGGCGAGGTGCGCTTGTGGCACGCTATCCTTGCTCATGGGCTGCACGACGCGGCGCGGGGCGTTGATGTCGCTTGGCTTGGCTCACGCGACTTTTTCACGGTTTGCGCCTTGGCTGGGATGGACCCGCAGGCGGTGCTATCGCGGTTTGAGCCTGAGCGTTTCCGGCGGCTGATGCACGTCGCATGACGGGTCCCAATCCCGCCGATCTGCCCTCGGTCTTGCACCGGTGGTGGACATTTCCTTTCGCGCTGCGCGACCCGCAAGAAAACCGGAACTCACCCACCGGTTCACGGCAAGGCGCGACATGGCGGCATTGGCACCGTTTCGTGTAGCAAAAGTAGCGAGTGTAGCAGGCCCCCGGCGCTGAAATCAAAAATTCAGGCAACGCGCACCGGCTGCGCTCTTTTCCGGCATATTCCGACGCAATCCGCGCCAATGTGGGGGATAACTTGGGGGAACGGTTTTTCAATTATCGTGTAATTTCAATTACTTAAGGGGGCTAAATGGCGGAAGGGGTGGGATTCGAACCCACGGATGCTTGCACATCGCCGGTTTTCAAGACCGGTGCAATCGACCACTCTGCCACCCTTCCCAGCCGCGAGTAGAGTGTCCCTAGCCCTGCGCGGGCGATTCTGCAAAGCCCTGATGGGGAAAATCCGCGCAAGGCGGGCCGGGGTGCTTTTCACGCAGCATTGGACAGGTTAGACTGCGCGAAAACCAAGACCGGGCGGGGACACGCCCGCAAGAACGCAGGTGCAAGGGGCGCAGGATGGATCGGGTGACAGCGGTGATGAGGGCCGGGCGCGTATTGGCGGGGCTGGCGGTGTTCGGGCTTGCGGCCTGCGATGAGAGCGGGAATTTCAGTTTCGGGCAACCGGCGGCGCGCGAGGCGGCATCGGGCGGCAGGTCCGTGCGGCTGGTGGAGCGCGATGTGGAGGCGCCGCAGGTCTTTCAGAAAACCGATATGGGGCTTTGGGACGGGCGGCCCTCGCTTGGCGGGGTCTGGGTGGCGCATCCCGATGTGACCGACCCCGAGCGCGTGATCATCCGCAACACCGCGAACGGCACCTTCGTGATCGGCGCGCTGTTCCGGCGGCAACGCGACCTGCCCGGACCGGCGTTCCAGGTCTCGTCCGATGCGGCGGTCACGCTCGAGATGCTGGCGGGCGCGCCCGCGCAGCTCAACGTGACCGCGCTGCGCCGCGAAGAGACCCCGGTGGAGGAGGACGCCCCCGCCGAGGTCGAAGAGATCGCCGCCCCCGCCGAGATCGAGGCGACGGCCCTTGATCCGGTGGCCGGGGCCGCTGCCGCCATAGATGCCGCAGAGGCCGGCACCGCGCCGGCACAGGCAGAGCCGGAGGCGTCGTCGAAACCCGCCGCCCCGGCGCGCCCTGCGTCTAGCCTCGGCACGCCTTTTGTGCAGGTCGGGATTTTCAGCGTCGAGACGAACGCACGCAACACCGCGACCGCGCTCCGGCAGGCGGGGATGGTGCCGACGGTTCTGGCGCAGACGTCGGCGGGCAAGCCGTTCTGGCGCGTGGTCGTCGGCCCGGCCACGACGGCCTCTGACCTCTCCGCCGTGCTGGGCAAGATCAAGGGGATGGGCTTTGCCGACGCCTATCCCGTCACCAACTGACCGGGGAGGGCCCTGAAAATGGTGCGCCTTTGGATTGCAGCCCTGGCCGCGCTCATGTTGGCGCTGCCTGCCGCCGCCTTTGAGACGAGCGCGCGGGGGGCCTATGTGGTGGATGTGACCACGGGCACGGTGCTTTTGAACAAGAACGCCGACGAGCCGCTGCCGCCTGCGTCCATGTCCAAGCTGATGACGCTTTACGTCGCCTTCGAGGCGGTCCGCGACGGGCGGCTGACGCTGGATGAGCGGCTGCCCGTGTCGGAACACGCGATGAGCTTTGGCGGCTCGACCATGTTTCTCAACACCCGCGACCGGGTGCGCGTCGAGGACCTGCTGCGCGGGATCGTCGTGCTCTCGGGCAACGATGCCTGCGTGGTCATCGCCGAGGCGCTCAGCCCCGACGGCACGGAGCCGGGCTTTGCCCGGTTCATGACACAGCGCGCGCAAGCCCTTGGAATGACCAATTCGGTCTTTCAGAACGCGAGCGGCTGGCCTGCGGCGGGCCATGTCATGTCGATGCGCGATCTGGCGCTTCTGGCGCGGCGGCTGATCGAGGATTTCCCGGAATTCTACCCGATGTTCGCCGAGACCGAGTTTCGCTTTGACGGGCGCGCGCCCGCCAATATTTACAACCGCAACCCGCTTCTGGGTCTGGGGATCGGCGCGGACGGGCTCAAGACCGGGCATACGAGCGAGGCGGGATATGGTCTTGTCGGCTCGGCGGTGCAGGGCGACCGCCGGGTGATCTTCGCCATCACCGGACTGGACAGCGCCGCCGACCGCGCACGCGAATCCGAGGCCATCGTCAACTGGGCGTTCCGGCAATTCGCGCAGAAATCGCTTGCGCGCGCAGGCGAGGTGGTGGCCGAGGCCGAGGTCTGGATGGGCGATGTGCCGCGTGTGGGGCTGATGCCCGCCGAGGATATCGACACGCTCTTGCCCATTCTCGGGGCTGACCGGATCGCGGGCGAGGTGGTCTATACCGGCCCGGTGCGCGCGCCGGTGGCCAAGGGCGACGTGTTGGCCGAACTCGTGTTTGCACCCGAGGGCCTGCCCGAGACGCGGGTGCCGCTGGTGGCGGCCTCGGATGTGGCACCCGGCGGGTTCATGACCCGGTTGCGCACGGTTTCGGGGCTGCTTCTCACCCGTCTGCGCGAGGGTCCCGAGGGGGCGCTTTGAGCGCGCGCGGTCACTTCATCAGCTTCGAGGGGATCGACGGCTCGGGCAAGTCCACGCAGGCGCGCCTGCTGGCCGAAGCGCTGCGGGGACAGGGCCGCGAGGTGGTGCTCACCCGCGAGCCGGGGGGCAGCGCGGGGGCCGAGGAGATCCGCAAGCTGGTGCTCACGGGCGCGGGCGACCGTTGGTCGCCGGAGACCGAGGTGCTGCTCTTCACCGCCGCGCGGCGCGACCATCTGGAGCGGGTGATCGCGCCCGCGATTGATCGCGGCGCGGTGGTCATCTCGGACCGCTTTGCCGACAGCACGCGGGTTTATCAGGGCGTGGGCCGGGCCGATCTGCGTCCGCTGGTGGACGAATTGCACCGGCTGGTCATCGGGCAGGAGCCGGATCTGACACTCCTGATCGACATCGACCCGGCCATGGGTCTGGCGCGCGCGGAGGCGCGCGGTGGCGGCGAGGCGCGGTTCGAATCCTTCGGGTTGGGTCTTCAGGAGCGGTTGCGCGCGGGGTTCCTGGCGCTGGCCCGCGAGGCACCCGGGCGCGTGCAGGTGATCGACGGCGCGGGCGAGGCGCAGTCGGTGGCGGCGGAGGTGGCGCGCGTGGTCGCCGCGCGGCTGGCATGAGCGAGGCGCTGCCCGAGCCCGACCGCGCCGAGGGCGCACCGCACCCGCGCGAGACGGTCCGGCTTTTCGGGCAGGGCGCGGCGGAGGCCGAATTCCTTGACGCCCATGCCACCGGGCGGCTGCATCACGGCTGGCTTCTGACCGGGGCGCAGGGCATCGGCAAGGCCACGCTCGCGTGGCGCATCGCGCGGTTTCTGCTGGCCAGTCAGACCCCGGCGGAGGAGGGCCTGTTCGGCGCGCCGCCCCCGCCCGAGAGCCTCGATGTAGACCCCGAACACCCCGTCGCGCGGCGGCTGCGGGCGCTGTCGGAGCCGGGGCTGTTCCTTCTGCGGCGCGGTCCCAATGACAAGGGCGACCGGCTGGCGCAGGAAATCCGCGTCGTCGAGGTGCGCAAGCTGGCGAATTTCTTCGGGATGTCGGCCACGGATGGCGGACGGCGGGTGGTGATCGTCGATGCCGCGGACGAATTGAACACGCAGGCCGCGAACGCACTTCTGAAGATGCTCGAAGAGCCGCCGACGCGCACGGTCCTGCTGCTGGTGGCGCATCAGCCCTCGCGCCTTTTGCCGACGATCCGCTCGCGCTGCCGGATGCTGCGGCTGGCACCGCTCGGTGCGCCCGATATGGCGCGCGCCTTGCAACAGGCGGGGATCGACCCCGAGGGCGATCCGGCGGCGCTGGCGGAACTGGCGGGCGGATCGGTGGGCGCGGCGGTGCGCATCGCATCCCTTGGCGGTCTGGCGCTCTATGCCGAATGGGTGGCGCTGATGGAGAGCCTGCCGCGCCTTGACCGCCCGCGCGCGCTGCGGCTGGCCGAAACGGCGGCCATGCGTGGCGCGGAGGCGCGGCGCGACCTTCTGTTCACGCTCATCGGCCTTTTTCTCGTGCGGCTTGCCCGCACCGGGGCCACAGGTATGCCCCCCGAGATCGAGGCCGCAAAGGGCGAGGCCGCGCTTCTGGCCCGGCTGGCCCCCGATCCGCACCGCGCGCAAGTCTGGGCCGCGCTCTCGGAAGAGGTGGGCGCGCGGGCGCGTCATGGTCTGTCGGTCAATCTTGACCCTGCCGCGCTGCTCCTAGATACCGTGTTCAGGATCAAGGAGACCGCCGGGGGATGACCCGGCCATCGGAGGCCCATGACCGGCACGAACCGCATCACCGACAGTCATTGTCACCTCGACTTTCCCGATTTCGACGGCGAATTGGGCGAGGTGATCGCGCGCGCGCGTGCGGCGGGGGTGCACCGGATGGTGACGATCTGCACCCGGCTGCGCAACGAACCGCAGGTGCGCGCCATAGCCGAGGCACATGCGCCGGTCTTCTATGCCGCAGGCACCCATCCGATGAGCGCGGCAGAGGAGCCGCTGGCCACGGTTGACGCGCTCGTGGCGCTGGCCGCGCATCCGAAATTCGTGGGCATCGGCGAGACCGGCCTTGATTACCACTACACCGCCGAGAGCGCCGAGGTGCAAAAGCAGAGCCTGCGCATCCATATCGCGGCGGCGCAGGAAACCGGGCTGCCGCTGATCATCCATGCCCGCGACGCGGATGAGGACATGGCCCGGATCCTCACCGAAGAGTTCAGGAACGCCCCCTATACCTGCGTGATGCATTGTTTTTCGTCGGGGGCGGGGCTGGCGCGGGCGGCGCTCGATCTGGGGTTTTACCTGTCGATGTCGGGGATCGTGGCCTTTCCGAAGAGCCAGGCGTTGCGCGATATTTTCGCCGCCGCCCCGGTGGAGCGCATCCTTGCCGAAACCGACGCGCCCTATCTCGCGCCGCCGCCCCATCGCGGCCGCCGCAACGAGCCTGCCTACACGGTGCATACCGCGCAAAAAGGGGCCGAGGTCTTCGGCATGGACTGGCCGGCGTTTGCCGCACAGCTTGAGGCCAATTTCGAACGGCTCTTCCCCAAGGCGGTGCTGTGATGGGCGAGTTGCGCTTTACCATCCTCGGGTGCGGCTCGTCGGGGGGGGTGCCACGGCTGGGGGGGCATTGGGGCGATTGTGACCCGACCAACCCGCGCAACACCCGCCGCCGCTGTTCCCTGCTGATCGAGCGCGAAACGACGGACGGCACCACCCGCGTTCTCATCGACACCGCGCCCGATCTGCGCGCGCAACTGCTCGACGCGGGCATAGGCAGGCTCGATGCGGTGGCCTATACGCATGCGCACGCCGATCATGTCCACGGTATCGACGATCTGCGGATGATTGTTTTCAACATGCGGCAGCGCCTGCCGGTCTGGGCCGATGGCGACACGCAGAACGCGCTTTACGCGCGCTTCGGCTATGCCTTCATGCAGCCCGAGGACAGCCCCTATCCGCCGATCCTCGACATGCACACGATCGACGGGGCCTTCACCGTCGAGGGGGCAGGGGGGGCGATTACGCTCACGCCCTTCACGGTGGGTCATGGCAGTATCGACGCGCTTGGCTTTCGCGTGGGCGGCCTCGCCTATCTGCCCGATGCGGTCAAGATCCCCGAGCCGGTCTGGCCCCTGCTCGAGGGTCTGGATTGCTGGGTGGTCGATGCGCTGCGCCGCACGCCGCACCCGACCCATGCCCATCTCGAGATGACGCTGGGGTGGATTGCGCGCGCCGCCCCGCGCCGCGCGGTTCTGACCAACATGCATATCGACCTCGACTATGCGACCATCGACGCCGAAACGCCCGATCACATCACCCCCGCCTTTGACGGAATGGTGATCCGCTACCCGGTCTGAGCCGGTGCAGGCGCTGATCGAGGTCATCCTTCCGGTCTTTCTGGTGATCGGGTTCGGCTATCTGGCGGTCTGGCGCGGCTGGTTCAGCACGGCGGGGGTGGACGGTCTGATGACCTTTACCCAGAAATTCGCCATTCCCTGCCTCCTGTTCGCGGCCATCGCGCGGCTCGATCTGGCGCAGAATTTCGACTGGCGCCTGCTGCTGAGTTTCTATGGCGGCGCGCTTTCGGGGTTTCTGCTGGGGCTTGTCGGCGCGCGGGTCCTCTTCGGGCGGTCATGGGAGGATTCGGTGGCCATCGGCTTTGCCAGCCTCTTTTCGAACTCTGTTCTTCTGGGCCTGCCGATCATGGAGCGCGCCTATGGGCTTGGCGCGCTCTCGGCCAATTTCGCCATCATCGCGATCCATTCGCCGTTCTGCTACGGCATCGGCATCACCGCGATGGAGGTGGCGCGCGCGCGCGGACAGAGCGCGGGGCAGGTGGCGGCCAAGGTCTTTCGGGCGATGTTCTCGAACACGCTCATTCTCGGGATTGCCGCGGGATTTGCCGTCAACCTGTCGGGTCTGCCGATTCCGGGGCCGGTTGGCGATGCGCTTGACCTGATGGTGCGCGCGGCGCTGCCCGCCGCACTTTTCGGGCTGGGGGGCGTTCTGGTGCAATACCGCCCCGAGGGCGACATGCGCGCGATCCTCTATGTCTGCGCGATCTCGCTTCTGGCGCATCCGGCGATCACCTACGGGCTGGGGCTGGTGCTGGACCTGTCGCCCGGGGCGCTGCGCTCTGCGGTGGTGACGGCGGCGATGGCACCGGGGGTCAACGCCTATATCTTTGCCAACATGTATGGCCATGCCAAGCGTGTGGCCGCCTCAAGCGTGCTGATTGCCACGGGGCTGACGGTGCTGACGGCCTGGGGCTGGTTGCAGATCCTGCCGTGATCAGCGGTCGGCGGGGTGGTTGCGCCCGTCCACCCAGGGGATTTCCCCCAGATCGCGCGGGTGACAGCCCTCCAGGCAGGCGAGGTTGACGCCGTATTCATTGGGGTTCGAGCGGCGGCGATGATGGGTGTAGATGCCGCAGGTCTTGCAGAAATAATGCTGCGCGGTGTGCGTGCCCCATGTGTAGAGCGCGAGGTTGCCCTCTCCGCGCACCACCTCAACCCCCTCGAGCGGGGCCGAGACCGCCACCGCCCCGCGCCGCGCGCAGAACGAGCAATCGCAGCGGCGCGCGCTGGCCAGACCCTCGGACAGGGTCACGCGCAATTCGACCGCGCCGCAATGGCAGGTGGCCTTGAGGGCATCGGTCATCGGCGTCGCCTCACGCGGGGAATGGAGGTGTGGCGAAATTCGTAGCGCGCCTGTGGGTTGGGCGGCACACCACCATGCAACACCCAGAAGCGCGGCCCGCCAAGCCGCACAAAGAGCGGCAGCGCCAGCACGATCCCCGCCACGAATCCGCCCGCGTGCGCCCAATAGGCAACGCCGCCCGCATCGGGGTTGCTGCCCAGCCCGGCGAAAACCTGGATGGCGAACCACAACAGCAGGACAAGTGCGGCGGGAATCGTGATGATGCGAAAGAAGATGATGAAGATCAGCAGGATATCAACGCGCGCGCGCGGGAAAAGCAGCAGGTAGCCGCCCATCACCCCGGCAATCGCCCCCGACGCGCCCACCGTCGGCACCTGCGAGAGCGGCCCGCCAAAGATATGCGCCAGCCCCGCCGCGATGCCGGTCGCAAGGTAGAAGGCAAGATAGGGCAGATGGCCCATCCGGTCCTCGAGATTGTCGCCGAAAATCCAGAGAAACAGCATGTTGCCCGCGAGATGCATGAGCCCGCCATGCAGGAACATCGAAGTGACGATGCCTGACCACACGCCCCCCTGCGTGACCTTCGCCGGGATCATCGCATAGTCGAAATAAAAGCGCATGAGCGCGCGCTCATCCCCGAAAAGCGGCAGGTACCCGATAAAAATCAGGATATTGGCGGCAATCAGCGCATAGGTCACATAGGGCGTGCGCTGTGACGGGTTGTGATCGCGGATCGGGAACATACGGTGAAGCTAGCGCGGTTGCGCCCTCCCGAAAAGGCGCAAACGCTCGGGCGAGGCACCGCTTTCTTGAAAAGAAAGCGGCCCGAAATCTTTTGAAGATTTCGGGGCTCTCGCGCGGTCAGGACATGCCACCCAGAAGCGCCGCGTTGCCGCCTGCCGCGGTGGTGTCGACGCAGACGTGACGCTCGTGGAGCGCGTGGCCCAGATCGGGCAGCGCGGTGATCAGCGGCAGGATCGGCCCTGCGCGCCGCGCCATGGCCCCCGCATAGGCGCGCGCCTCGTCCGCGCCGCCCCACCAGAGCGCGCCCGAAAGGCCACCCATGGTGACAAGCGCCTCGGGGTCCACCCGGCCCGTTGCCGCGACCGCCACGCCGCCAAGCGCCTCGACCGCGCGTTTCTGGGCCGCTGCGGCCTCACCCCCCGGCCCGAGGCAGAGAAGGGCGGGGCGCAGATGCGTGGTGAGGCGGTTCGACTCACCCGTCGGCCCCGGCAGCACCAGCGCCGCGCGCGGCGCGTGACCTGCGGCATTGGCCTTGTCGAGCGCGGCTTGCGCGTCGCGCACGGGCATCGCGGTCTCCCATTTCTCACCCTGCACCGGCGCGGGCTGCGCGGTGAAGCGCGTCAGGTAATGCGGCCCGCCCGCCTTGGGGCCGGTGCCCGACATGCCCTCGCCGCCAAAGGGCTGGGAGCCCACGATGGCGCCGATCTGGTTGCGGTTGACATAGATATTGCCCGCATGGACCGCCTCGGTCACGTGCTGCACGCGGTCGTCGATCCGGGTCATCAGGCCAAAGGTCAGGCCATAGCCGGTGGCGTTGATCGCCCCGATCACGCGGTCGAGATCGCGCGACTTGAAGGTGGCGAGATGCAGCACGGGGCCGAAAATCTCGCGCTCCATATCCTCGATGCCACCGACTTTGATAAGTGTGGGCGCAATATAAGTGCCGGCATTGGGCGTCTTGAGTTCGTGCAAGAGCCGCCCCTCGGCGCGGGCCTGCTGAATATGCGCGGCAATGCCGGCTCGGGCCTCCTCGTCGATCACGGGGCCGCAATCGGTGCTCAGGTGCCAGGGGTTGCCCACAGTGAGCGCATCCATCGCGCCGGTCAGCATTTCGCTGAAATGTGGCGCGATATCCTCCTGCACGTAGAGGCAGCGCAGCGCGGAGCAGCGTTGCCCGGCGGATTGGAAAGCGGATTCGACAATCGCCTGCACCGCCTGTTCCGGGAGCGCGGTGCTGTCCACGATCATTGCGTTCATCCCGCCGGTCTCGGCGATGAGCGGCGCGCCGGGGGCGAGGTGTTTGACCATCGCCGCACGGATTTTCAGGGCCGTGTCGGTCGAGCCGGTGAAGGCCACGCCGCCCACGCGCGCGTCAGAGGTGAGCGCCGCACCGACCTGACCCGCACCGGGCAGGAGTTGGCAAGCCGTGGCGGGCACGCCCGCGCGGTGCATGAGGGTCACGGCCAGATGCGCGATGAGCGGGGTCTGTTCGGCGGGTTTCGACAGCACCGCATTGCCAGCGGCAAGGGCGGCGGCGATCTGGCCGGTGAAGATGGCGAGCGGAAAGTTCCACGGGCTGATGCAGGTGAAGGTGCCCACGGGGGCCGCTTCGGGCGCGTTCGCGGCGTAGTAGCGCAGGAAATCCACCGCTTCGCGCAATTCGGCCACGGCGTCGGGAATCGACTTGCCGGCCTCGCGTGTGAGAACCGCGAATATCTCGCCGTAATTTTCTTCGTAAAGGTCGGCCACGCGGTTAAGGATCGCGGCGCGTTCGGTCGCTGACGCCTCCCACGGGGCGGCGGCGGCGAGCGCGGTTTCCACATCCGCTTTCGACGCCCACGCCACGGTGCCGGGGCTGTCTGCGGGATCGGCGGGGTTCTCGACGCGTTCGGGTGCCTCAGGCTGCGCCTTGCCCGCCAGAAGTGGTGCCGCGTCCCATTTGTGCGAGGCAAAGGGTGCGCGCGCCGCCTCGATGGCGTCGAGCGTGGGTTGGTGGCGCAGATCGAAGCCGCGCGAATTGGGCCGCTCGGGCAGGAACAGCTCGGGCCCGGTGGGCAGGTGCGGCGCGGGATCGTTCACCGCGTCGAACGGGTCGCGGGCGACGGTCTCGGGGGCCACGCTGTCATCGACAATCTGGTTGACGAAGCTGGAGTTGGCCCCGTTTTCCAGGAGACGCCGCACCAGATAGGCCAGCAGGTCCCGATGCGCGCCCACAGGGGCGTAGATGCGGCAGCGGGTGCCCTCGGCCTTCAACACGATGTCATGCAGCGCCTCGCCCATGCCGTGCAGGCGCTGGAACTCGAAGGCGCGCTTGTCGCTGGCCATGTCGAGGATCGCGGCGGCGGTGTGGGCGTTGTGGGTGGCAAATTGCGGATAGATGCGGTCGGTCATTGACAGCAGCTTGCGCGCATTGGCGATATAGCTGATGTCCGTCGCCGCCTTGGAGGTGAAGACCGGAAAGCCGTCAACGCCCGCGACCTGCGCGCGCTTGATCTCGGTATCCCAATAGGCCCCCTTGACCAGCCGCACCATGATGCGGCGGTCGAGCCGCGTGGCGAGGTCATGGAGAAAGTCGATCACGTGGCTGGCGCGCTGACCGTAAGCCTGCACCACCACGCCGAACCCGTCCCAGCCCGCCAGCGCAGGCTCCGAGAGCACGGTTTCGATCACGTCGAGCGAGAGCGACAGGCGGTCGGCCTCTTCGGCGTCGATGTTGAGGCCCATCTTCGCCGACTTCGCAAGAAGCGCGAGGCTGCGCAGGCGCGGCACAAGCACCGCCATCACCGCGTCGCGCTGCGCCACCTCGTAACGCGGATGCAGCGCCGAAAGTTTCACCGAAATGCCGGGGTTGGCGCGGATGTCCTTGTGGGTGCAGGCATTGGCAATGGCGCTGATCGCGCGGCTGTAGCTCAGGTGATAGCGCGTGGCATCGGCATCGGTGCGCGCGGCCTCGCCCAGCATGTCGTAGGAATAGGTATAGCCCTTCTTTTCCATCCCTGCCGCGCGGTCCATCGCGCCCTGGATCGTCTCGCCCAGAACGAACTGACGGCCCATTTCCTTCATCGCGCGGCCCACGGCGGTGCGGATGACCGGCTCACCCAACCGTTTGATCGCGGCGCGCAGGTGGCCCACGGGGCCGGGGGCCTCGTCCTTGAGCACGCGGCCCGTCAGCATGAGCGCCCAGGTCGAGGCATTGACCAGCGACGAGGTGGAGTGGCCCATATGTTTGCCCCAGTCCGACGGCGCGATCTTGTCCTCGATGAGCGCGTCGATCGTGTCGGCGTCGGGCACCCGCAAGAGCGCCTCCGCGAGACACATCAGCGCAATGCCCTCATCGGTGGAAAGCCCGTATTCGGCCAGAAACACCTCCATCAGGCCTGGGCTCGATTGCCCCCGGATGGCGCGCACCAGATCGGCACCGCGTGCGGTGATGCGGGTGCGGTCGGCCTCGCTCAGCGCGGCGAGATCCGTGAGGCGCGCCAGAACCCCGCTCTCATCGGCATAGGTGGCAAGGTCGATGGCGCGGCGAATATCGGTGTCGTATGGCATGGAAACCCCCCAATGTGTCATGATCATGATAGCATCGGTTTGGTGGTGACATTTCCCGATTGATGTGCGATTGACAGGCGATTGGATCGTTCAGGGGGCAGAATTGAGCCAAAGTGAATATTCCGACCTCGACCGCTTCGACCGGGCGATTCTGCGGGTTCTGGCGACGGACGGGCGGATCAGCGTGACGGATCTGGCGCGCGAGATCGGCCTGTCGAAATCGCCCACGCAGGCGCGGTTGCGCCGGTTGGAGAGCGCGGGCGTCATCACCGGCTATCGCGCGCTCTTTGATCCGATCCGGTTGGGGCTCGATCATGTGAGCTTTGTCGAGGTGCGCCTGCATGACACGCGCGAGGCGGCGCTGGCCGCCTTCAACGCGGCGGTGGCCAAGATCCCCGAAATCGAGCAGGCGCATCTCATCGCCGGGAACTTCGACTACCTGCTCAAGGTGCGCACGCAGAACATGGCCGATTACCGCCGCGTCCTGGCGGAACAGATCTCGACCTTGCCGCATGTGTCCAACACCTCAACCTATGTGGCGATGCAGGCGGTCAAGGAAAACGCGCTTGGCGATGTGATCTGAGCGCACGCCGCCACCGCCACAGGAGACAAGGGGCAGAACGGCGGTAGCCTTTGGCGACGTTCTATGTGATATGCTGAAGCCGGAATGCGGACGTGGTGGAATCGGTAGACACAAGAGACTTAAGCCATGTTTTGAGTGCCCCGGTGGAAACGCCGGGTGCAGAACTGCTCAAATTCGGGGAAAGCTAACGGCCGTGATCATGGCCCATGCCAATCCCGAGCCAAGCCGGTCGAGACCTCAACTCGGACGGAAGGTGTAGAGACTAGACGGGCAGCACCTAAGGCCGGGGACCCGGTGATGGTGAAGGGATAGTCCAGACCACGAACGGCGCGTCTGCGTCGGCGGTGAAAACCGTAGCAGGTATGAAAATCTCTCGATCGTATGATCGTGCGGGTTCGAGCCCCGCCGTCCGCACCATTCCCATGCCCGGCCTGCTGTCCTTCGGCGTCCGGGCTATCTCAGTCCTGATGGATATATGATCCCGGCGCTTGGGCAAGGGCGGGGTGATCGGGGTGATCACCGGGCACACGCGCGGGCACCGCGCCGCTGCTGTGGCCTGTCAACCAGCGGCCCCATTCCGGCCACCAGGACCCTTGCACGGGGTCATGCGCTGCCAGCCATGTGTCAGGGTCGCGGTAATGCGCCCCGGCGGGGCGGTGGCCGATCCGGTAATGCCGCCCCTTGTGGCCCGGCTCTGACAGGATGCCGCCATTATGGCCGCCCTTGGTCAGCAGGAAATGCATGTCGCAATCGGTGAAAAGCGCGGTCTTGTAGACCGAGCGCCAGGGCGCGATGTGGTCGGTCTCGGTGCCCACCACAAAGATCGGCACGGAAATGTCCTTGAGCGCGATCACCCGGCCCTCAACCGCGAAGCGCCCTGCCGTGACGCGGTTCTCAAGGAATATCCCGCGCAGATATTCCGAATGCATCCGCGCGGGCATGCGCGTGGTGTCATTGACCCAGACGGTGACATCGGTGGGCAGGTCCGGCTCGCCCAGCCAGTAGCGCCGCACCGCGCGCGACCAGATCAGATCCTCCGCGCGGATCGCGGCAAAGGCCCCGGACATCTGCGGACGGTCCAGATAGCCCTGAGACCACATCAGATCCTCGAGGAACGCGACCTGGCTTTCGTCGAGGAAAAGCAGCAATTCGCCCGCTTCGGCAAAATCCACCTGTGCCGCCATCAGCGTGACCGAGGCGAGGCGGTCGTCACAGTCACGCGCCATCGCCGCCGCCGCGATGGCCAGAAGCGTGCCGCCGAGGCAATAACCGTTGGCATGCACCTTTTGGCCCGGCACGATCTCGTTGATCACGTCGAGCGCCTGCATGACGCCCGCCTTGCGATAATCTTCCAGCGACAGGCCCGCGTGTTCCGCGCCGGGATTGCGCCACGAGATGCAGAACACCGTATAGCCCTGCGCGACCAGCCAGCGGATCAGCGAATTCTCGGGCGAGAGGTCGAGGATGTAGTATTTCATGATCCAGGCGGGCACGATCAGCACCGGCTCGGCCTGCACCTTGTCGGTTGTGGGGGAATACTGGATCAGTTCCAACAACTCGTTGCGATAGACCACCGCCCCCGGCGTGCAGGCCAGCGCCTTGCCCAGGGCGAATGCCTCGGGCACGGGGCGATGTTCCTGCGCCAGGATGTGGCGCGCGTCGTCGGCGTAATGTGCCGCCCCCTCTATCAGGTTGCGCCCAGCCGTCGCGCGCGTCCGCTCGAGGATTTCGGGGTTGGCAAGCGGGAAGTTCGCGGGCGACACGGTATCAAGAAGCTGCCGCATCAGGAACCCGGTGCGGTCGGCGTTCTGGCGGCGCAACCCGCGCAGATCGGAGGTGGCCGCGTGCCACCAGTCCTGCGTGGCCAGAAATCCCTGCTGCCAGAGCGCAAAGGGCGCGTTCCCCCAGCCCTCATGGGTCCAGCGCGTGTCATGACGTCCGGGCGCAAAGGGTTTTTCCGGACTCTGTCCCATCATCTGCGCGGCACTGTATTGCGCGAGCTTCATCGCGTTGGCCTGCGCCCGCTCGATCAGCTCCAACTGCCGTCCCGGCGCGCGCGCAAGATGCATCGCCCAGTCGCTCCAGGCGTCGATCATCGCATGGGGCGAGAGCCCGCCGGTGAACCGTGCAAGGCTGGCCATCGCACTGCGGTCAAGGGCGGCATGGAGATGCGGCTCGGCTGCGTCGGCTGCGGGCACCGGCGCGGGCGGCACCACGGCCGGGAGGCACGGTGCGGGCGCGTCGTTGGCCGGGCGGGTGCGGCTGCGAGTTGGTTTGCGGGTCATGCGGCTTCGGCCTCGGTTGGTTTCAGGGGGGGCAAAATCATCGGGCGTGATCGTTTCTCGTTCCAGCAGCAGGCGCGCGTCGGCTTCCAGATCATCGTGGTTGTGGCGCAAGAGGTCCACCGAACGGGCGTAGGCCGAACCAATCAGATCCCGCACCGCAAGATCGACATTGCACCAGCAGACGCACCATCAAGGTGGCGGCGAAAGACCAGAAATGGATGTGCTGCTTCTTGTCCACGACGTCTCCATGCAAATTTCGCCTGTTGTCCGGCGGGGAGGCAACCGCCTGCTTACGTTAGGTTGTTACGCGACGGTTGCGACCTGGACCCTGGCGGCCATGGTCATCGCCACTCTTGCCCAATTCGGTCGCGGTGCCCCTGATTTGAATCAAGTCGCCGCACATAGGCGTCAACTACGATGTGGCATGCCATCCTTTACTGCCAAGAATACACGTCTGCTGGTCGAGGACCACATTTCCGAACGCCGCCATCCGATCCGCCGGCAAGGGTCGCGGGCGGTTGTCGCAGTTCGGCGGGGGCTGTTCATGCGCCTGTTGCCGGCATCGGCGACACTGACCGAAAGGGCAAACCGATGACCGACCCCGTTCAAGGCCAAACCCTGCATGACCGTCCGCATCAGGCCGTGCTGGACGCCCTTGGAGCGACCGCAGCAGGGCTGAGCACCCAAGAGGCGATGCGCCGTCTGGCGGAACATGGCCCGAACCGACTGCCCGAACCGCCCGGACGCCATCCGATCCTGCGCTTTCTCGGGCATTTCAACAATGTGCTGATTTACGTGCTGCTGGCGTCTTCGGCGGTCACGGGGGCCTTGGGGCATTGGGTCGATACCGGGGTGATCCTTGCCGTGGTCATCGCGAATGCAATCATCGGCTTCGTGCAGGAGGGCCGTGCCGAACAGGCCATGGCCGCGATCCGCACCATGCTTGCCCCGCATTGCGCCGTGCTGCGCGACGGGCAAAGGACAAGCATCGACGCCGCTGATCTGGTGCCGGGCGATATCGTGCTGGTCGAGGCGGGTGACCGGGTGCCTGCGGATCTGCGGCTGATCGAGGCGCGCGGCCTCAAGGCGGAAGAGGCGATCCTGACCGGGGAATCCGTACCCACGGACAAGGCGACCGCGCCGGTCGCCGCGGATGCGCCGCTTGGCGACCAATCGTCGATGCTGTTCTCCGGCACGCTCATCGCGGCGGGCACGGGGCGCGGCGTGGTCACCGCCACCGGCGGCAAGAGCCAGATCGGACGCATCAGCGGGATGCTGGGCAGCGTCGAGACACTGACCACGCCGCTGGTGGCGCAGATGGACCTGTTCGCGCGCTGGCTGACGGTGTTCATCCTGATCGTCGCCGCCTCGGTCCTGACCTACGGATATTTCGTCGGCCACATGCCGTTTCGCGACCTTTTCATGGCGGTTGTCGGCCTCTCTGTCGCGGCGATTCCCGAAGGGTTGCCTGCTGTCATGACAATCACGCTTGCGGTCGGTGTGACGGCGATGGCGCGGCGCAACGCAATCATCCGCCGCCTGCCTGCGATTGAAACGCTGGGGGCCGTGTCGGTGATCTGCACCGACAAGACCGGCACGCTCACGCGCAATGAAATGATGGTGACGGCACTTGCGACGCAAGGGCATGTGTTCTCGGTCGGTGGCAGCGGATATGCACCGCATGGCTCGCTGCAGTGGCGCGACGCCGATGCCGATCCCGATGACCACGCCGTTCTGGGCGAGTTTGCCCGCGTGGCCGCGCTCTGTAACGATGCCGCGCTGCAATACCATGGTGATGACTGGCGCGTGGAGGGCGACCCGATGGAGGGCGCGCTGGCGGCGCTTGCCGGAAAGATAACGGGCGATGGGCATACATCGTTTGAAGACTGGCGACGCCTTGATGCGATCCCGTTCGATGCGGCGCATCGCTACATGGCGACGCTGGATCGTGATCCCGGCGGCCAGTCATTCATCCACGTCAAGGGCGCGCCCGAGGCGGTGCTGAAACTCTGCGCCGGTCAGCGTGGCGACGGCGGCGCGACAGGTCCGCTCGACGCGGCCCATTGGCACGCCAGGGTCGAGGAACTCGCGGCAGAGGGGCAGCGGGTGATCGCGGTTGCCACCTGCATGGCACAGCCGGATCAGGCAACCCTGACCGCCGGGGGCCTTGACGGGCATCTCACCCTGATTGGCCTTGTCGGGTTCATCGACCCACCCCGCCCCGAAGCCATTGCGGCGGTCGCGGACTGTCATGCCGCCGGTATTCGCGTCAAGATGATCACCGGCGATCATGCCGCGACGGCGCGCGCCATTGGCGCCATGATCGGCCTCACGAACAGCACGCGCGTCCTGACCGGTGCCGAGCTTGAGGCGATGGACGATGCCGCGTTGACCGAGGCGGCTGTTGCGACAGATATATTCGCGCGCACCTCTCCGGCGGACAAGTTGCGTCTGGTCACTGCGTTGCAGGCACGCGGGCTGGCCGTGGCGATGACCGGCGACGGGGTGAATGATGCGCCCGCCCTCAAGCGCGCGGATGCCGGGATCGCCATGGGTCTCAAGGGCAGCGAGGCCGCCAAGGAAGCCGCCGATCTGGTTCTGGCCGATGACAATTTCGCCTCCATCGCCGCGGCGGTGCGCGAGGGACGCACGGTCTATGACAACATCAGGAAGGTGATCAGCTGGACCCTGCCCACCAATGCGGGCGAGGCGATGACCATCATGGTGGCGCTCTTTGCCGGCATGACCTTGCCGATCACGGCGGTGCAGATCCTTTGGGTCAATCTCGTCACGGCCGTGACCCTTGGTCTGGCGCTCGCGTTCGAGCCGTCCGAGCCCGGCACCATGCGCCGCCCGCCGCGCGCGCGGGATGCGCCCCTCCTGACGGGGAGGTTGATCTGGCAGATCGTGCTTGTCTCGGCGCTGATCCTGATGGCGGTGTTCGGCGTGTATTTCTATGGCATCGACAGGGGTTATCCTGTCCCTCTCGCGCAGACCATGGCGATGAACATGCTCGTCGTGCTTCAGATCTTCTACATGTTCTTCATCCGCAATATCCATGGCCCCTCCCTGACCTGGGCTGCGGCAAGGGGCACGCGGGTCGTCTGGGCCTGCGTGATCGCCGTGACCGCGGCGCAATGCGCCATCACCTACCTGCCGCCGTTTCAGGCTATCTTCGGCACCCATGCCGTGCCGCTCTTCGACGGGATCGTGATCATCGCGGTCGGGGTCGCCTTCTTTGCGCTGATCGAGACGGAAAAGCAGATGCGGCTTGCCTTCCTGCCGCGTTGAGTTGCGGCCTCGGGTGATGCCGCAGGGTATCACCCAAGACCCCACCCATCATCGACACACACGCCCCCCAACAGGCAATCTGCATCTCAACGAAACTTGCAGATGTGGTGAACCCCGTGACCAAGATCGACCAGATCGAGACGATGATCCTCGATATCCCGACCATCCGGGGGCATGTGCTGTCCATGGCCACGATGCGGGTGCAGACCGCCGTTCTGGTCCGGGTCCGGTTCTCGGACGGCTCTGAGGGTATCGGCGAGGGCACCACGATTGGCGGGCTGAGCTATGGCGCGGAAAGCCCCGAAAGCATCCGGTCGGCCATCGACACCTATATCGCGCCCGCCCTGATCGGCCTTGAGGCCGATAACATCAACGGCGCGATCCAGTTGATCGACAAGCTGGTCAAGGGCAACCGCATCGCCAAGACGGCGGTCGAGATCGCGCTTTGGGATGGGTTGGGCAAGCGGCTTGGCGTTCCGGTGTCGCAACTGTTCGGTGGCGCGGTGCATGACCGCCTGCCGGTGGCGTGGACGCTGGCCTCGGGCAATTCCGACACCGATATTGCCGAGGCGCTGCAGATGATCGAGGCCCGCCGCCACAACATCTTCAAGCTGAAGATCGGCAAGCGGTCCGTGCGCGAGGACGTGGCGCATGTGGCGCGCATCAAGCAGGCCGTCGGCGATGCCGCCAGCGTGCGGGTTGACGTGAACACCGCCTGGTCGCTGCAAGACGCCCGCTGGGGGCTGAGGGGCCTTCAGGATGCGGGCTGCGAGTTGGTGGAACAGCCGATCCCGGCCCGTTTTCGCCGCGCCATGGCCGAATTGACCCGCAGCTATGAAATCGCCGTCATGGCCGATGAGGCGCTGAACGGCCCGGAGGATGCGCTGGAAGTGGCCAGCACCAAATCCGCCGATGTCTTTGCCGTCAAGATCGGCCAATCCGGCGGCCTGAAACGCGCCTCCGAGGTGATCGCCATCGCGCAGGCGGCGGGGCTGGGGCTTTATGGCGGCACCATGCTGGAAACGGGGCTCAGCACTGCCGCCGCGCTGAACCTTTTTTCAACCGTCGAGACGCTGCACTGGGGCTGCGAGCTTTTTGGCCCGCTGCTGCTGACCGAGGACATTCTGGCAGAGCCGATCATCTACCGCGATTTCTGCGTCGAGGTCCCGACCGGCCCCGGCATCGGCGCGCGGCTTGACCCCGACAAGATCGCCTTTTTCCGCTTCGACAGCGGCCAACGCATCAAGGCCGCCGCCGGGCAATAACCGGCGGCACGAGACCAAACCCAGCCAAACCGCGCGAGGACGCGGCGCGGCGATCAGGAGGAGACCCGACGATGTTCACACAATCCAATCTTGATGAATTCGAGGCCCGTATCGACGGCGCCATTCAGGATGATCCGGAAAACGGTATTTTCCGCTGCCGCCGCGACATCTTTACCGACGAAGATCTGTTCGAGCTTGAGATCAAGCACATCTTCGAGGGCAACTGGATCTACATGGCGCATGAAAGCCAGATCCCGAACCCCGGCGATTATTTCACCCTGACCATGGGGCGCACGCCGGTTGTCATCACCCGCGACAAGGACGGGGCATTACACGCCCTTGTCAATGCCTGCTCGCATCGCGGCGCGCAGCTGTGCCGCTTCAAGCGGCGCAACCAGAAAACATTCACCTGCCCCTTTCACGGCTGGACCTTTTCCAACACCGGCAAGCTCTTGAAGGTGAAAGACCCCAATGGCGCGGGCTACCCCGAGCAGTTCAACAAGGATGGCAGCCACGACCTGACCCGCGTGGCGCGGTTCGAGAATTATCGCGGCTTCCTGTTCGGCTCGCTCAGCGCCGATGTGAAACCGCTCGAGGACTATCTCGGCGAGGCGCGCAAGATGATCGACATGATCGTCGATCAGGCCGATGAGGGGCTTGAGGTGCTGCGCGGCTCGTCCACCTATACCTATGACGGCAACTGGAAGCTTCAGGCCGAAAACGGCGCCGATGGCTATCATGTGTCGGCGGTGCATTGGAACTATGTCGCCACCACCGCGCACCGCACCGATGACGGCAAGGAAGACGCGATCAAGGCCACCGACGCCAGCAAATGGGCCAAGCAGCGCGGCGGCTTTCACGCCTATGACAACGGTCATATCCTGCTCTGGACGGAATGGGCCGACCCGACCAACCGCCCCAACTATCCGCGCAAGGATGAGTGGACCGAGAAATATGGCGCGACCAAGGCCGACTGGATGGTGGGCGTGCTGCGCAACCTCTGCCTTTATCCCAACGTGTTCCTGATGGATCAGTTTTCCAGCCAGATCCGCGTGTTCCGCCCCATCAGCGTCGATCAGACCGAGGTGACGATCTATTGCATCGCGCCCAAGGGCGAAGCCCCCGAGGCCCGCGCCCGCCGCATCCGCCAGTATGAGGATTTCTTCAACGCCTCCGGCATGGCAACCCCCGACGATACCGAGGAATTCCGCGCCACGCAGCGCGGCTATGCCGGGGCCGCCCACGCCAAGTGGAACGACCTGACCCGCGGCGCGACCCAATGGATCAAAGGCCCGGATGAAGATGCCAAGGCCCTTGGCATCAGCCCGATCCTGTCAGGGGCACGCACCGAGGATGAGGGGCTGTTCGTCATCCAGCACAGCAACTGGTCCGAGCGTATGAGCGCCGCGATTTCCAAGGAACGCGAGACCGCGCCCGGCGCGTCCGTCGCGGCCGAATGAGGAGGAAAAGACAATGAGCACCGCAACACTTGACCGCACCGATGCCACGATGAGCTTCGACGATATCCAGGCCTTCCTCTTTGCCGAGGCGCGCGCGCTCGATGACCGCGACTGGGATACGTGGCTGGGCTTTTACCACAAGGATTGCCCGTTCTGGATGCCTGCCTGGGATGATTACGACACGCTGACCGAAGACCCGCAAAACGAAATGTCGCTGATGTATTACCCCAACAAGCAGGGGATCGAGGATCGCGTGTTCCGCATCAAGACCGATCGTTCGTCCGCCACCTCGCTGCCCGAGCCGCGCACCAACCATTACCTGTCCGGCATCGAGATCCTCAGCCGCGAGGGAAACACGATCAAGCTGCGCTTCAACTGGCAAACGCTCAGCTATCGCTATCACACCACCGATCAGCACTGGGGCACGTCGTTCTACACGCTCGACACCAGCGGCGCGCGGCCGGTGATCACCGACAAGAAGGTGGTTCTGAAAAACGATCACATCCACCACGTGATCGACGTCTACCACATCTGACCCCGCCCGTTTCGGGAGCCTGAGACCACCGCGCAGCTTTGCCATGCTGCGCGGCGAAGGGAGGAGCATGGCCATGACGACCTATAACATCGCCCTGAATTTCGAGGATGGCGTGACCCGCGTCATCCAATGCGACGACGACGAAAAGGTGACAGATGCCGCCTTTCGCCAAAAGATCAACCTGCCGATGGATTGCCGCGATGGCGTCTGTGGAACCTGCAAGTGCTTTGTCGAAAAGGGCAAATACGAGCTGGAATTCTACATGGACGAATCGATGAGCGACGAAGAGGCCGAGCAGGGCTTTGCCCTTGCCTGCCAGATGATCCCCGAAAGCGATTGCATCGTGCGGGTTCCGGCCTCTTCCGCCATCTGCAAGACCGCGCCCGAGGCGGTCGCGGCCGAGGTGCAGGGCGTTGACCGGCTGTCCGAGACCTCTTTTGGTCTGCGCGTCAGGCTGGCCAAGCCGATGGGCTTTCTGCCCGGTCAATATGTCAACCTGACGGTTCCCGGCGCGGGCAAGCACCGCTCTTATTCCTTCTCCTCTGCGCCGGGCGCGCAAGAAGCGACGTTTTTGATCCGCAACCTGCCCGGCGGGGTGATGAGCAGCTATCTGGGCGAGCATGCCCAACCCGGCGACGCGCTGACCGCGACCGGCCCGATGGGGGCATTTTATCTGCGCCCGATCACGCGCCCGCAGCTTTGGCTGGCGGGGGGGACGGGGCTTGCGCCGTTCCTGTCGATGCTGGAACAGGTGGCCAAGACCGGCGCGGATCAACCCATCACGCTCTATTACGCCGTGACCCGCGCCGCCGATCTGGTGGAGCTTGACCGGGTGATGGCCTTGGCCGAGGCCATTGGAAATGTGACCGTGATCACGGTTCTGGCGGACAAGACCGAGGCGCATGAGCGCAAGGGCTTTGTCACCGACCATGTGACCGCCGCAGACCTCTGCGAGGGCGAGTGCGATGTCTATCTCTGCGGCCCGCCGCCGATGGTTGATGCCGTGCGCGCGCATTTCGGCAAACTCGGTGTCGAGCCGGTCAATTTCTACTTCGAGAAATTCAACCCCACCGAAGCCGAGGCGGACGCCGCATGACCCGCCGTTTCGAGGATAAGGTGATGGTCGTGACCGGCGCGGCGCAGGGCATTGGCCGCCGCGTCGCCGAACGCGCAGCAATCGAGGGCGCACGCGTGCTGATCGTCGACCGCTCGCCCGCCAGCGGCGATGTTGTCACCGCCATCCGCAACGCAGGCGGCATTGCCGAGGCGATCAATGTTGATCTGGAAACATGGGAGGGCTGCGCGGCCGCCATGAACAAGGCCGTCGAAATCTGGGGCCGCATTGACATTCTGATCAACAACGTGGGCGGCACGATCTGGGCCAAACCCTATGAACATTACGCGCCGCAAGAGATTGACGCCGAGGTGCGGCGCTCGCTCTTCCCGACGCTTTACTGTTGTCGCGCCGCCATCGAGCACATGCTGCCGCAAGGGTCGGGCGTGATCGTCAATGTCTCGTCCATCGCCACGCGCGGCCTCAACCGGGTGCCCTATGCGGCGGCCAAGGGCGGCGTGAACGCGATCACGGC
Organism: Roseovarius sp. MBR-6; assembly: GCF_040547525.1. Lineage (NCBI taxonomy): Bacteria > Pseudomonadati > Pseudomonadota > Alphaproteobacteria > Rhodobacterales > Roseobacteraceae > Roseovarius > Roseovarius sp. MBR-6. Next base: position 340,418 of record NZ_JBEPPW010000001.1, on the reverse strand, counting down.
AAGCCTCGCGTGGGAAGTGGGAGAACGCGGTATCCGCGTCGTCGCGACCGCACCGGGCGGCACAGAGGCCCCGCCGCGCATCACACCGCGCAACCCCAATGCGGCAGAGGAACAACGCGAAGACTGGTATCAGACCATCGTCGATCAGACGATCCGGTCAAGCCTGATGAAACGTTACGGAACGCTCGACGAACAGGCAGGGCCGATCCTGTTTCTGGCGTCGGACGATGCCTCCTACATCACCGGCGTCACGGTGCCGGTGGGCGGGGGCGATCTTGGATAGGCCCTGAGGAGGGGCCGCAACACCAACCGGAGGAACTACACGATGAAACGCGCAATTCTGGCGGCCCTCGGGCTTGCCACTGGCCTTGCTGTGCCTGCAACAGCCCAGGACATCAAGGTGGGGCTGCTCTTGCCCTTTTCCGGTGTTTATGCCGCCCTTGGCAACGATATCGAGGCCGGTTTCACAACCGCGCTTGAGCAATTCGGGTCCGAGACCCCGGCCACGTTCGAGATCATCCGCGAGGATACCGAGGTGAAACCCCCGGTCGCCCTTGGCAAGGCCAAGAAGCTGATCCTGCAAGACAAGGTCGACGTGATGGCCGGTATCGTCAGCTCTGGCGTTCTTGGCGCGGTGCGCGATATGGTGCATGGCGCGGGCGTGCCGCTCATTGTGGCCAACGCGGGCAATGACGAGGCGACGGGCGCGGCCTGTTCGCCCTATATCACGCGCATGTCCTTTTCCAACGGGCAGGTCAACCGCCCGATGGGGCAATGGATGTATGATCAGGGCATCCGCAAGGTCTATACCCTTGCCCCCGATTATGCCGCCGGTCGGCAGATGATCGACGGCTTCGCGCAGACCTTCACCGCCGCGGGCGGCGAGATTGTCGGGCAGGAGTTCACCCCCTTCCAGAAAACGCAGGATTTCGGCCCTTACCTTGCGCAGGCCAAATCGAGCGGTGCCGAGGCGGTGTTCGTCTTTTACGCGGGTGGCGAGGCGATTTCCTTCGTCAAGCAATATGACAGCTTTGGCCTCAAGGCCGATCTGCCGCTCTATGGCTCGGGTTTCCTGACCTCGCCGCTTTACGTCAATGCAGAGGGGCCTGCCGCCGAGGGCGTGATCACCGCGCTGCATTATGTGCCCACCATCGACAGCCCCGCCAACGCGCAATTCGTCGCGGCGTTCACCGCCAAGACGGGCCGCGTGCCGTCGGAATTCGCGGTGCATGGCTATGATGCGGGCCGCGCGCTGATCGAGGCGGTCAAGGCGGGTGCCACCGACCGCGAAAGCTTGGCCAATGCGCTGCGCTTGGTCAGCTTCGAGGGGCCGCGCGGCGCGCTTTCGATTGATCCTGCGACCAACAACATCATCCAGCCGATCTATGTCTACGAGACCGTCGCAGGCGCGGATGGCATGACGCAGAAGGTGCTGGCGCAACTGCCCGCCGAGGCCGATCCGGTCAATGGCTGCGAGATGGCCGCGCCGGTCAGCAACTGACACACAAGGCCCGGCCATATTCCTGGCCGGGCCTCTTTTGGGAGGAGGCTTTGACATGTCACACGATATCGGGTTCTGGACATTGCAGGCGCTCAATGCGCTGCAACTTTCGATGCTGCTGTTTTTGCTGTCAATCGGTCTGACGGTCATCTTCGGGCTGATGCATTTCGTGAACCTGGCGCATGGCTCGCTTTATGCGCTTGGGGCTTATTTCGCGGCCTCTCTGGCGGCGGTTGGCGGCTATTGGATGGGGTTCTTTCTGGCCCCTGTCGCGGTCGCCGGGGTTGGCATGTTGCTTTATACCGGGCTGATCAAGCGGATGCGCAAATCGGGGCCAATGGCGCAGGTTCTGGTCACTTTCGGGCTGATCTTTGCGATGCTTGACCTCACGCGCATCTTTTGGGGCGATCTGGCGCTGGCCATCGAGGTGCCCGCGCTGCTTGAGGGACGGCTGGCCTTTCTCGGGGTCGAATATCCCACCTATCGCCTGTTCGTGATCGCGCTTGGGGCTTTGATCCTTGGCGCGCTGGCCTTTGTCCTTGGGCGCACGCAGATCGGCGCGATGATCCGCGCAGGCGTTGACAATGACGCGATGGCGGCCTGTCTCGGCATCAATGTGGAACGGTTGTTCTTCATCGTCTTTTGCGTCGGGTGCGCGCTGGCGGGGCTGGCCGGGGCTGTTGCCGCGCCGCTTCTGAGCGTGACGCCAGATATGGGGCTGCAAATCCTGATCCCCACCTTGATCGTGATCGTGATCGGGGGTCTGGGCTCGCTCAAGGGGGCCATTGCAGGCTCGCTCATCTATGGGGTCGTGCAGACCTTTGGCGCGGTGCTGGCACCGCAACTGGCCTCTGTCCTCATCTACGCGCTCTTGGCGGCGGTCCTTGTGATCCGGCCCGTGGGCCTCTTTCCGGCGAAAGGATAAGCCGATGTTTCGTCATAACGCACTGCGCTATACCGCGCTTGTCCTGCTGGCCGCGGGCGCCCTGTTTCAGGCGCTGACGGCCGAGTATTTCGGCCTCGAAATCCTGACCGAGATCCTGATCCTTGCCATTCTGGTGCTGGCGCTGGATATCGTCGCGGGCTTTGGTGGCATGGTGTCGCTGTGTCATGGCGCGCTGATGGGGGTGGGGGCCTATGCCTATGCGCTTTTGTCCACCAAGGCCGGGATCGCGCCGCCCGTGGCCATGGCCGGGGCCATCGCGCTGACCGGGGCGATTGCCTGGGGGATCGGCGCGATCTGTTCGCGCAGCCACGGCATCTATTTCATCATGGCGACGCTCGCCTTTGGGCAGATGGGCTATTCCTATGTGTTTGAGGCACCGATCTTTGGCGGCGATGACGGGCTGGGCGGGATTGCGCGGCTGGATCTTGGCCTGATCGGCGTTGATCTGAACGACAGCCGCAGTTTTGCGCTCTTTTGCCTTGCCGTGCTGGGCGCGGCCTATGGCGCGGCGGTGCTGATCCTGCGCTCGGGGCTGGGGCGGTCGCTGTCGGGCGTCATGCACAATGAACAGCGGATGCGCGCGCTTGGCCTGACGGTCTGGCGCGTCAAGGCCGATGTCTTTGGCCTGTCGGGCATGATCGCCGGTGTGGCGGGGGCGCTGGCGGCGCAGCATGTCATGTATATCTCGCCCGGTCTGCTGAGCTGGACCGTGTCGGGCGAGGCGCTTGTGGTCGTGATCCTTGGCGGTCTGGGCACGCTGGTTGGGCCGTTGATCGGGGCGGCGGCCTTTGTGCTGCTCAAACATGAGCTGAGCGCGATCACGACCTATTGGCATCTGGTTGTCGGCGTTCTTCTGATCGCCGTGGTGATGAGCCGCGCCAATGGCATCTTCGGCTGGATCGAGGCGCGGTGGGGTGCCCGCATGGAACGCCGCATCGCGGATGCTGCCCGCAAACATCAGCCCGAGGAGGTGGCAAGCGATGCTTGAGACACGCAATCTGGACAAGAGCTTTGGTGCCGTCCACGTCACCCGCAATGTCTCGCTAAAGCTGGAGCGCGGCGAGCGGCGCGTGATCCTCGGGCCGAACGGGGCCGGAAAGACGACGCTTTTCAACCTGTTGGTGGGAGAGTTGACGCCCAACAGCGGCTCGGTTCATCTGGCGGGCGAGGATGTGACCGCGCTGCCGGTCGCCCAACGTGCCCGCCGGGGCTTGTCGCGCAGCTATCAGAAGAACACGCTTTTTGATGGGCTGACGGTCGAGGAAAACCTCGGGCTGGCCGCCGCCGTCCATACCGGCCACGCCACGCGGCTGTGGTCCGACAGCCTGGCCAAGCCCGAGGTGCGCGAGATCGTCGCCGAGGTCGCCGAACAGGTCAACCTGATGCCCTATCTCCACGCGCGTGTGTCCGAGATCAGCTATGGCGTGCGCCGCCAGTTGGAGGTTGGCGTGGCCCTTGCGACCCGTCCGCTTGTCCTGCTGATGGACGAGCCAACGAGCGGCGTCGGGCCGGAAATGTCGAAAGGCTTTCACGAGTTGCTGAACAACCTGCCGCGCGATCTGACCATGCTGATCATCGAGCATGACATGGATCTGGCCTTTGACGTGGCCGACACGATCACAGTGCTGAACTATGGCGAAGTGGTATTCGACGGCCTGCCGGAGGAAGCACGCGGATCGAAACTGCTCAAGGACATTTATCTGGGGAGCTGGGAAGATGCTTGAACTCAACGCAATTCAGTCGGGCTATGGCGAAACGCAGGTGCTTTATGGCCTGACGCTCACGGCGCAGACGGGCCGGGTTCTGGCCATTCTGGGACGCAATGGCGCGGGCAAGTCCACCACGCTCAAGACCATCATGGGGCTGTTGCCGCTGACATCCGGCGACATCCTGTTTGACGGCAAGCCGATTGCGCGCCAGCCCTTCGACATTGCCAAAAGCGGCATCGCCTATGTGCCCGAGACGCGCGATATCTTTCCGTCGCTGACGGTGCGCGAGAACCTCGAAATCGCGGCGAAACGCTTTGGCGGGGCAGGGGCCGACTGGACGATGGAGCGGGTGCTGGACCTCTTCCCGCGTCTGGGCGAGCGGATGGAGAATGGCGGGATGCAATTGTCGGGCGGCGAGCAGCAGATGCTGGCCATCGCGCGCGCCCTGCTGATGAACCCGCGCCTTCTGATTCTTGATGAGCCGACCGAGGGGCTGGCGCCGATCATCGTCAAGCTGATCCACGACAAGTTGCAGGAGTTGAAGGCGGCGGGGCTGTCGATGATCATCGTCGAGCAGAATTTCGGCTTTGCCACCTCGCTTGCTGATGATGTGGTGGTGGTCGGCAAGGGTCAGATCGTCTGGACCGGCAGCGCGGCGGACATCAAGGCCGACGAGGATGCGCAACATATGTGGTTGGGCGTCTGAGCGCCCGATCACAGAACCTTGCGCGCCACCTTTTGCGCGATGCTGACGAAGTTCTTCACATGCACGCCCTGTTCGTCCAGCCGGTAATTCACCGATAACTCCGTGCGCGCGATTTCCGGCTCGATCTTGAGGAATTTCATGCCCTTGCGCGGCGCGCTTGCCACAGATTCAGGCACGATGCACACGCCTTCGCCCACGGCGACCAGACTAAGCGCGGTTTGCAGGTCCATGCACCAGATGCGCAGGGGCGCCTCGAACCCCGCGCCCTCGACCGCCTGCAGGACCATGTCGGCATAGCTGGGGCGGGGCCGTTCGGGATAAAGGATCAGGTTATGCGTCATCAGCCGTTCCAGCTTGGCCACGGTGCGCCCGCCGGTATCCACAATATCGGGAAGGGCCAGAATGAGCTTTTCCGCGATCAGGTGTTTTGACAGGAATTCAGGGTCTTTCAGCGTGGGGCGGGCAAAGACCACGTCAAGCTCGCGCGCCACAAGGGCGCGGTGCAATTCGGCGTTGTTCATGGGGTTGAGGCTCAGGTTGACCTCGGGATAATGCGCGCGATACGACCGGATGATCATCGGCAGGATGCCATAGGTCGCCGAGCCGACAAAGCCGATGCGCAACCGCCCCTCGGCCCCCTGACCCAGGCGGCGCACCTCTAGCCGGGTATCCTCAAGCTGCGCCAGGATCGACTTGCCACGCTCCAGCAGACGTTGACCGGCCTGCGTCAGGGTGATGGCACTTCGGCCCCGGTTGAACAGGATCGCGCCCAGCTCTTCCTCGATCTGCTTGATCTGGCGGCTGAGCGGGGGCTGCGCCATGTCCAGCCGATCCGCCGCGCGCCCGAAATGCAGCTCTTCGGCGACGGCGATGAAATAGCCCAATTGCTTGAAATTCATGGATCGGCCCCCCTCGCGACACGTTAGGCGATCCCGTGAAACGAAAAAAGGCCCCCTGTGAAAGGGGGCCAGATCATGGGTTTTCTGAGCCGTGTTCGGCTGCGCCGGAATTCCAGAGTTCACACGTGCAAACGAAGGCTTTTCAGGCGCATTCCGAAACGGATGGCCGGACGCTGGACAGAAAGGACCCGTCGGATGGTGGTCTGACCCGACCCAAGCGAAAACGCGCGCGGCTTGGTGTATCGAACAGGTGACGAGAGGAAGGAATACGTCATGGATTTTCGCATGTATCGTGGCTGCATGGTTGCGGGCGTGCTGCTCGCGGCCAATCCGGGCGGGGCGGCATCGGCGCAAAGCCTGTTCGATGGTTGTCCCTCTGCCCCCATTCTGGAGAGGTTTGTGGATTTCGGACGAACGGGCACGATGCCGCGCGATCTGGGCCAATGGTTGAATGCGCCCGACGCGCAACATGTTGCTCCGTGGCGGGCATTCGACAATGTCGATTACGTTGGGGTGTGTTGGGTGTCGGCTTGGCTTGTGCATACCGAGGCGGGAAGCGTGCTGATTGATACGCTTTATGGCCCGTTCCAGCAGACTCTCCTCGACAATATCGCGCAGACCGGGACGGATTTGGCGGATATCAGGTTTGTTCTCATGACGCACGGCCATTTCGATCATGTTGGCGGCGCGCACGCCTTGAGGCCGCTCTTGCCCAACGCGACATTCGCCATGACGCAGGCGGGCTGGGAAGAGGCGGTCGCATCCTCCAGAGCATCGCAAGGCGGGCCGCGCGCATGGGACATGATTGCGCCCGAGATGGTTGTGGCCGATGGCGATGTGATTTCGCTTGGAGACAACAGCTTTACCGTGATCGAGACGCCGGGCCATACGTGGGGCACGGCCTCTTTTCTTTACAACGTGACTGAGGGGGCCGAGACCTATCGTGCCATCACGATTGGTGGCCTCGGTTTGAATGCTATCGAAGGTCCGCCGCAGGTAGAGGCCTTTATCGAGAGTCTCGACCGCGTGCGCGCGCTTGCGGAGAGCCGGGACATGGCGGTGACGGTCCACCTGACCACACATGGATTCTCGAACAATCTGGATGAGAACCGTCAGGCGCTGGCCAGCCGTCAGACCGGGGAACCCAACCCCCTGGTTGATCCGAACGGCCTGCTGGCACAGATCGAAACGCTGCGCGCCAACGCAGTCGAGCGGCTGGAGATCGCGCGGTCAAGGTAGGGCTGCGACAAGACCCAAGGCCCTCGGCGGCATCACACCCGCAACGACACTGAATATGGCCGCGTGAATTCTACGGAGGCACCCCGTTAAAAATGGAGAGATTACCGGGCGAGCCAGCGCCGCGAAAAAAGGCCCCCTGTGCAAGGGGGCCAGTTTGCAGGGAGGTATCAGGGGTTATTCGGCGGCAACGGCCTGCGCGGCGGCGGCGGTCTTGAGCACGAAATCGAACTCGAAATGCAGATCGGTGCCAAGCTCTTTCGGGGCGGGCTCGAAGTGGCCGATCAGGCTTTGCTTGACCGCGAACACGCTGTCATCTTCCAGCCAGGCGCTCTCGGCGTCGTAGATCTGGCTGATCAGCGGGCGGTAGCCGTCTTTCGAGATGATGAAATGCATATGGCCGGGGCGGTTCGGGTGATGGCCCATGTAGCGCAGCAATTCGCCCGCGGTTTCATCCTCGGGGATCGGATAGGGCACGGGGCGCACGGCGACAAAGGCATAGTGGCCATTCTCGTCGGTCTCGAACCGGCCACGCAGGTTGTATTCCGGCTGATCGGGGTCAAGGTTTTCGTAGACGCCGTTGGGCGCGTCTTCCCAGACATCCATGGTCACACCGGCAATGCCGTTGCCGGCCTCATCACGCACATAGCCCTCGTAATAGGCGGTTTCCTCGTTCTCGTAATGCTTCTGGATGGTCGAGCCGCCCTTGGGCAGAACCGGCGGGTTCTCGCGGTAGAACGGGCCAAGCACGGTGGATTCGCTGGCATTGCCCTCGACCGGGTTGGTCATCATGTCGACCAGAACCTCAACCCCGATGATATCGGCCAGCAGGATGAATTCCTGACGGTTGTCATTGCTCAGCTTGCCCGCGCGGACAAGATAGGCGCAGGCCTCCAGAAACTCGCTGTGTTGCAGCTTCACGTCCTTGATGAAGCCGTGCATGTGCCTGATCAGCGATGTCATGATTTCGCGCTGGCGATCGGTGATCTCGCCATTCTTGCCAAGGCTTTCGATCACGACCTCGGTGATGTTGTCCTGGTTAACGATGCCCATGGGTGTTTCCTCCTCCTGGCGGTCTGAACTGTTGATGCCGGTGTGCGCTGGCACCTCCGTCGCCGACCACCTTCGCCGAAACCAGCCCGCACCCCAATGCCTCTGGCGGTATCGGGTCATACCGCGATTGGCCGCCGCGCCATAGCGGGGCAATGCCAAAGTATCGCCCCATACCCCCCTTGGCATGGCCTTGGTGCGCTGATCCGTGTCAGCAAAGGGCACCATCAAAAGGGAGGCCACGGTGATCGACACCTTCACGCATATCCAGACCACGCTTGAGCAAACGCCGCATCTTTTGCGCCTTGGTCGCCTGTTCTCCGAGACGGTTCTGATCGAGGTGGACAGCCGCGAATATTACCTGACCTTCGAGAAGGGCCGCATCGTGGCCCTGAACGAAGGGCCAAGCCGCAAGACGCCGTGGCGCTTTGCCCTGCGCACCGATGCCGAGGCGCTGGAAAAATTCTGGCAGGAGCGGCCCGAACCGGGCTTTCACGACATTTTCGGCCTTGTGAAGATCGGCCGTGGCCGGATCGACGGCGACATTCTGGCGCTGGTCAAGAACCTGCGCTTTTTCAAAGAGGTTCTGGGCCTTGCCCGCGCGAAAGAGGAGGTAACGGCATGAGCATTGAACCGATCACCGGTCGCTATGTGACCGTCACCATCCAAGGCGCACCGCGCCGCATCTATTTCGAGGAGGCGGGGCAAGGCCGCCCGGTTTTGTGCCTGCACACCGCAGGTGCCGACACCCGCCAATGGCGACACCTGATGAACGATGGCGATATCACCGCAACCAACCGCCTGATCGCGTTTGATATGCCCTGGCACGGCAAATCCCTGCCGCCCGAAGGGTTCGAGACCGAAGAATACATGCTGACGACCGAGGCCTATATCGAGACGGTTCTGGCTGTCATCAACGCGCTCGGGCTGGATCGCCCGGTGCTGGCGGGCTGTTCCATGGGCGGGCGCATCGCGCTGCAACTCGCGGCCCTGCACCCGGATCATTTCAGCGGCTTCATCGCCATCGAGGCGTCGGATTTTCAGCCCGCCTGGTATGATATCGACTGGTTTCACCGTCCCGATGCCCATGGCGGCGAGATGGGCGCGGCGCTTGTGTCGGCCAATATCTCGCCCTTTGCGCCGAATACGGAGCGGTGGAATACGCTCTGGATGTTCATGCAAAGCGGTCCGGGCGTGTTTCGCGGCGATCTGAGCTTTTACACCCGCGACGACAGCCTGATCGCCCGCCTGGCCGGGATCGACACCGACCGCACCCCGGTTCACATCATCGTCGGTGCCTATGATCTGACCTGCACGCCCGAGGATGCCGCGCGCACCGCCAAGGCCATTCCCGGCGCCACGCTGGCAGTGATGGACGAGCTGGGCCATTTCCCGATGAGCGAACATCCCGAGGGGTTCCGCCCCTTCTTCGTCGACGCCTTGGCGCGGATGCCCGCCGCCCGGACGGAGGCCGCGTGATGACCACCCCCTGCATCATCTGCGTCGCCATCACCGGCAGCCTGCCCACCAAGGCCAACAACCCCGCCGTGCCGATCAGCGTGCCGGAACAGGTTGACTCCACCCACGAGGCGTTCGAGGCAGGCGCGACCATCGTTCATGCCCATGTGCGCAACGCCGATGAAACCCCGTCCTCGGACCCCGAGAAATTCGCAGCGCTGAAAGAGGGGATCGAGAAACACTGCCCCGGCATGATCATTCAGTTCTCGACCGGCGGCCGTTCGGGCGCGGGCAAAACGCGCGGCGGGATGCTGTCCCTGCGGCCCGACATGGCGTCGCTTTCGGTGGGGTCCAACAACTTCCCGACCCGCGTCTATGAAAACCCGCCCGATCTGGTGGATTGGCTGGCCGCTGAAATGCTGACCCATGATGTCAAACCCGAGATCGAAGCGTTCGACCTGAGCCATATCCTGAAAGCCAGGGACATGGCCGACAAGGGGCAGTTGGCAGGCACGCCTTATGTGCAATTCGTGATGGGGGTGAAGAACGCGATGCCGGTCGACCGCGACGTGTTCGACTATTACATCCACACGGTCAAGCGGCTGTTTGGGGCGGATGCGCCGTGGTGCGCGGCAGGTATCGGGGCGCATCAGCAAACGCTGAACGAATGGGCCATCGCCGCAGGCGGCCATGCCCGCACCGGGCTTGAGGACAACGTGCGCCTTGACCGCGACCGGCTTGCCCCCTCGAACGCGGCCCTTGTCCGCCGCGCCGCCCAAATCTGCGAACAGCACCATCGCCCCGTGGCAAGCTGGCAGGAGGCGCGCCGCCTTCTCGGGCTGCGCCAGCCCGCAGGCTGAAGCGAGGACAATCAGCATCAGGACGGGGGGCGCGGCGCTCGACGGGTTCGTGCATGACGCAAGGCTGATGGCCGCCGGGGGCTTTGGTCGCCGCGGCCTTTCGGCCGTGCGCATCGACGCGCTTTTGGAGAGAGGTGCCAGACCGGCCATTCCCGTTGGGCACGGATGGCCTCCACGGAGGCGATGTCATGTCCGCCTCCCTCGGGCGCGCCATCAGACCCCGCGTGTCGGGCCGTGCGGTCCACGCCGCGCGCGGGATTGACGCGACTCATCACTCGTGCCTATAAATGAACACATGTTCAATAAACCGGGCCGGGGAGGAAAGGCGCGATGTTCAACGCGGTGATGACATTCGATCTGGGCGAGGATGTGAATGCCTTGCGCGACATGGTGCATCGTTGGGCGCAGGAGCGCGTCAAGCCGATGGCCGCAGAGGTGGACCGCAGCAATGCCTTTCCCAATGAGCTGTGGCCCGAGATGGGCGCGCTTGGCCTTCTGGGGATCACCGTGCCCGAGGAATATGGCGGGGCGGGCATGGGCTATCTTGCGCATGTGGTCGCGGTAGAGGAGGTGGCGCGCGCCTCGGCCAGCGTCTCGCTCAGCTATGGCGCGCATTCCAACCTCTGCGTCAACCAGATCAAGCTCAACGGCTCGTCCGGGCAAAAGGCGAAATACCTGCCGGGGCTGGTCTCGGGCGCGCATGTCGGCGCGCTGGCCATGTCCGAGGCGGGGGCGGGCAGCGATGTCGTCTCGATGAGCCTGCGCGCCGAACGGCGCAATGATCACTACCGCCTCAACGGCAACAAATACTGGATCACCAACGGGCCGGATGCTGACACATTGGTGGTCTATGCCAAGACCGACCCGGAGGCGGGCAGCCGGGGGATCACCGCCTTCCTGATCGAAAAGACGATGGCCGGATTCAGCACCTCGCCGCATTTCGACAAGCTGGGGATGCGCGGCTCCAACACCGCCGAGCTGATCTTCGAGGATGTCGAGGTGCCCTTCGAGAACGTGCTGGGCGAGGAGGGGCGCGGCGTGCTCGTGCTGATGTCCGGGCTGGACTATGAACGCGTGGTGCTGGCGGGGATCGGAACGGGGATCATGGCGGCCTGTCTGGACGAGATCATGCCTTACCTCTCGGAGCGCAAGCAGTTCGGCCAGCCCATAGGCTCTTTCCAGCTCATGCAGGGCAAGATCGCCGATATGTATACCGCGATGAACTCGGCGCGCGCCTATGTCTACGAGGTGGCCAAGGCCTGCGACCGGGGTGAGGTCACGCGCCAGGATGCCGCCGCCTGCTGTCTTTACGCAAGCGAACAGGCCATGGTGCAGGCGCATCAGGCGGTGCAGGCCATGGGCGGCGCGGGGTTCCTTGCAGATGCCCCCGTTGCGCGGCTCTTCCGCGATGCCAAGCTGATGGAGATCGGCGCGGGCACCTCCGAGATCCGGCGGATGCTGGTGGGCCGCGAGATGATGGGGGCGATGGGGTGAGCGATTATAAAGAATATCGAAAAGAGCTGAAGGAAAATGAAATTTTCTTTGATAAGCGTATATCTGACAGGCAAAACAAAGCCTACGAATATGGTGTCATGGTCGTAAAAAACTCGGTCATTATTTCTGGGGGTGGGCTTTTGGCGATTCCTGCCATAGTAGGCTTGAATACCAACATGAATATTGACATAGGTGAAATAACTAAAGCCGGATTTGCGTTTGCGTGTGGTCTTTTTTTAAGTATTCTTGCTACATATGTAGTTCATTGGAATTGGAGTCTGCATGCGCAGGCTTGGGAAAAATATTGGGAAGACCGACGCGAGTTTCTGAAGAAGCTATATATTGATGATATCCCCAATGAAGAAATTAACTTTGAATCAAAAGAACATTTTAGTAATTTAATTACTTGGACATATGTGTTGCCGCATATTCTTGCGATCCTTTATCTAATTTCTGTTGGCTATGGTTTTTTGCGTCTTTACGCAGCTATGGGGGTATCAGGATGAAAGCCGCACTTTCATTTATTGAGATGGCTCACTTAGAGACCGCGCAAGGCCTTGTTTTTGCATTTCTTCGGTCGAGGTCAGTATCCGCACAGGCGCGGCCGCGAGTTGCGCTGGGCAGGCGCATCGGGCTGTGCAGGCGATGGGCGGCAACGGATACCAGCGAAATCCGCCGGATGCTCGTGGGCCGCGAGATGATGGCGGCGATGGCATGAGGGGGCTGATTGCCGCGCTGATGCTCGTGCCGCTGCCGGTTGGCGCGCAGGATCTGGTCTTTGACATCGCGCCGGTCGAGGCGTGCATCCGCGCGGGCGGCGGCGAAGCCTGCGCAGGCAAGGCTGCGGAGAGGTGCATGGAGGTCTCACCGGGGGGCCATACCACCGTGGGCATGGGGACCTGTGCGGACCGTGAGCGGGCCTATTGGGATGGCTGGCTCAACGCGGTCTATCAGCAGCTTTACGTAAACCTGGCGGCGCAGGATGCTCAGGTCGCCTCGGCCGCGCCCAGACAGGCCGAGGCGCTGCGCGACATGCAGCGGGCCTGGATCGGGTTCCGCGATGCCAAATGCGGCTACGAGGCGGCGCAATGGGGCGGCGGCACCGGGGCGGGGCCTGCCTCGGTCAGCTGTCACCTGCACGAGACGGCGCGGCAGATGCTTTACCTGCAATCGAGCCGATTGGGGGACTGAGGCAATGGCGCGGGCCTTCCTTCTGCCGGTGGCGGGGCTTGTCGGGCTGGCGGGTGTGCTTGGGCTGATCCTGGGGCTGCGGGGCATCGGCGCGAGCGAGACAGAGGTGATAGAGCGCGTTGCGGCGCGCTACGTGGTCGAAACGGGCGGGGCGGTGACCGATTGCGCGGCGCGGCCCGCAACAGGCGGGGGGCTGTGGCTGGTGGTGATCTGCGGCTCCGAGAGCGGACGCGTGGCTTATTTCGTGGACCGTGCCGGACGGGTCGCGGACCGGCGGGAGGATGAGGTGTGACAGAGATGCGGCCCATCCTGCGGCGCGCCCCTCATGAGGCGCTCCATGACGGGTTCCGCTGGGAGATCCCCGAGCGGCTCAACATGGCGGCGCAGGTCTGTGACGCCTGGGCCGGGGCAGAGCCCGACCGCGTGGCGATCCGCGATCTGTCGGGCGATGGCGCGCGCGAGGTGAGCTATGGCGCTTTGCGGGCCATGGCGGACGCGCTGGCGCGCGCGTTGGTGGCGCGCGGCGTGGCACGGGGCGATCGGGTGGGCGTGCTGCGGTCACAGGGCGCGTGGTGCGCGGCGGCGCATATCGCGATCTGGAAAATAGGTGCGATTTCAATCCCCTTGTTCAAGCTCTTCAAGCAGGATGCGTTGCTGAGCCGGGTGGGGGATGCGGGCGCGCGCGTGGTCGTGACCGATGCCGAGGGCGCGGGCCTGCTGGCGGCAATGCCCGAGGTTGCGGCGCTTGTGCCCGAGGCCGGGGCGCTGCCCGAGGGGCGGTTCGAGACGGTGGAGACCGGCGCGGACGAGCCTGCGGTGCTGATCTACACAAGCGGCACCACCGGCAGCCCGAAGGGCGCGCTGCACGGCCACCGCGTGCTGACCGGGCACCTGCCGGGGGTGGAGTTGAGCCATGATTTTCTGGGGCAACCCGGCGATTGCCTCTGGACGCCCGCCGACTGGGCCTGGATCGGCGGGCTTTTTGATGTGCTGATGCCGGGGCTAGCCATCGGCGTGCCGGTGGTGGCCGCGCGCATGGCGAAATTCGGCGTCGATGATTGCTTGAAGATCGTCCGAGAAGGTTCTGTCAAAAATGTGTTTTTTCCGCCAACCGCGCTCCGGATGCTGAAAGCGGACGGCGCGCGGATCGACGGCCTGCGCAGCGTTGCAAGCGGCGGCGAGCCGCTGGGGGCGGAAATGCTCGACTGGGGGCGCGCGGCGTTCGGCCTCACGATCAACGAGTTCTACGGTCAGACCGAGTGCAACATGGTGGCCACCTCCTGCGCGACCCTCTTCAGCCCGGTGCCGGGCTGTCTCGGGCGGGCGGTGCCGGGGCATGAGGTTGCGGTGATCGACGTGGCGGGGCGCGAGATCACCGGCGAGGGCGATATCGCCGTGAGGCGAGGTTCGGCCTCCATGATGCTGGAATATTGGGGAAAACCGCGCGAGACGGCAGAGAAGTTTCGCGGCGACTGGCTGGTGACGGGCGACCGGGGGGTGATCGAGGGCGGCTATATCCGTTTCGTCGGGCGCGAGGATGACGTGATCACCTCCGCCGGCTACCGCATCGGCCCCGCCGAGATCGAGGATTGCCTGTTGACCCACGAGGCGGTGGCAACGGTGGGCGTGGTGGGCAAGCCCGACCCCCTGCGCACCGAGATCGTCAAGGCCTATGTGGTGTTGCGTGCGGGCGTCACAGCCTCCGGGGCACTGGCCAGGGAGTTGCAGGATCATGTCAAGGAACGGCTGGCAAGCTATTCCTATCCAAGGGAAATCGCTTTTCTCGATGCGCTTCCGATGACCGTGACCGGCAAGGTCATCCGCAAGGAGTTGAAGGCGCGTGCGGCGGCGGAGGGGGGCGCATGAGCGGGCGCATGGAGAAAAGGGCTGGCGCGATGGCCAGCCCCCTTGGTCGGGTCCGCACTGTGCCGGGATCAGAATTTCAGCACATAGGCGATGTTGAACACCCAAGGGTCGATCTCGACCGTGCCGATATCCACGCCGCCGACCTTGGTATCGGATTCGATCTCGATATAGCGGACATCGGCGCGCAGGGCGGAGCGTTCGCTGATTTCGTAGTCGAGGCCAGCGTGGAGCGCGAGGCCCCAGCTGTCATCCATGTCGACATTGACACCGGCCAGCGCGCCCTTGCCGGTCTCGTCGAAGAAATAGGTGTAGTTGATGCCCGCGCCGACAAAGGGCGTGACCTTGCTGGCATTGACGAAGTGATATTGCAGCGAGAGCGTCGGCGGCAGGTGCTTGACCTCGGCGACCTTGCCCGCGCCCTGAAGATTGGCGTCATGCTCGAAGGGCCAGGCGGCCAGCAGTTCGATGCCGATGCGGTCGGCGATGAAATACTCGATCGTGATCGTCGGGCGCAGGTTGCCGTCGACATCGATCCGACCGGCCAGCGTGTCGGAGTTCTGGGTCGGTTCGACCCAACCGAGGCCGAGGCCGAGCAGGAAGTCACCCTTTTCCTGCGCGAGGGCAGGGGCGGCCGTGCTGGCCATGAGGGCGGCGAGGGTGAGGGCTGTGATCTGTTTCATGGTCTTTCCACTTTCATACTGACGCCGCCCGGTATGGGGGCTTTTCGGTCAGATCACTTTGACGTGAATCAAATTCGGGGCACTGTGCTGCGCTGCGGCAAAATTGCCACAGGCCTGCGGCAAGAGGAGGGACTTTCATGCGTCTGAAATCATCGGCGCTGCCGTCATCGGAGGCCTTTGCAACAAATCGCGCGGCCCATCTTGCGGCGCTGCGCGAGATCGAGGCGGCGGCAGCGTCTGCCGCCGAAGGCGGCGGTGAGCGGGCGCGCGAGCGCCATGTCTCACGCGGCAAGATGCTGCCGCGCGACCGTGTGGCGGGGCTGCTCGATCCCGGCAGCCCGTTTCTGGAGGTGGGGGCCACGGCGGCGCATGGGCTTTATGACGGGGCGGCCCCCTGTGCCGGGGTGATCGCCGGGGTGGGGCGCGTCATGGGGCGCGACGTGATGGTGGTGTGCAATGACGCCACGGTGAAGGGCGGCACCTATTACCCGATGACCGTCAAGAAGCACCTGCGCGCGCAGGAGATCGCCGAGGACTGCCATTTGCCCTGCATCTATCTGGTGGATTCGGGCGGCGCGAACCTGCCCAATCAGGACGAGGTGTTCCCCGACCGCGATCATTTCGGGCGCATCTTCTACAATCAGGCGCGGATGAGCGCGAAGGGCATCGCGCAGATTGCCGTGGTGATGGGAAGCTGCACCGCCGGGGGGGCCTATGTGCCCGCGATGTCGGATGTGACGATCATCGTGCGCGACCAGGGCACGATCTTTCTGGCCGGCCCGCCGCTCGTGAAGGCCGCGACCGGAGAGGTGGTCACGGCCGAGGATCTGGGCGGCGGCGATGTGCATACGCGCCTCTCGGGCGTGGCGGATTACCTGGCCGAGGATGACGGGCACGCGCTGGCACTGGCGCGGCGCGCGGTGGGCAATCTGGGCGCGGCCCCCCAGCCCATGCAGGACTGGCAGAGCCCGGAGGCACCCGCCTATGACCCCGAGGAGATCCTCGGCGTGGTGCCCGCCGATCTGCGCACGCCCTATGATATCCGCGAGGTGATCGCGCGGCTGGTCGATGGCAGTCGTTTCGACGAGTTCAAGGCGCGGTTCGGCGAGACGCTGGTGACGGGCTTTGCTCACGTAACGGGCTGCCCGGTGGGAATCGTGGCCAATAATGGCGTGCTGTTCTCGGAGGCCGCAGCGAAGGGCGCGCATTTCATCGAGCTGTGTTCGCAGCGCCGCATCCCGCTGGTATTCCTGCAAAACATCACCGGCTTCATGGTCGGGCGCAAATACGAGAACGAGGGCATCGCGCGGCATGGCGCCAAGATGGTGACGGCGGTGGCGACCACGAGCGTCCCGAAGATCACCATGCTGGTGGGCGGCTCTTTCGGCGCGGGCAATTACGGCATGGCGGGGCGGGCCTATCAGCCCCGGTTCCTCTGGACATGGCCCAACAGCCGCATCTCGGTGATGGGCGGCGCGCAGGCGGCGGGGGTGCTGGCCACCGTCAGGCGCGACGCGATGGAAAAGCGCGGCGAGACCTGGTCGGCAGCAGATGAAGAAGCGTTCAAGCGGCCCACGGTGGAGATGTTCGAGCGGCAGTCGCATCCGCTCTATGCCTCTGCGCGGCTTTGGGATGATGGCTGCATTGACCCGCGCAAGAGCCGGGATGTGCTGGCGCTTTCGCTCAGGGCGGCGCTCAACGCGCCGGTGGCGGAGACGCGCTTTGGCGTCTTCCGGATGTGAGGGTGGCGATGATGGGATTTGGATATTTGAGGCAAGATGAAGCTGGGAGCACGGGCCATGTTTGAGCGAATCCTTGTGGCCAACCGGGGCGAGATCGCAGCCCGTGTGATGCGCACGGCGCGCGCGATGGGTGTGGAGGTGGTGGCGGTCTATTCCGATGCCGATGCGGGGGCCGCGCATGTGGCGATGGCCGATCTTGCGGTGCATATCGGCGGCCCGGCCCCAGCGGAGAGCTATCTGCGCGGCGAGGCGATCATCGCGGCGGCGCTGGAGACGGGGGCGGAGGCCATTCATCCCGGTTACGGGTTTCTGAGCGAGAACCCCGATTTCGTGGAGGCGGTGGAGGCGGCGGGGCTCAGGTTCATCGGGCCGTCGGCGCGGGCCATTCGGGCGATGGGGCTGAAGGATGCCGCCAAGGCGCTGATGGAGAAAGCGGGCGTGCCGGTGGTGCCGGGTTATCACGGGGCCAATCAGGACCCCGAGCATCTGGCGGGGGCGGCGGACGCCATCGGTTATCCGGTGCTGATCAAGGCCGTGGCAGGCGGCGGCGGCAAGGGGATGCGGCTGGTCGAGCGGGCGCAGGATTTCATGGATGCGCTGGAAAGTGCGCGGGGCGAGGCCAGGACGGCCTTTGGCAATTCGGATGTGCTGGTCGAGAAATACATCCTCAAGCCCAGGCATATCGAGGTTCAGGTGTTCGGCGACGGCACGCGGGCCGTGCATCTTTTCGAGCGCGATTGCTCGTTGCAGCGCCGCCATCAGAAGGTGATCGAGGAGGCCCCGGCGCCCGGCATGACGCCAGAGATGCGCGCGGCCATGGGCGGGGCGGCGGTGCGCGCGGCGGAGGCGATCGGCTATAGCGGTGCGGGCACGGTGGAGTTCATCGTCGATGGCGCGCATGGGCTGCGCCCCGACGGGTTCTGGTTCATGGAGATGAACACGCGGTTGCAGGTGGAGCATCCGGTGACCGAGGCGATTACCGGCGTCGATCTGGTGGAATGGCAGTTGCGGGTGGCCGCGGGCGAGGCGCTGCCTGCGCGGCAGGAGGATTTGAGCATCACCGGCCACGCGTTCGAGGCGCGGCTTTATGCCGAGGATGTGCCCAAGGGGTTTTTGCCCGCGACGGGGCGGCTCACGCATCTGGCCTTCCCGGGAGGGGCGCGCGCCGATAGCGGCGTGCGGGCGGGTGACGAGATCAGCCCGTTCTATGACCCGATGATCGCCAAGCTGGTGACGCATGGGCCGACGCGCGCGGTGGCGCTGCGGCGGCTGGCGACGGCGCTGGCGCGCACGCAGGTGGCCGGGACGGTGACCAATCTCGGGTTTCTGGGGGCGCTGGCGCGGCATGAGGGGTTCGCGCGCGGCGATGTGGATACCGGGCTGATTGCGCGCGATATCGACGCGCTGGTGGTGGTGCCGGAGCCGGGGCCGCGCGAAGTGGCTTGGGCCGCGCTGGCGGGGCTGGGGCTGTTGGAGGGCGCACCGCAGGATGCGGGCTTTGTCCTGTGGCAGCCGCTGGAGCGCGAGGTGGTGTTGATCCATGCCGGTGAGGAGATCACGGTGCGGGTGCGCACGCTGTCGGCCAGCGCGCATGATCTGCGCGTGGGCGAGGTCTGGGTCGCGGCGCGGCGCGTGGACGGGGGCTGGCGGCTCGACGGGCAGCCTGCGGCCCCGGTGGCGGTGGATGGCGCGCGGGTGACGGTCTTCGCGCAATATGGCCTTGCCTTCGATCTGGTCGATCCGCTGGCGCGCGATAGTGCGGCGGGCGGCGATGCCGCGTTGATCGAGGCCCCGATGCCGGGGCTGGTGAAGGCGGTCCATGCCGTGGCCGGGCAGGCGGTGGCCAAGGGCGACCGGCTGGCGGTGCTGGAGGCGATGAAGATGGAGCACAGCCTTCTGGCCGCGCGCGACGGGGTGGTGGCCGAGGTGCTGGCGCGCGCGGGCGATCAGGTGAGCGCGGGGGCGGCGCTGATCCGGCTGGAGGCGGAGGCGTGATCCGGCTGCACCATGTGCCGCTGGCGCGCTCGCTGCGGGTGATGTGGCTCTTGGAGGAGCTGGGGCTGGACTATGAGGTGGCCTATTACTCGATCCGTGACGGCTCCATGCGCACGCCCGCGTTCCTTGCGTTGTCGCCTGCCGGTCGGGTGCCGGTGCTGGAGCATGGGGGGGATGTGTGGTTCGAGAGCGGGGCCATCGTGCAGATGCTGTGCGAGACCTATCCACAAGCGGGGCTGATGCCGCCGCCGGGCCATCCCGACCGGGCGCGCTTTCTGGAGATCCTGCATTATGCCGAGACGGTGGGGTCTCTGCTGGAAAATCTCAACCTCAACCTCGTTTTCCTGCGCCCGCCCGCGAAGCCCTCTGTGACGGTGGTGAAGCTGCTCAACGCGCGGCTGCGCGCAAGCCTTGCGGCGATGGAGGGGCGGGTTTCGGGCGATCATCTTTTGCCCTCCGGGTTTTCGGCCGCCGACATCATGTTCGGCTATGGGTTCGAACTGGCGCGGTATTACGTCGATCTGGACCAATACCCGCGTCTTGTGGCCTATTGGGAGGGCCTGCGCGCGCGCGCGGCCTATGCCCGCGCCAAGGCGCGCGACGGCGAGCAGGATATCTATGCGCGGGAGTTCTATCCCGTGCCGGAGGAGGGGGCATGAGCGGACGGGTAGAGATCTTCGAGGTAGGTCCGCGCGACGGCTTGCAGAACGAGAAAGGCCGCATCGCCACGCGCGACAAGGTCGCGCTTGTGGACCTGCTGAGCGACGCGGGCTTTGCGCGCATCGAGGTGGCGAGTTTCGTCAGCCCCAAATGGGTGCCGCAGATGGCCGACAGCGCCGAGGTGCTGCGCGCAATCAGGCGCGCGCCGGGGGTGCGCTATGCCGCGCTCACGCCCAACCTGCGGGGCTTGACCGACGCGCTCGAGGCGGGGGCGGATGAGGTGGCGATCTTCGGGTCCGCCTCGGAAGGGTTTTCCAAGGCCAATATCAACGCCACCATCGACGAGAGCCTTGCCCGCTTTGCGCCCGTCATGGAGACGGCGGGGGCCGAGGGGCTGCGCGCGCGCGGGTATGTTTCCTGTGTGGTGGAGTGCCCCTATGACGGGCCGGTCGCCCCGGCGCAGGTGGCGCGGGTGGCAGAAAATCTTTGGGAAATGGGCTGTTACGAGATCAGCCTTGGCGATACCATCGGGCAGGGCAGGCCCGAGGCGGTGGATGCCATGCTGGCGGCGGTGTGCGACGCGGTGCCTGCGGAGCGGCTGGCGGGGCATTTTCACGACACGTCGGGCCGTGCGCTGGGCAATATCGAGGTGGCGCTGGGGCGCGGCCTCCGGGTGTTCGACGCGGCTGTGGGGGGCTTGGGGGGCTGTCCCTATGCGCCGGGCGCGGCGGGTAACGTGGCGACCGAAGCGGTGCATGACCGGCTGGTGGCGCTGGGCTACGAGACCGGGCTTGACCGGCACGTGCTGGCGCGTGCGGCGGACATGGCGCGGGCGATGCGGGTTGCGTCGCAAAAATCTTGAAAAGATTTTTGACAAATTTCTTTTGAAGAAATTTGGCGCGAAAAGGAGAGGGTATGAGCGGAACCATCAGCATCGAGACGGACGCGCGGGGCGTGGCCACGCTCTGGCTCGACCGTGCCGACAAGCACAATGCCATGTCCGCGCAGATGATCGCGGAGGTGCATCGGGCGGCTCTGGATCTGGGGGCTGACGATGCGGTGCGGGTCGTGGTGCTGGCGGCACGGGGCAAGACATTCTGCGCCGGTGGCGATCTGGGCTGGATGCGCGAGCAGTTCGAGGCCGATCCCGCGACCCGGAGCCACGAGGCGGGCAAGCTTGCGCACATGTTGCAGGCGCTCAACACGCTGCCCAAGCCGCTCATTGGCCGGGTGCAGGGCAATGGCTTTGGCGGCGGCGTGGGGATGATGAGCGTCTGCGATGTGGCGGTGGCGGTGGAGGGCGCGCAATTCGCGCTGACCGAGACGCGGCTGGGGCTGATCCCGGCCACCATTGGCCCCTATGTGGCGGCGCGCATGGGCGAGGCGATGGCGCGGCGGGTGTTCATGTCGGGCCGCCGCTTCGATGCGCCCGAGGCGGTGCGGCTTGGCCTTCTGGCGCGCGCGGTGCCCGAATCCGCGCTCGATGAGGCGGTGGAGGCCGAGGTCGCGCCTTATCTTGACTGCGCGCCGGGGGCGGTGGCGGCGGCCAAGGCGCTGCTCAGGGGCTTCGGGCCGCGCATTGACGAGGATGTGATCGCGGGCACTGTCGCGGCCCTGGCCGGGGTTTGGGCGGGCGACGAGGCTCCCGAGGGCATTGCCGCATTTTTCGAGCGCCGCAAACCACGCTGGCAGACGGGGTGAGTCGCGCGGATTTGCCGCGGCGCGGCGCGCGCGGTCTGAATCCTTGGCCAATTGCGGGAGATTGCCGCATACCACCGCATACAAATTGCAAGAATCCATCGCGGACAGGGGGCAAAGCCGCGCGGCTTCGGTTGACCGCGTGAAGGGGCAGGGGTAAACCCCGAAGGAGTATGCAGCCATCTTGATGCGCGCCGGGTGCGCGCATGAAAGGAGCCACCCCGTGGAAGAGATGCTGAGGGAATACCTCCCCATCCTGATCCTCATGGCCGTTGCCATCGGTCTGGGCCTTGTTCTCATCCTTGCCGCCGTCATCATCGCCGTGCGCAACCCCGACCCCGAGAAGGTGAGCGCCTATGAATGCGGCTTCAACGCGTTTGACGATGCGCGGATGAAATTCGACGTGCGCTTCTACCTGGTGTCGATCCTCTTCATCATCTTCGATCTGGAGATTGCCATGCTCTTTCCCTGGGCGGTGGCCTTCGCGGATCTGAGCATGGCGGCGTTCTGGTCGATGATGGTTTTCCTCGCGGTGCTGACCGCGGGCTTTGCCTATGAATGGCGCAAGGGAGCGATGGAATGGCAGTGATGACAGGGGCCAACACCGCCGGGCCGGACCGCGAGGTGGCGACACAGGCGCTCAATGCCGAGTTGCAGGACAAGGGATTTCTGCTCACCTCGACCGAGGATATCGTGAACTGGGCGCGCACCGGCTCGCTCCATTGGATGACCTTCGGCCTTGCCTGCTGCGCGGTCGAGATGATGCACACCGCCATGCCGCGCTATGACGTGGAACGTTTCGGCTTTGCGCCGCGCGCCTCCCCGCGTCAGTCGGACGTGATGATCGTGGCGGGCACGCTCACCAACAAGATGGCGCCCGCGCTGCGCAAGGTCTATGACCAGATGCCCGAGCCGCGCTATGTGATCTCGATGGGCTCCTGCGCCAATGGCGGGGGCTATTACCACTACAGCTACAGCGTCGTGCGCGGCTGCGACCGGATCGTGCCGGTCGATATCTACGTGCCGGGCTGCCCGCCCACGGCCGAGGCGCTGGTTTACGGGATCCTGCAATTGCAGCGCAAGATCCGCCGGACGGGGACGATCGTGAGATGAGCAACGCACTCAGGGAACTTGGCGAATATATCGAGCTCAAGCGCGCGGATTGTGTGCTGGGCTGGGAAATCGCCCATGGCGAACTCACCGTCGATGTGTCGCTGTCCAGTATCGCCGGGCTGGCGGAATTTCTGAAAACCGATCAGAACTGCGCCTTTTCCACGTTGGTGGATATCACGGCGGTCGATTACCCCGAGCGCCCCAAGCGGTTCGACGTGGTCTATCACCTGCTGTCGATGTATCAGAACCACCGCATCCGCCTGCGCGTGGCCACGCGCGAAGAGGATATGGTCCCCTCGATCACGGCGGCCTATCCGGCGGCCAACTGGTTCGAGCGCGAGGTGTTCGACATGTTCGGCATCCTCTTCTCGGGCCATCCCGACCTGCGCCGGATCCTGACCGACTACGGCTTTCGCGGGCATCCGCTGCGCAAGGATTTCCCGACCACGGGCTACACCGAGGTGCGCTATGACGAGGCGCAAAAGCGGGTGGTCTACGAGCCGGTGAAGCTGGTGCAGGAATACCGGCAGTTCGATTTCATGTCGCCTTGGGAAGGGGCGCAATACATCCTTCCCGGTGATGAGAAGGAGGCGGGGAAATGATGGGAGGGTATGGCATGGGCGGCGGCGGTCTGATCATGATGCTGATCGTGGCGGCGCTTCTGGTGATCCCGTTCTGGCGGCTCTTGCCGAAATTCGGAATCCCCAACTGGGTAGCGCTGGCGGCGATCATCCCGCTGGGGGCGCTGGTCCTTTTGTGGGTGATGGCGTTCCGCGACAAGCTTGACGGAGGGCGCGCATGATGGACGGCTCCAAGTTCGAGGACGCGCTCACCGGCGAGCAGAAGATCCGCAATTTCAACATCAACTTCGGTCCGCAACACCCTGCGGCACATGGGGTTTTGCGTCTGGTGCTGGAGCTTGACGGCGAGTTGGTGGAGCGCTGCGATCCGCATATCGGCCTGCTGCATCGCGGCACCGAGAAGCTGATGGAAAGCCGCACCTATCTGCAAAACCTGCCCTATTTCGACCGGCTCGATTACGTGGCGCCGATGAACCAGGAACATGCCTGGTGTCTGGCCATCGAGCGGCTGACCGGCACGCCGGTGCCGCGCCGTGCGAGCCTCATCCGGGTGCTCTATTGCGAGATCGGGCGCGTTCTGAACCACCTTCTGAACGTGACCACGCAGGCGATGGATGTGGGCGCGCTGACCCCGCCGCTCTGGGGGTTCGAAGAGCGCGAAAAGCTGATGGTGTTCTACGAGCGGGCCTGCGGTGCGCGTCTGCACGCGGCCTATTTCCGCCCCGGCGGCGTGCATCAGGACCTGCCACCGGCGCTCATCGACGATATCGAGACCTGGGCCAATGAGTTCCCGCGCGTGCTCGATGACATCGACGGCCTGTTGACCGAGAACCGCATTTTCAAGCAGCGCAACGCCGATATAGGCGTGATCACGCAGCAGGAGGCGCTCGACTGGGGCTTTTCCGGCGTGATGGTGCGGGGCAGCGGCATGGCGTGGGATCTGCGCCGCGCGCAGCCCTATGAATGCTATGACGAGTTCGATTTCCTGATCCCGGTGGGCAAGAACGGCGATTGCTACGATCGCTACCTCTGCCGGATGGAGGAAATGCGCCAGAGCCTGCGCATCATCCATCAGGCGGTCGAGAAGTTGCGCGCGCCCGAGGGCCAGGGCGATGTTCTGGCGCGTGGCAAGATCACGCCACCGTCGCGTGGCGAGATGAAGACCTCGATGGAGGCGCTCATTCACCACTTCAAGCTTTATACCGAAGGGTTTCACGTCCCCGAGGGCGAGGTCTATGCCGCCGTCGAGGCCCCCAAGGGCGAGTTTGGCGTCTATCTCGTGGCCGACGGCAGCAACCGGCCCTATCGCGCCAAGATCCGCGCGCCGGGCTTCCTGCATTTGCAGGCGATGGACCATGTCGCCAAGGGGCATCAACTGGCCGATGTGGCGGCGATCATCGGCACGATGGACGTGGTGTTCGGGGAGATCGACCGTTGATCGAGTTGGGCCGCCTGAGCGTCGCACTGGCCGGGCTTGGCCTTGTGGCCGGCTGTGTCGTGCCGCCGCAAGGCACCACGCGCGACGATCTGGCGATTTACGAGCAGGCGGCGCAAAGCCTCAACTGCACCCTCGTGACCGAGGGCGATTTTCTGGCCATGGAGATGCAGACGGGGCTGGCGCGCCAGCAACTTCTCGACATCACCGGGCGTTACCTGTCCACCGGGGGGGCCGAACGGTTGCCCGGCGGTGGCGTGAAACTGACCACAGGAGCCTGTGCCTGAGATGCTACGCCGTCTTTACCACGAGCAGCCCGCAAGCTTTGCCTTCACCCCTGCCAATCAGGAGTGGGCCGAGGCGCAGATCAGCAAATACCCCGAGGGGCGGCAGGCAAGCGCGATCATCCCGCTTTTGTGGCGCGCGCAGGAGCAGGAGGGCTGGCTGAGCCGCCCGGCCATCGAGCATGTCGCCGACCGGCTGGGCATGGATTATATCCGCGCGCTGGAAGTGGCCACGTTCTACTTCATGTTCCAGTTGCAACCTGTTGGTAGTATTGCACATTTCCAGATTTGCGGCACGCTTTCGTGCATGATCTGCGGGGCCGAGGACCTGATCGCGGTCTGCCGCGAGAAAATCGCGCCGAAGCCGCATCAGCTCTCGGAGGATGGCAAGTTTTCCTGGGAAGAGGTGGAATGCCTGGGGGCCTGTGCCAATGCGCCGATGGCGCAGATCGGCAAGGATTATTACGAGGATCTGAGTGCCGCGCGGTTCTCCGAGATCATCGACGAATTGGCCGCGGGCAAGGTGCCCGTGCCGGGGCCGCAGAACGGGCGCTATGCCGCCGAGCCGAAATCGGGGCTCACGAGCCTGACCGAGTTCGAGAGCGGGCGCGCGCAGTATAATGCCAGCGCGCAGGCGGCCGTCGATCTGGGCGAGACCGTGAAGCGCATCGACGGCACCGAGGTGCCGATCCTGGCCCCCTGGCGCGAGAAGGGGGCCGATCACAAGCCCGCGCCGTCCTCTGTCACACTCAACGCGGAACCTGTCGCCGTGACGGCAGCGGCAAAGGCCGAAGCCAAGGCCACGCCGATGGCCAAGGCCGAGAAAAAGCCCGAAGAGGCAAAGGCGCAACTGGTCAAGGCCGAGGCACCCAAAGCGGACCCCGCGCCGGACGCCAAGCAGAGCGTCGCCGAGAGCAAGGCCGAGGCGGGCAAGCGCCCCGAGGCGCTGAGCGCCCCGCGTGCGGGCAAGGCGGACGATCTCAAGCGGATCAAGGGGATCGGGCCGAAACTGGAGAAGCTGTGCAATTCCATGGGTTTTTACCATTTCGATCAGGTCGCCGCATGGACGGAGGAAGAGGTCAGTTGGGTGGACCTGAACCTTGAAGGATTCAAGGGACGCGTCAGCCGTGACAACTGGGTTGAGCAGGCAAAACTGCTGGCCGAGGGCAAGGAGACGGAGTTTTCCGCCCGGGTCAAGAAAGGCGATGTCTACTGACGCGCCAATCTGAGAACCAACGGGAGAGAGTGACATGTCCACAACGTCGAAACTGAGCACTTGCCAGATTGTTTGCTGGGGCCTTGCGTCTTTGGCCGGCCTGGCCGTTCTGATCTCTGCAACCGGCTCGGTCGGATTTCTTGCCGCGTTGCTGCTGGCGGTGGCCTTCGCGGCCTTTATCGGGCTGGTTTTCGGTCGGCTCATCTGCACCGGTTACGGGGCCGAGGATCGCGGGATCGAGGCGAAAGACGTCGAGGCAAGCCTGCGTCAGGCCACGGGCATCACGGGTTACAAGGCCCCGTTCGACGAGGATGACGACGCGCCCGCGCCCAAACCCGCCGCCGCGTCTGCCCCTGCCCATGCCGCAGAGCCGACGGCGAGCGCTGCCACGGCGGCCCCTGCCGTCAGGGCGGGCACGCTGCTGGACGGCGAAGAAGAGCTGTCGACGCGCAAGGGCGAATGGCGTTATGGAGAGCAAGCGGCCCCGGCCGCAAAGCAGGACGAGGCTGACGTGGGCACCCGCCCCGAGGCGCTGAGCGCGCCCAAGGACGGCAAGGCCGACGATCTCAAGGCGATCAAGGGCGTGGGCCCCAAGCTGGAAAAGCTGTGCAACGAGCTGGGCTTTTATCATTACGAGCAGATCGCGAACTGGACCGCTGCCGAGGTGGCCTGGGTCGATGAGAACCTCAAGGGCTTCAAGGGCCGGGTCAGCCGCGATGGCTGGGTCGATCAGGCGAAAATCCTCGCGGCCGGGGGCGAGACCGAGTTCTCGCGCCGTGTCGGCGAGGGCGATGTATATTGAGCATGAAGGACGATGCCGCAACAGGATCAGGAGATCGCGCGCCTTGGGCGCCGCGCCGCGCTTGTGATTGCGGGGACGGGGGTGCTTTGGGTCCTCGCCTCGCTGATCGGGGCTCAATATGGACTGAGCCTGCGCATGCGCGCGCTGTTCGATCTGATGGCGCTTGGCGGCTTCGTCTACGCCTTCGTGCTGATCTATCAACTCTGGCGCGCGCGTCAGGGCAACCGGAGGTGACGGGATGCTGAAGGACCAGGATCGTATCTTTACCAATCTCTACGGGATGCATGACCGCAGCCTGAAGGGGGCCATGGCGCGGGGCCATTGGGACGGAACTGCGAAAATCCTCCAGAACGGGCGCGACTGGATCGTGAACCAGATGAAGGCGAGCGGGCTGCGCGGGCGCGGCGGCGCGGGCTTTCCCACCGGCCTCAAATGGTCCTTCATGCCGAAAGAAAGCGACGGGCGCCCCGCCTATCTGGTGGTCAACGCGGACGAGAGCGAGCCGGGCACCTGCAAGGACCGCGAGATCATGCGCCACGATCCGCATACGCTGGTCGAGGGGTGTCTGATCGCCAGTTTCGCCATGAATGCCCATGCCTGCTATATCTACATTCGCGGCGAATACATCCGCGAGAAAGAGGCGCTTCAGGCGGCCATCGACGAGGCCTACGAGGCGGGGCTCATCGGCAGGAACGCCTGCAAGTCGGGCTGGGATTTCGACCTCTACCTGCATCACGGCGCGGGCGCTTATATCTGTGGCGAGGAAACCGCCCTGCTGGAAAGCCTTGAGGGCAAAAAAGGCATGCCGCGCATGAAGCCGCCGTTTCCGGCGGGGGCGGGGCTTTATGGCTGTCCGACCACGGTGAACAACGTCGAGAGCATCGCCGTGGTGCCCACCATCCTTCGGCGCGGGCCGGAATGGTTTTCGGGCTTTGGCCGCCCCAACAACGCGGGCACCAAGCTTTTTGCCATCTCGGGCCATGTCAACACGCCCTGCGTGGTCGAGGAGGCCATGTCGATCCCCTTCGAGGAACTCATCGAAAAGCATTGCGGCGGGATTCGCGGCGGCTGGGACAATCTGCTGGCGGTGATCCCGGGCGGGTCGTCCGTGCCCTGCGTGCGCGGAGAGAACATGCGCGACGCGATCATGGATTTCGACTATCTGCAAAAGGATCTGCGCTCGGGCCTCGGCACGGCGGCGGTGATCGTGATGGACCGCAGCACCGATATCGTCAAGGCAATCTGGCGGCTGTCGAAATTCTACAAGCACGAGTCGTGCGGGCAATGCACGCCCTGCCGCGAGGGCACCGGCTGGATGATGCGGGTGATGGAGCGGCTGGTGCGCGGCGAGGCCGAGATCGAGGAAATCGACATGCTGTTCGACGTGTCCAAGCAGGTCGAGGGGCACACGATCTGCGCGCTTGGCGATGCGGCGGCCTGGCCCATTCAGGGCCTCATCCGCAATTTCCGCGACGAGATCGAGGACCGTATCCGCGCGCAGAAGGCCGGACGCATCAGCGCGGTGGCCGCAGAGTGAGGGCCGCGCGCGCATATCGGCGGGCGGGGCTGATCGTGCTTTGTGCGGTGCTTGTGGCGGGATGCTCCAAGCGCGAGGAGCGTGTGCTCTTTGACGGGAATTATTATCCGGCGAAGGTGCGCGCCGAGCGCAGCGACCGGCGTGTCTTCACCGCGTCGGTGGGCCGGGCGGGGCGTGGTGTCGAAGGCGCGCGCAAGGCGGCGGTGCATGAGGCCACGCGCCATTGCATCGCGAATTTCGGCACCTCTGCCATCGAATGGAAAGGGGCGCGCGAGGGGCAGGAGGGGCCTGTTTATACCCGTTCGGGGGATCGCGTGTCGGTGTCGGGGACCTGCGTCATATGGCGTTGACCTTTGTCATATCAGGGGTTTGGTTTGCCTGTTATTGCATGACAGGCCGCTGCCTTCCCATCTGCGACGCAGGTGGGCGGGCCGCGTTGGCCGCGCTCCGGTTTGACGGGAAAGGAGCCATGTCATGCGTGTGATTCTCGGGGCAATTCTGGGGTTCGGGCTGGCGGTGCCGGGGGCAAGTGCGGCCTCTCTGGCGCAGGAGACGGACATCAATCAGCGGCTGATGGAAATGTCGGTGGCCGACGAGATCCGCAAGCGCTGCGACAGCATTTCGGCGCGCATGTTTCGCGGTCTGGGGCTCATGAACGAGTTGAAGGCCGAGGCGGTGGCACGCGGCTATTCGGAGGCCGAGATCGAGGCCTACGTGAAGGATCGCGAAGAGAAACGGAAGATGCGCGCGCGCGCCGATGCCTATATCCGGGCGCGCGGTGCGGAACCGAATGACGGGCCGAGCCTCTGTGTGCTTGGCCGGGACGAAATCGAGAAGCAAAGCCGGATCGGCGCGCTTCTCAGGGCAAGGTGAGACGGGATGGCGGACCTACGCAAGATCATCATCGACGGGCAGGAAATCGAGGTCGAGGCGGCGATGACGCTGATTCAGGCCTGTGAACAGGTTGGCGTCGAGGTCCCGCGCTTTTGCTATCACGAGCGCCTGTCGATCGCGGGCAACTGCCGGATGTGTCTGGTCGAGGTCCAGCCCGGCCCGCCGAAACCGGCGGCAAGCTGTGCCATGCAGGTGCGTGACATGCGCCCCTTTCCCGATGGCAGCCCGCCGCAGGTGAAAACCAATTCGCCCATGGTCAAGAAGGCGCGCGAGGGGGTGATGGAGTTTCTGCTCATCAACCACCCGCTTGATTGCCCGATCTGCGATCAGGGCGGCGAATGCGATCTTCAGGATCAGGCCATGGCCTATGGCGTGGATTTCAGCCGCTACCGCGAGCCCAAGCGCGCGACCGAGGATCTGGACCTTGGCCCACTGGTGGAAACGCATATGACGCGCTGCATCTCCTGCACGCGCTGCGTGCGCTTTACGACCGAGGTGGCGGGGCTGCATGTCATGGGTCAGACCGGACGCGGCGAGGATGCGGAAATCACCTCCTATCTGGGTGAGACGCTCAACAGCAATCTTCAGGGCAATATCATCGACCTGTGCCCCGTGGGCGCGCTGGTCTCCAAACCCTATGCCTTTACCGCGCGGCCATGGGAGTTGACCAAGACCGAGACCATCGACGTGATGGATGCGCTCGGCTCCAATATCCGCGTCGACACGAAGGGCCGTGAGGTCATGCGCATCCTGCCGCGCAACCATGACGGCGTGAACGAGGAATGGATTTCCGACAAGACCCGCTTTGTCTGGGACGGGCTGCGGCGGCAGCGGCTTGATCGGCCCTATATCCGCGAGAACGGGCGTTTGCGCCCCGCTGGCTGGCCCGAGGCGCTTGGCGCAGCGGCATCGGCGATCAAGGGTGCGTCGAAACTGGCCGGTCTGGTCGGCGATCTGGCCCCGGTGGAGGCCGCCTATGCGCTCAAGCTGCTGATCGAGGGGCAGGGCGGCGTGGTGGAGTGCCGCACCGACGGCGCGGCGCTGCCTGCGGGCAACCGCTCGGGTTACGTGGGCACCGCGCTGATCGAGGATATCGACCACGCGAAACACATCACCCTGATCGGCACCGATCCGGGCACCGAGGCGCCGGTTCTGGGGGCGCGCATCCGCAAGGCCTGGCTCAAGGGGGCGGAGATCGTGCATGTGGGCCAGCCGGCCGATCTGACCTTCGGGGCCGAGCAACTGGGCGCGCGCAACAAGTTTCTGGCGCGCCTTCTCAACGAGGCGACCCCGCGCGAGGGCGCGCTGGTGATCGTGGGGCAGGGCGCGCTGCGCGGCGAGAACGGTGCCGGCGTGTTGAGCCTTGCCATGCAGGTGGCCGAAAAGCAGGGTGCCGGCCTTCTGGTGCTGCATACGGCGGCGGGCCGCGTCGGCGCGATGGATGTGGATGCCACCTGCGAGGGCGGTGTGGCGGCGGCGCTGGAGGGGGCCGATGTGGTCTACAACCTTGGTGCCGACGAGATCGAGATCGCGCCGGGGGCTTTTGTGATCTATCAGGGAAGCCATGGCGACCGGGGCGCGCATCGCGCCGACGTGATCCTGCCGGGCGCGGCCTGGACCGAGGAACAGGGCCTCTTCGTGAACACCGAAGGGCGTCCGCAACTGGCGCTGCGCGCGGGCTTCGCCCCCGGCGAGGCCAAGGAGAACTGGGCGATCCTGCGCGCGCTTTCGGGTGAGACGGGCGCGGTGCTGCCCTTTGACAGCCTTGCGCAATTGCGTCAGGGCCTGGTCAAGGCGGTGCCGCATCTGGCGCGGATCGACGAGGTTCCGGAAAACGACTGGCAGCCCGTGCCCGCGACCGAGATCGGCGCGGGGCAGGTCGGGGCCGCCATCGGCGATTTCTATCTGACCAATCCGATTGCGCGCGCCAGCGAGCTGATGGCCGAGTTGAGCGCGCTCGCCCGTGCGCGCAGGCCAGAGCCGGTAGCGGCGGAGTGAAGATGGCCGCGCCCCTCATACCCGCGCTCGCGCTCGGCCTGACGGGCGGGCTTGCGGGTTGCGCCGAGCCGGATGGCGCGGCTGTCGTGTCCGATTTCCGGCCCGATTACCGGGGCGTGGAGACGCGGCTTCTGGATGGTGATCTGGTGAATTTTCACGTCACCATGCGGGGCGCGCGCGATGCCTCGGACGTGGAGGCCTATGCCGAGTGCGCTGCGGCGCAATACACGCTGATCCGGGGCTACGGATTTGCCCGCCATGTGCGCACACAGGTGTCGCAAGAGGGTGGTAACTGGCAGGGCGATGCGGTTTATACGATCTCCGAGTCGCTGCCTCGGGGGCTGATGACACTCGACGCCGAAGTCGTCGCCGCGAATTGCGCGGAAAACGGAATACCGATGGTATGAGGACCGGGAGCAAATGGCTGAATTCTTGACAACCCCGTTCGGGACCTTCGTTCTGATCCTCGCGCAATGCCTGGCGATTGTCGGCTTCGTGATGATTTCGCTGCTGTTCCTTGTCTATGGCGACCGCAAGATCTGGGCCGCCGTGCAGATGCGGCGCGGGCCTAACGTGGTGGGCGCTTTTGGGTTGCTGCAATCGGTGGCCGACGCGCTCAAATACGTGGTCAAGGAGGTGGTGATCCCGGCGGGGGCGGACCGGCCGGTGTTCCTG
Source organism: Roseovarius sp. MBR-6 (assembly GCF_040547525.1). NCBI lineage: Bacteria > Pseudomonadati > Pseudomonadota > Alphaproteobacteria > Rhodobacterales > Roseobacteraceae > Roseovarius > Roseovarius sp. MBR-6. The sequence continues at coordinate 308,192 of NZ_JBEPPW010000001.1, read as the reverse complement.
CTGGCGCCGATGACGTCCTTTGTGCTGGCGATCCTGGCCTGGGCGGTCATCCCGATGAACGAGGGATGGGTGCTGTCGGATATCAACGTGGCCGTGCTTTTCGTCTTCGCCGTCTCCTCGCTGGAGGTTTACGGCGTGATCATGGGGGGGTGGGCGTCGAACTCGAAATATCCGTTCCTCGGCTCGCTCCGCTCTGCCGCACAGATGATCTCCTACGAGGTCTCCATCGGCCTCATCATCATCGGGGTGATCATCTCCACCGGCTCGCTCAATTTCAGCGCCATCGTGGCGGCGCAGGATACCGCCTATGGGTTTTTCGGCTGGTATTGGCTGCCGCACCTGCCGATGGTGTTCTTGTTCTTCATCTCGGCGCTGGCCGAAACCAACCGCCCGCCTTTCGATCTGCCCGAGGCGGAATCGGAACTGGTGGCGGGCTATCAGGTGGAATATTCCTCGACGCCGTTCCTTTTGTTCATGGCCGGGGAATACATCGCCATCTTCCTCATGTGCGCGCTCATCTCGCTTCTGTTCTTCGGCGGGTGGCTCTCGCCCGTTCCGGGCCTGCCCGACGGGGTGCTGTGGATGGTCGGCAAGATGGCGTTCTTCTTCTTCCTCTTCGCCATGGTCAAGGCGATCACCCCGCGCTACCGCTACGATCAACTCATGCGCATCGGCTGGAAAGTGTTCCTGCCCATGTCGCTGGCCTGGGTGGTGATCGTGGCGTTTCTTGCGAAATTCGAGGTTCTCGGCGGGTTCTGGGCCCGTTGGGCGATAGGAGGCTGAGCCATGACGCAGATGGATTACGGACGCGCGGCGGGGTATTTCCTGCTCAAGGATTTCTATGTCGGGTTCAAGCTGGGGCTGAAATACTTCTTCGCGCCCAAGGCGACGCTGAACTATCCGCACGAAAAAGGCCCGCTTAGCCCCCGCTTTCGCGGCGAACATGCGCTGCGCCGCTATCCCAATGGCGAGGAGCGCTGCATCGCCTGCAAGCTCTGCGAGGCCATTTGCCCCGCGCAGGCCATCACCATCGACGCAGAGCCGCGCGATGATGGCAGCCGCCGCACCACGCGCTACGACATCGACATGACGAAATGCATCTATTGCGGCTTCTGTCAGGAGGCCTGCCCGGTCGATGCCATCGTCGAGGGGCCGAATTTCGAGTTTGCCACCGAAACGCGCGAAGAGCTTTTCTATGACAAGGCGCGGCTTCTGGAGAACGGCGACCGCTGGGAGGCCGAGATTGCCCGCAACCTCGAAATGGATGCACCCTACCGATGAGCGATCCAACCAACCCATTCGAGATGATGATGCGTCAGGCCCAGGAAATGGCCAAGGCGATGAACCCCGCGCTCGAGAGCTTTTCGCCCAAGGGGTTCGAGAAGCTGTGGCCGACCATGCCAAAGGAATTCATGGAGATGAGTTTCGGCAAGGGCGTCAACAAGAACGGGCTTGACGCCAAGACGCGGCTTTTGATCACGCTGGCGGGGCTGACGATGCTGGGCGCGCAGAGCGATACGCAGATCCGCCTGACCGTCCGCCACGCGCTTGAGGCGGGGGCGACGAAAGACGAGATCGCCGAGACCATCGCGCAGATGGCGATGTTTGCCGGCATCCCCTCGATGACCCGCGCGATGGATTTCGCGCGCGAGGTCATGGACGAGGCAGGCGAGAAAGGATCGGAAAAATGACCATAGCGGCGATGTCCTTCTATCTTTTCGCGGCGGCCCTTCTGGTGGGCGGGCTTTTCACGGTGGTGAGCCGCAACCCGGTCCATTCCGTGCTCTGGCTGATCCTGTCCTTCATCAGCGCGGCGGGGCTTTTCGTGCTCTTGGGGGCCGAGTTCGTGGCGATGCTCTTGATCATCGTCTACGTGGGCGCAGTCGCCGTGCTGTTCCTGTTCGTGGTGATGATGCTCGACGTGGATTTCGCCGAGTTGAAGGCGGAGATGGCGAAATACATGCCGCTCGCGCTGCTCATCGGGGTGATCCTGCTGATGCAGTTCGGCATCGCCTTCGGCAACTGGCAGGTGGCCGAGGGGGCATTGGGCGCGCGGGCCGCGGTGACGCCCGAGGGGGTGGAGAACACCGCCGCTCTGGGGCTGCTGCTTTATGATCAATACTTCATCCTCTTTCAGCTTGCCGGGCTGATCCTGCTGGTGGCGATGATCGGGGCGATCGTGCTGACACTGCGCCACCGCGAGGGGGTCAAGCGCCAGGACGTGCTGGCGCAGATGTATCGCGACCCGGCCAAGGCGATGGAGTTGAAGGACGTGAGACCGGGGCAGGGGCTGTGAGCGGCGACGGGATTTGACGCGCCCGCGCGCCGACGCGCGCCCCAGGACAAAGACGACAATCGGGCACGGCCCGGAGGGACAGACATGATCGGACTTGAACATTATCTGACGGTGGCCGCCGCGCTTTTCGTCATCGGGATCTTCGGGCTTTTCCTGAACCGCAAGAACGTCATCGTTCTCTTGATGTCGATCGAGCTGATGCTTCTGTCGGTCAATATCAACCTCGTCGCCTTTTCCGCCCATCTGGGGGATCTGGTGGGGCAGGTGTTCACGCTCTTCGTGCTGACCGTTGCCGCCGCCGAGGCCGCCATCGGCCTTGCGATCCTTGTCTGTTTCTTCCGTAACCGCGGCACCATCGCCGTGGAAGACGTCAACGTGATGAAAGGCTGATCCCGATGATCTACAAGATAATCCTATTCGCGCCACTCATCGGGGCGATCATCGCGGGCTTCGGCTGGCGCGTCATCGGTGACAAGGGCGCGCAATGGCTGACCACGGGGCTTCTGTTTCTGGCCGCGGTGCTGAGCTGGGTCGTGTTCCTGCAAGGCGCGCATGAGGCGCAGGCGGTGCATATCCTTGATTGGGTGCAGTCGGGCACGCTCGATGCCGCGTGGTCGATCCGGGTGGACCGGCTGACGACGATCATGCTGATCGTGGTGAACACGGTTTCGGCGCTCGTGCATCTCTATTCCATGGGCTACATGGCGCATGACGAGAATTTCCGCGAGAACGAGAGCTATCGGCCGCGCTTCTTTGCCTATCTCTCGTTCTTCACCTTCGCCATGCTGATGCTGGTGACCTCCGACAACCTCGTGCAGATGTTCTTTGGCTGGGAGGGGGTGGGCGTCGCCTCCTACCTGCTGATCGGGTTCTATTACCGCAAGCCCTCGGCCAATGCCGCCGCGATCAAGGCCTTCGTGGTCAACCGGGTGGGCGATTTCGGTTTCGCGCTTGGGATCATGGCGCTTTATTTCCTGACTGACTCGGTGCGCTTTGACGACATCTTTGCCGCAGCCCCGCAACTGGCCGAGACGCAACTGACCTTCCTCTGGTCCGAATGGAACGCCGCCAACCTGATCGCGGTGCTGCTATTTATCGGTGCGATGGGCAAATCGGCGCAGCTTTTCCTGCACACATGGCTGCCCGACGCCATGGAAGGCCCGACGCCCGTTTCGGCGCTCATTCACGCCGCGACCATGGTGACGGCGGGCGTGTTCCTTGTCTGCCGCATGTCGCCGCTGATGGAATACGCTCCGGAGGCGATGACATTCGTTGTGTTCCTAGGGGCCTCGACCGCGTTTTTCGCAGCGACCGTGGGACTTGTGCAGAACGACATCAAGCGCGTGATCGCCTATTCGACCTGCTCGCAGCTTGGCTATATGTTCGTGGCCGCAGGCGTGGGCGTATATTCGGTGGCGATGTTCCACCTTTTCACCCACGCCTTCTTCAAGGCGATGCTGTTTCTGGGCGCCGGGTCGGTCATCCATGGGATGCATCACGAGCAGGACATGCGCAACTATGGCGGCTTGCGCCGCAAGATGCCCTATACGTTCTGGGCGATGATGATCGGCACGCTGGCCATCACCGGCGTCGGTATCCCGCTCACCCATATCGGCTTTGCCGGGTTCCTCTCGAAGGATGCGGTGATCGAGAGTGCATGGGCCGGAACGGCGGGCGGCTATGCGTTCTGGATGCTGGTCATCGCGGCGCTTTTCACGTCCTTCTATAGCTGGCGCCTGATGTTCCTGACCTTCTTCGGCACGCCGCGCGGCGACAAGCACACCCATGAACACGCGCATGAAAGCCCCACCGTGATGCTGGTACCGCTTGGTGTGCTGGCGCTTGGCGCGGTGTTCGCGGGCATGATCTGGTATAACAGCTTTTTCGGCAGCCATGAGCAGGTGAACCGATTCTTCGGGATTGCAGCTCATGCCGAGGCGAGCGACACCCATGGCGAGGCCGCGCCGGTGGCGCATGGCGTGGCACCCGAGGGGGCGATCTTCATGCATCCCGACAACCACGTTCTGGACGACGCCCATCACGCGCCGACATGGGTCAAGGTGAGCCCCTTTGTCGCCATGCTGATCGGCCTCATCACCGCGCTCTGGTTCTATGTCTGGGATCCGGCGATGCCGCGCCGCGTCGCCGAAACCAACCGCCCGCTCTACCTCTTTCTGCTCAACAAGTGGTATTTCGACGAGATCTATGATTTTCTCTTCGTTCGGCCGGCCAAGGCGCTCGGGCATCTTCTGTGGAAGCGCGGCGACGGGGACGTGATCGACGGCTCGCTCAACGGGGTGGCGATGGGGCTGATCCCGCGCCTTACCCGCCTCGCGGGGCGCGCGCAGTCGGGCTATATCTTCACCTATGCCTTTGCCATGGTGCTCGGCATCGTCGCGCTCGTGACCTGGATGACCATCTTCGGGGGGGCCAACTGATGGACAACCTTCTTTCCATCGTCACATTCATCCCGGCCATCGCGGCGGCAATCCTTGCCGTGTTCCTGCGCGGCGAGGATGCAGCTGCGCAGACCAACGCGAAATGGGTGGCGCTGATTGCCACCACGCTGACCTTCCTTGTCTCGCTCTTCATCCTGTTCGGGTTTGATGCGTCGAATACCGGCTTTCAGTTCGTGGAAGAGCGCGAATGGCTTTTGGGCCTGAAATACAAGATGGGCGTGGACGGGATCAGCGTGCTCTTCGTGATGCTGACCACCTTCATGATGCCGCTGACCATCGCCGCGTCCTGGGGCGTGACGACCCGCGTCAAGGAATACATGATCGCCTTTCTGCTGCTTGAGACGCTGATGCTGGGCGTGTTCATGGCGCTCGATCTGGTGCTTTTCTACCTCTTCTTCGAGGCGGGGCTCATTCCGATGTTCCTCATCATCGGGATCTGGGGCGGCAAGGCGCGGATCTATGCGGCGTTCAAGTTCTTTCTCTACACCTTTCTTGGCTCGGTGCTGATGCTGGTGGCGATGGTGGCGATGTTCGCCGAGGCGGGCACGACCGATATCCCGACGCTCCTGCGGCACGAATTCGCCTCCGACAGTTTCCCGGTTCTGGGGATACATCTCGTGGGCGGGATGCAGACGCTCATGTTCCTGGCGTTCTTTGCCAGCTTTGCGGTCAAGATGCCGATGTGGCCGGTGCATACCTGGCTGCCGGATGCGCACGTTCAGGCCCCCACGGCCGGTTCGGTGGTGCTGGCGGCGATCCTCCTGAAGATGGGCGGCTACGGCTTCCTGCGCTTTTCGCTGCCGATGTTCCCGGTGGGCGCCGAGGTGCTGACGCCGTTCATCCTGTGGATTTCGGCGATTGCCATTGTCTACACCTCGCTCGTGGCGCTGGCGCAGGAGGACATGAAAAAGCTCATCGCCTACAGTTCCGTCGCGCATATGGGCTATGTCACGATGGGGATTTTCGCGGCCAACCAGCAGGGGCTCGATGGCGCGATCTTCCAGATGATCAGCCACGGCTTCATCTCGGGGGCGCTCTTTCTCTGCGTCGGCGTGATCTATGACCGGATGCACACCCGCGAGATCGATGCCTATGGCGGCCTCGTGAACCGGATGCCGGCCTATGCGCTCATTTTCATGTTCTTCACCATGGCCAATGTGGGCCTGCCGGGCACATCCGGCTTCATCGGCGAGTTTCTGACGCTGGTGGGCGTGTTTCAGGTCAACACCTGGGTCGCGGCGGTGGCCACCACGGGCGTGATCCTCTCGGCGGCCTATGCGCTCTGGCTCTACCGCCGGGTGGTGATGGGCGATCTCATCAAGGAGAGCCTCAAGACCATCACCGACATGAGCCGCCGCGAGCGCGCGATCTTTGCGCCGCTGGTGGTGATGACGCTGCTTCTGGGCGTCTATCCGCGGCTTGTCACCGATATCACCGGCCCCTCTGTCGAGGCGCTGATTTCCAATGTCGAGCTTGCCCAATCCGTCGCGCGTGCCGCGACGGCGGTGGCGCAGGTTGCGCACTGATCCCCGGAGGCCCTGATCCATGCAGGCTGATCTGAACGTAATCCTTCCGGAAATCCTGCTGTCGGTCTATGCGATGGCAGCGCTTCTGGGGGCGGTCTATACCGGCCGCGACCGGCTTGCGCCGCTGCTCGTCTGGGTGACGGCGGCACTGATGGTGCTGCTGGCGATCTGGATCGGGATGAGCGGCGCGGGCACGCGCACGGCCTTCGGCGGCATGATCAACGATGACGGGTTCGCGCGCTTCGCCAAGGTGGTGATCCTGTTGTCGGCGGCGGCGGTGCTGGTGCTGGGACAGGACTACATGGAGCGCCGCGGCATCCTGCGGTTCGAATATCCCATCCTCATCGCGCTCTCGGTCGTGGGCATGATGGTGATGGTGAGCGCGGGCGATCTGATGGCGCTCTACATGGGGCTCGAGCTGCAATCGCTGGCGCTTTACGTGGTCGCGTCGCTGCGGCGCGACAATCTGAAATCGACCGAGGCGGGTCTCAAGTATTTCGTGCTGGGTGCGCTGTCCTCCGGCCTGCTGCTCTTTGGCGCCTCATTGGTCTATGGCTTTGCCGGCACCACGCTTTTCTCGGGCATCATCGCCGCCGCCGACGGGCAGACCCCGCTTGGCCTGCTGATCGGGCTTGTTCTGGTCATTTCCGGGCTGGCCTTCAAGATCTCGGCGGTGCCGTTCCACATGTGGACACCCGATGTCTACGAGGGCGCGCCGACACCGATCACCGCGTTTTTCGCCACCGCGCCCAAGATGGCGGCCTTGGGCCTGTTTGCCCGCGTGGTGCATGACGCCTTTGGCGGCGTCGTCGCGGACTGGCAGCAGGTGCTGGCGGCGCTCAGCCTTCTGTCGATGTTCCTGGGCGCGGTGGCGGCCATTGGACAGACCAATATCAAGCGGCTGATGGCCTATTCCTCGATCGCGCATATGGGCTATGCGCTGATGGGGCTGGCCTCGGGCACCGTCTTTGGCGTGCAGGCGATGCTGGTCTATGCGGCGATCTACGTGACGATGAATGTGGGCACGTTCGCCTTCATCCTGTCGATGGAGCGCGACGGGCAGCCGGTGACGGATATCCGCAGCCTGAACCTCTATTCCAAGGCCGAGCCGGGCCGCGCGCTGGCCATGCTGATCCTGCTCTTCAGCCTTGCGGGCGTCCCGCCGCTTCTGGGCTTTTTCGGCAAGCTCTACGTGCTGCGCGCGGCCTATGAGGCGGGGCTTGTCTGGCTGGCCGTGGCGGGCGTGGTGGCAAGCGTCATCGGCGCGTTCTACTATCTTCGCATCGTCTATTACATGTATTTCGGCGAGGAGGGATCGACGCTGGAAACCGGTCGCTCGCTGGTGCAATGGGCCTTCCTGATGGGATCGGCGGCGGTGATGCTGTTGGGCATCGTCAACATGTTCGGCGTCGAGACCATGGCGCAGGCGGCGGCGGCGAGCCTTGTCCGCTGAGGCCTGCGCCTGCTGCGGGGCGGGGATGCCTCCGGCGGGAGTATTTGGGGAACGATGAAACCGGGGGCGCGCAGCGATTGGCCCGAGGGCTATGGGCGGCGGGTGCTGGCGCGGGTGGACAGCACCAATGCCGAGGCCGCGCGGATCGCGTCGCAACTGGCGGGGCCGGAATGGATCCTGGCGCTGGAGCAGAGCGCCGCGCGGGGGCGGCGCGGCCGGGCCTGGGCCAACCCGCCCGGCAATTTCGCGGCAACACTGGTGATGCGCCCGTCGGAGACGCCCGACCGCGTGGCATTGCGGTCTTTCGTGGCGTCGCTGGCGCTCCATGAGGCGGTTGTGGCGGCGACGGGACGGGCGGCGGGGCTGGCGCTCAAATGGCCCAATGATGTGCTTCTGAACGGCGGCAAGCTGGCAGGGATATTGCTTGAGAGCGCGGGCGTGGGGGCACATCTCAGCCATTTCGCCATCGGCATCGGCGTGAACCTCGTGGCCGCACCGGACGCGGCAGAGGTGGAGGCGGGGGCGCTGCGGCCGGTCTCGCTTTTGTCCGAAACCGGGGTGGCGATCGGTCCGGAGGCGTTTCTCGACCTGCTCGCCCCTGCCTATGCGCGGCTCGAGGCGCAGTTCGTCACGTATGGCTTCGAGCCGCTGCGCCGGGCCTGGCTCGACCTGGCGGCGCGTCTCGGTCAGGTGATCACCGCGCGCACCGCCCGCGAGACGCATGAGGGCCGGTTCGAGACGGTGGACGCGGCGGGCAACCTGGTGCTGGCGACGGCACGGGGCCGCGTGTCCATCGCCGCGGCCGAGGTGTTTTTCTGAAAACGGGGGGCGGGACATGCTTCTGGCGATCGACTGCGGCAATACCAACACGGTATTCTCGATCTGGGACGGGACGCGGTTCCTGTGCACGCTGCGCACCTCGACCGAGCATCAGCGCACGGCGGATCAGTATTTCGTCTGGTTCTCGACGCTGATTCAGCATCACGGCATCCGCGCCGAGATCACCGAGATGATCATTTCCTCGACCGTGCCGCGCGTGGTGTTCAATCTGCGGGTTCTGGCGGATCGCTATTTCAACTGCCGCCCGCTCGTGGTGGGCAAGCCCGAATGCCGCCTGCCCGTCGATGTGCGGGTGGATGCGGGCACGCAGGTGGGGCCGGACCGGCTGGTCAACACGGTGGCGGGGTTCGATCTGCATGGCGGGGATCTGATCATCGTGGATTTCGGCACCGCCACCACCTTTGACGTGGTCGATACCGACGGGGCCTATATCGGCGGCGTGATCGCGCCGGGGGTGAACCTGTCCTTGCAGGCCCTTCACGAGGCGGCGGCGGCCTTGCCGCATGTGGATGTGACCAAGCCCGAGAAGGTGATCGGCACCAATACCGTCGCCTGTATGCAATCGGGCGTATTCTGGGGTTATGTCGGGCTGATCAATGGGATATGTGAGCGGATAAAGGCCGAGCGCGGACGCGCCATGACGGTCATCGCAACCGGGGGGCTGGCCCCGCTCTTCCAGCAAGGCACGGACCTGTTCGACAGGTTCGAGGATGAACTGACGATGCACGGGCTGACCGTGATCAACGCATATAACAAGGAGGGCTGACGCCCCATGAGCAGCGAACGATTGATCTACCTGCCCCTCGGCGGGGCGGGTGAAGTGGGTATGAATGCCTATGTCTACGGCTATGGCAAACCCGGCAAGGAGCGGCTGATCCTTGTCGATCTGGGCGTGACCTTCCCGGATATGGACGGCTCTCCGGGGGTGGATCTGATCCTTCCGGATATTGCATGGCTGGAGGAGCGCAAGGACCGGCTGGAGGCGGTGTTCGTCACCCATGCGCATGAGGATCACATCGGCGCGGTCGCGCATTACCACGACCGGCTGGGGGTACCCGTTTACGCGCGCGCCTTCACCGCCAATATCGCGCGCCGCAAGATGAAGGAGCATGGCCATCCCGAGCAGGCCGTGCAAACCGCAAGCGTCTGGCCCGGGACGGTGGCGGCGGGGCCGTTCACCGTGGGTTTCGTGCCGATCTCGCATTCCATTCCCGAGGCATCCGGGCTGGTCATCGACACGCCCGGCGGGCGCATCGTGCACACGGGCGATTTCAAGATCGACACCAACCCCGGCGTGGGTGAGCCGTTCGACCGCGATCTCTGGGCCTCGATCGGGGCGGCGGGGGTCAAGGTTCTGGCTTGCGATTCGACCAATGTCTTCAGCCATCACGAGGGCCGCTCCGAGAGCAGCGTGGCGCAGCCGATCACCGATCTGGTTGCCGCCAGCCGGGGCATGGTCGTGGCCACCACATTCGCCAGCAACGTCGCGCGCGTGCGCACGCTGGCCGAGGCGGGCGTGCGGGCCGGGCGGTCCGTCTGCCTGATGGGGCGGGCGATGCAGCGCATGGTGGAAGCCGCGCGCGAGACCGGCGTTCTGCCGGATTTCCCGCAGACCGTGACACCGGAGGAGGCGGGCAACATCCCGCGCGAGAGCCTCATGCTGATCGTCACCGGCTCTCAGGGCGAGCGGCGCGCGGCAAGCGCACAACTGGCCAATGGCAAATACAACGGGATCACCATGAAGGAGGGCGATACGTTCCTCTTTTCCTCCAAGACCATTCCGGGCAACGAGCGCGGCGTGATCCGCATCATCAACCAGTTTTCCGAACAGGGTGTCGACGTGATCGAGGGCGATGACCGCTATCACGTCTCGGGACATGCCAACTGGCCCGATCTTGACGCGATGCACAAGCTCCTGAAGCCGCAAATGCTCATCCCCATGCATGGCGAGCACCGGCATCTGCGCGAGCATGTCAAGCTGGCGCGCGCGAACCGGATCGAGGGCATTCTGGCCGTCAACGGCATGATGATCGACCTCAGCGGCAACGCGCCCAAGGTTGCTGAATATGTCGAGACGGGACGGACCTATCTGGATGGCTCGGTGACGTTCGGCGCGCTTGACGGTGTCGTGCGCGACCGGATCCGCATGGCGCTCAACGGGCATGTGATGATCAATGTCATTCTCGACGAGGAAAATGCGCCGCTCGGCGATCCATGGGTCGAGACGATGGGGCTTGCCGGCACCGGGCGCAGCCGCGCGCCGCTGCCAGATGTTCTGGAAGAAGAGCTTGCGCAGTTCATGGAGCGCGCGGGAGACAAGGTGCTGCGCGACGATGGCAAGCTCGAGGAAGGGCTGCGCCGGGTGGCGCGGCAGAGCGCGCAGACCGAGATCGGCAAGCGGCCCGAGGTGACGGTGGTCATCAGCCGCCTGACCGACTGAGGCCGGGGCGATGCGGATCGCCTGTGTCATGGCCGGGGGGCGGGGGGATATGGACCTGCTGCTGCACGGTTTCGCCATGCGCGCCATCGCGCGCGGGCGACGGCTATGCGGGACGGTGCAGGTCAATTCCGATTGCGGCGAGGGGCGTCCCTGCGACATGGATGTGCAGGTGCTGCCCGACGGGCCGGTGATACGCATCTCGCAAAGCCTCGGCCCCGGCGCGCGGGGCTGTCGGCTTGACCCGGAGGCGCTCGAACAGGCAGTGGCGGAAGCCGAGGCGCGGTTGAGCGCGGGGGCCGATCTGGTCATCGTCAACAAGTTCGGCAAGCACGAGGCCGACGGGCGCGGGTTTCGCGCCCTCATCGCCGAGGCGGTGGCGCTTGGCGTGCCGGTGCTGGTGGGGGTCAACGCGCTCAACGCGCCACGGCTGGCCGAGTTCGTCGGCGGTGAGGTCACACGGCTTGATCCCACCCCCGAGGCGCTTGACGCCTGGCTGGGGTGATCCGCGCCTCAGGTGAATTGCTCACGCAACAGCCGCTCTTCCAGCCCGTGGCCGGGATCGAACAGGATCCGGTGCGCAATGCCGGTCTCGGAGCGGATTTCCACCCAGAGCACGCTTTCGATCCAGCGGCTGTCGGCATCGGCCATGACCGGGCGCTTGTGCGGCTCGATCACGTCAAAGCGCACCGTCGCCGTCTTGGGCAGGAGCGCGCCGCGCCAGCGGCGGGGACGGAACGCGGCGACGGCGGTCAACGCCAGCACATCCGCGCCAATGGGCAGGATCGGGCCGTGGGCCGAGTAGTTATAGGCGGTGGAGCCTGCGGGCGTCGAGACCAGCGCGCCGTCGCAGATCAGTTCTTCCAGCCGCAGCCGCCCGTCGATGCTGATGCGCAGCTTGGCCGCCTGCGGCCCCGCGCGCAGAAGCGAGACCTCGTTGATGGCCAGCGCCTCGTGGATCGTGCCGTCGCCCGCCTCGGCGCGCATCGCAAGCGGGTTGATCACCTCTTCCTCGGCGCGTGACAGCCGCTCGGGCAGGTCGGTCTCGGAATAGTCGTTCATCAAAAAGCCGACCGTGCCGCGATTCATCCCGTAAACCGGCACGTCAAGGGCCTGTGTGCGGTGCAGCGTGGCCAGCATGAAGCCATCCCCGCCAAGCGCCACGATCACATCCGCCTGCGGCTCGGACACGGAGCCGTAGCGCCCCACAAGGGCCGCGCGCGCGGTCTGTGCCGTGGGCGCCTCGCTGGCGACAAAGGCGATTTTCTGCGTCATGGGCTGTTCCCGGCCTGTCCTGCCCAAGTCCAAGCACAATTCGCGCGCCAAGGCCAGAGATGCCGGTCAGGCGGGGGGATGCGTCGCTTTACAATCTTTCCTTGAGGGCATGTTTGGGCTAGGTGCTTCGCGAGTTGCATCTTCTGGCGGAGGACATGCCATGCCCCATGACGGAAACCGGCCCGTGGCCGATATCGGATTTTTCACCGAGGCACTCGCCACGCGCGACCCCGAGATCGCCCGCGCGATCGGTCTGGAGCTTGGCCGCCAGCGCGACGAGATCGAATTGATCGCGTCGGAGAACATCGTCAGCGCCGCCGTGATGGAGGCGCAGGGCTCGGTGATGACCAACAAATACGCCGAAGGGTATCCGGGGCGGCGTTACTATGGCGGCTGTCAGTTCGTCGACATCGCCGAAAACCTTGCCATCGAGCGGGCGTGCCAGCTCTTCGGTTGCGGTTTTGCCAATGTGCAGCCCAATTCCGGATCTCAGGCCAATCAGGGCGTGTTCACGGCACTTCTGCAACCGGGCGACACCATCCTCGGCATGAGCCTCGACGCGGGCGGGCATCTGACGCACGGGGCCGCGCCGAACCAGTCGGGCAAATGGTTCAACGCCATTCAATACGGCGTGCGGCGCGAGGATAACCTGATTGATTACGATCAGGTGCAGGCGCTGGCCACCGAACATCAGCCGAAGCTCATCATCGCCGGTGGCTCTGCCATTCCGCGCCGGATCGACTTTGCGAAGATGCGCGAGATTGCCGATAGCGTGGGGGCCTGGCTGCATGTGGATATGGCGCATTTCGCGGGGCTCGTCGCGGCCGGCGAGCATCCCAGCCCCTTCCCCCACGCGCACGTGGCCACCACCACCACGCACAAGACGCTGCGCGGCCCGCGCGGCGGCATGATCCTCACGAACGACGAAGGCTTGGCCAAGAAGTTCAATTCGGCCATTTTCCCCGGCATCCAGGGCGGCCCGCTGATGCATGTCATCGCGGGCAAGGCCGTGGCCTTTGGCGAGGCGCTGCGCCCGGAATTCAAGGATTACATCAAGGCCGTGATCGCCAATGCGCAGGCGCTGTCGGATCAACTGATCAAGGGCGGGCTCGATACGATCACGCATGGCACCGACACCCATGTGGTGCTCGTGGATCTGCGGCCCAAGGGCGTCAAGGGCAATGCCACCGAAAAGGCATTGGGCCGCGCGCATATCACCTGCAACAAGAACGGCGTGCCGTTCGACCCTGAGAAACCCACCGTGACCAGCGGCATTCGTCTCGGCTCTCCGGCGGGCACGACGCGCGGTTTCGGTGAGGCCGAATTCCGCCAGATCGCCGACTGGATCATCGAGGTGGTCGATGGTCTGGCCGCCAATGGCGAGGATGGCAACGGTGCCGTCGAGGAGAAGGTCAAGGCCGAGGTGGCCGCGCTCTGCACGCGCTTCCCGCTTTATCCAGGCCTCTGAAAAGCGCGCGCGCGGGCGGGATCAGTCCGGAAACCGCCAGCGCGCCCGTCGCGGCACCCGCACGGCGAGCATCGGCTTGAGCAGGGCCGCGCGGAAACGGTCGAGGTCGAGCGCCTCGTGGACGCCCACGCTTTCCTCGCCGTCGATCACGGTGCGCACAGCCGAGCGGCAGTAGAACGGCGCATCCAGCATCGGTTTCACCTGCCGTGGCGTATGGCCCGGATCGGCGCGGGTCTCGCGCGCCACGGCCCAGAGGCTGCGGGCCATGCGCGCCTTGGGGGGCAGGGGGATGGTGTCGGCGCGGCCCTCCGCGTCAAAATGCACGCCCAATTCAAACGTGCTGCCGTCGCGGCGCGTGGCGTCGTAAAAGCAGGTGCTGCCGCCCGCGCGCGGGAACCGGCCCCAGGTCCAGCGGCTGAAGTCCGCTTCGAGCGCGCGGGTGCCGAAATTGGCGTCGAAATAGCCATGCCCGCGCCATTGCCAGCCGGGAGCCTCGAGATCGACCTCGATATCCGAGGTGGGCGCAAAAGGCCGCCAGACATGCGCCCCGTCATCCGTCAGCGCCACCTCCACGCCGCTGAGCGCTGCGGGCGTGACCACCACCCGCCCGCGCACGCGGCTCACCATCGGCGGCGCGCCCCACTCATTGATCTCGACGATCAGCCGCCCGTCCTGCCAGCGCATCGACGAGGGCCCGACCGTCAGGCAATCGGCGCTCTGGCGCAGCGCGCTTTCGCCCCGGTCGGTCATGGTGAACCGCCCGCCGGGGCCGTAGGTGGCGACGTTGATGCAGCAATGATTGGCCGGGTTGCGCCGCCCCGACCAGGCATACCAGGGCGAGAACACCGACCCGATGAAGCCTATGACCGAGATCGCGCGCGTGCCATCCTCGCTGATCCCGTCGAGATACCACCAGGCGTATCCGTCGGGCGGGACGTCGAGGTTGAAATTCGGTCGCGCATGATCGCCTCGGCCGCGTGCCGACCGGAGAGGGCCGCCATCGGCACCCCCGCCCCCGGATGCGTGCCGCCCCCGGCCAGGTAAAGCCCCCGAATTCCCGTCCGCGCCGTGGGACGCCGCAGGGCCGCCAGCGCCCCGTGCGGGCTCTGCCCGTAAAGCGCACCGTTCGAGGCCGGGAAGAGCGCCGCAAAGCCCGCCGGGGTGGTCAGCGCCGCGCGCGTCGGCTCCGGCGAGAAGGTCAGGCCGAAGCGGGCCAGCGTTGCGAAACATCTCGGATGGCATGGGGCGGTCTCCTCGGGGGGGGCGTCATCGGGGTACGCGGGCGCATTGGCGATGATCTCGAGACGCTCGGGATCGGGCGGGGTGGCCCCCAGCCCGCGATCCATGGCGCAGACATAAAGCGTGGGATCCGGCACCGTCTCGCCGCGCATGAGGGCAGCGAATTCCGGTGCCGGATCGGCGCGAAAGAACACATTGTGATGCGCAAGGTCCGGGCCAAGGGGGCGCGCGGCGAAGGCCCAGACCTCGGCCGAGAGGCTGCGCGGCGCGCGGCGCGTGACGGAGGCGACCGAGGCGCAATCGGGGCCGAGCGCGCCGGTAGAGAGCGCGCGAGGATCGCCGTTGAAGACGACGCGGGCGCAAGCGATGTGGCGGCCATCGGCCAGGATCACGGCGTGCACCGCGCCGCCCGTGGCCTCGATCCGGGCGACATGCGCGCGCGTCTCAATCACCGCGCCCTTGCGGCGGGCAAGTGCGGCCAGCGCCTCGGCCAGCCGGTGCATGCCCCCCTCGACCGCCCAGACCCCGCCTGCCTCGGCGCGCCATATCAGCGCCAGAAGCGCGGGCACGCCGTCGGGCGTGCCGCCGACATAGGTGGCGTAGCGCCCGAACAATTGGGCAAGGCGGGGATCATCAAAGCTCTCGCGCAAAAGGTCCGCCAGCGATTTGAGCGGGGCCATCTGGCGCAGGAGATGCGGGCGCGCGGCGACATGGGCGACAAGGCGCATCAGGCGCGGCGCGGCAGCCTGCATCATGGGCGCGTCGAACCCGTCAAAGAGCGCGCGCGCGCGGGCGTCGAAGGCGCGGAACTGATCGGCGGCGCGCGGCCCGGCGAAATCGGCGATGGCCTGCGCGTTGCGGCGGCTGTCGTCATAAAGGTCAAGCCGACTGCCATCGGGCCAGAAATGCCGCGCCAGAAGCGGTTGACGAACAAGGCGAAGGTGATCCTCCAGCCGCTCTCCGCAATCGGCAAAAAGCGCGTCGAACACGGCCCGCAGTGTGAGCACGGTCGGCCCCGCCGCCACCGGACCGGCGCGTGAGGGCAGGGCGCGCATCTTGCCGCCCACAAGGTCATGGCGCTCCAGCAGGGTGACGGCATGGCCCGCATGGGCCAGCCGCGCGGCGGCGACAAGCCCCGCAACCCCCGCCCCGATGATCACTGTCTGATCCTGCGCCCCGGCTGTCATGGGAGGATTGTTGACTCTGCACGGCAATATGTCCAGTATGATTTACACAATGTATGTCATGTATAAATGACACAAGCGGCTCAGGAGGCCCGACATGCAGCTTTCGCACCGGATCGAAGGGGCCATTGGCACCGCACTCGCGCGCGCAGGAGGGCCGCCCGCGCCCCGTCAACTGGCCGCGGCGCTCAGCCACGCGGTCTTGCCGGGTGGGGCGCGGATCAGGCCCACGATCCTTTTGTCGGTGGCGATGGCCTGCGGTGACGATCGTCCCGCGCTCTCGGATGCGGCGGCGGTGGCGCTCGAACTCATTCACTGCGCAAGCCTCGTGCATGACGATCTGCCCTGTTTCGACGATGCCGACACGCGGCGCGGTAAGGCGACCGTGCACCGCGCCTATTCCGAGCCGCTGGCTGTGCTGGCGGGTGACAGCCTCATCGTGCTGGCCTTCGAGACGCTCGCGCGTGCGGGCGAGGAGGACGCCGCGCGCGCGCTGCGGCTGACATCGGCGCTGGCGCGGCGCACGGGGATGCCGGGCGGCATTTGCGCAGGCCAAGGCTGGGAGAGTGAGCCGACGGTCGATCTTGCCGCCTATCACCGGGCCAAGACTGGCGCGCTTTTTGTGGCCGCCACGCAGATGGGGGCCATAGCGGCGGGGCATGAGCCCGAGCCGTGGCATGATCTGGGCGCGCTTATCGGCGAGGCGTTTCAGGTGGCCGACGATCTGCGCGACGCGGTGATGGATGCCGAGAGCCTGGGCAAGCCCGTGGGGCAGGATGATCTGCACGGGCGGCCCAATGCGGTGACGCAGCTTGGCGTCAAGGGGGCGGTGTCGCGGCTGTCGGACATCCTCGCGGGTGCCATCGCCTCGATCCCGTCCTGCCCCGGCGAAGCGGCGCTGGCAAAGATGGTGCGGCTTCAGGCCGAGCGGATCATGCCCCGGATGCCCGCCCGGCACAGGGCATGACAGCGGTGGCCGGACCGCCCGCCACGCGGGGCGGGCTTCGGGGCTGGTTCCTGCGGTTGCTCACACGGCCCGAGGTGCAGGCACGGGCGGCGCGATTGCCCTTCGGGCGCGGTTTGGCGCGGCGCGACGGGGCCGAGATTTTCGATATATTGCAGGGGTTTGTGAAATCCCAGGTGCTGCTGGCGCTGGTCGAGACCGGCACATTGCGCGCGCTTCTGGACGGTGCGCGCACGCCGGAGGATCTGGCGCGCGCGGCAGAGATTCCCGCGCCCCGGATGGCCGCGCTCTTGCAGGGGGGGGCGGCGCTTGGCCTGCTCACGCGGCGGCGCGACGGGCGGTTTGCGCTGGACCGGCGCGGCGCGGTGATCCTTGGCGTGCCGGGGCTTGAGGCGATGATTCGCCACAACCGCGCCTTTTATGCCGACATGGCCGATCCGGTCGCGCTGCTGCGCGGCGAGGGTGAGACGGAACTGGCGCGGTTCTGGCCCTATGTCTTCGGGCAGGCGGGCGAGGTCGCGCCCGAGGTGGCGGCGCGCTATTCCGACCTCATGGCGCAGAGCCAGCGGCTCGTGGCCGAGGACGTATTGCGGGCGGTGGGGCTCTCGGGCGCGCGGGTGCTGATGGATGTGGGCGGCGGCACGGGGGCCTTCGTCACCGCGGCGCTCACGGCGCATCCGTCGCTGGAGGTGATGCTCGTGGACTTGCCCGAGGTGCTCGCGGGTGCCCGTCAGCGACTCGGTGCGGCGGGGCTGGCGTCTCGGGT
Organism: Roseovarius sp. MBR-6; assembly: GCF_040547525.1. NCBI lineage: Bacteria > Pseudomonadati > Pseudomonadota > Alphaproteobacteria > Rhodobacterales > Roseobacteraceae > Roseovarius > Roseovarius sp. MBR-6. The sequence continues at coordinate 290,285 of NZ_JBEPPW010000001.1, read as the reverse complement.
GACACTGTGCCCGATGAGTTTTCGCGAGGCGGACCTGCCCGAAGGGGCCGACACCGTGAGCCTTGTGCGTGTGCTTTATGACCATTCGGACGCGACGGTGCGCGCGCTTCTGGCGAATGTTTACGCTGCGTTGCCCTCCGGCGGGCGGCTCATTGTGGCCGAGCCGATGGCGGGCGGCGTGCGCCCCGAAGCGGCGGGGGATCTCTATTTTGCCTTTTACACCATGGCCATGGGCACCGGGCGCGCGCGCTCTGCCGCCGAGATCGGCGCGCTGTGCCAAGAGGCGGGATTCGTGGTTCGCCACAGCCCGCGTCCGGATCGGCCTTATGTGACCAGCGTCGTTGTCTGCGAAAAGCTGAAACCTTCACCTGACAGTTGACATATCAGGTGTAAACAAAGGTTGACACTAAAGCCTGTCCCTTTAAGATGACATTAGGGAAACTGCTACCCCGCTGCGTCAAACCGGCGCAGGTGCCACCGAGGAGGGGGCCATCATGGAAACCCGCGCAATCTGCCTGAAAGGTCCGGAGGATCTGATCATCGACCTTCTGCCGCTCAAGGCACCGGGCGCAGGTGATATCGTGGTGAAGATTTCCCATTCCGGAATTTCGACCGGCACGGAAAAGCTGTTCTGGTCCGGGCAGATGCCCCCCTTTCCGGGGATGGGCTATCCGCTGGTGCCGGGCTACGAGGCCGCAGGTGAAGTGGTCGAGGCGGACCCCGCCACCGGCTTTCGTGCGGGCGATCATGTCTTCGTGCCGGGTGCGGATTGTTTCGAGGGCGCGCACGGGCTTTTCGGTGGTGCCGCCGCGCGGCTGGTGAGTCGCGCGGACCGCGCGGTGCGCATCGACGCGGGTCATGGGCCCGAGGGCGCGCTTCTGGCGCTGGCCGCCACCGCGCGGCACACCATGGCGGGGCTCGACAAGGCCATGCCCGATTTGATTGTCGGTCACGGCGTTCTCGGTCGGCTTCTCGCACGGCTGGCGATTGCGGCGGGCGCGCCCGCGCCGGTCGTGTGGGAGGTCGAGCCCGGTCGGCGCGGCGGGGCCGAGGGCTATCAGGTGATCGCCCCCGAGGACGACCCGCGCCGCGATTATCGCGCGATCTACGACGCCTCCGGCAATGCCGCGATCCTCGATGATCTCATCGGGCGGCTGGCCAGGGGCGGCGAGATCGTGCTCGCGGGATTTTATCCCCAAGGCCTCAGCTTTGCCTTTCCGCCCGCCTTCATGCGCGAGGCGCGGCTGCGGGTGGCGGCGGAATGGACGCGTGGCGACCTCATCGCCGTGCGCGACCTTGTCGAAACCGGCGCTCTGTCACTCGGCGGTCTCATTACCCATCAGGCGCGGGCCGAAGATGCGCCCCAAGCCTATCGCACGGCCTTCGGGGACCCCGATTGCCTCAAGATGATACTCAACTGGAAGGACGCCGCATGAAAGACGACGTGCCCAATCTCAAGGCATTCGACAAGCGGCTGCGCGACGAGGCGGCCCAGGAGCCGACCCTTGAAGTGCCGCAGGCCCCGCCCTCGAAAAAGACGCAGATCATCGCGATCTACGGCAAGGGCGGGATCGGCAAATCTTTCACGCTGGCCAATCTCAGCCACATGATGGCCGAGCAGGGCAAGCGCGTGCTGCTGATCGGCTGCGACCCGAAATCCGATACCACCTCGCTGCTTTTCGGCGGCAAGGCGTGCCCCACGATCATCGAGACCTCGACGAAAAAGAACCTCGCCGGTGAGCCGGTGAAGATCGGTGATGTGTGTTTCAAGCGCGGTGGTGTCTTTGCGATGGAGCTTGGCGGGCCGGAAGTGGGCCGGGGCTGTGGCGGGCGCGGGATCATCCACGGATTTGAACTGCTGGAGAAGCTGGGCTTTCACGACTGGGATTTCGATTACGTCCTGCTGGATTTTCTGGGCGACGTGGTCTGTGGCGGGTTTGGCCTGCCGATTGCGCGAGACATGGCGCAGAAGGTCATCCTGGTGGCCTCGAACGATCTGCAATCGCTTTACGTGGCCAACAATGTCTGCTCGGCGGTGGAATATTTCCGCAAGATGGGCGGCAATGTCGGCGTCGCGGGCCTTGTGATCAACAAGGATGACCATTCCGGTGAGGCGCAGGCCTTTGCCAAGGCGGTGTCCATTCCGGTTCTGGCGGCCATTCCGCAGGATGACGACCTGCGCAAGAAATCGGCCAATTACCAGATTGTCGGCACCATGCAGAGCCAGTGGGGCAATCTCTTTGCCGGGTTGGCCGAAGCGGTTGGCGTGGCCCCGCCGGTGCGGCCCAACCCGCTCGATCAGGACGGGTTGCTGGCGCTGTTCGACAGCAAGGATACGGGCGGCGACTATGTGCTTGTGCCCGCTACCGATGCTGACATGCGCGGCAAACATGCCAAGCCGAAGCCGAGCCTCGAGGTGATTTATGACGAGGCGTGATCCCTCCCTTCGCCGTGAAACGCTGGCCGAGGTGCAGCGGCTGCTGTCCGAGGCGCGCCCCGAGCAGATCCGGCGTCTGATGGCCGATGTCATGGCCGCGGGCGAGGGGCGCGACGAGACCCCCGAAAGGCGGGCGTCATGAGCGGGCAGGACCATATCCCCGACGCAGGCCTTGGCTGTCACGCCAGGGACGAGATGACCCAGGCCGCGCGCAAGGCGGGGGCGTCAGAGGTGCTCGACCGCTATGCCGCCGATTACCCGCAAGGGCCGCATGACAAGCCGCAGAGCATGTGCCCGGCTTTCGGGTCGCTCCGCGTGGGCCTGCGGATGAAGCGGGTGGCAACGGTGCTCTCGGGCTCTGCCTGCTGCGTCTATGGCCTGACCTTCGTCAGTCATTTCTACGGCGCGCGCCGCTCGGTCGGCTATGTGCCGTTCAATTCCGAGAGCCTTGTCACGGGCAAGCTCTTTGAGGATATCCGCGACGCGGTGCACGAGTTGGCCGATCCCGACCGCTATGACGCGGTGGTGGTGACGAACCTCTGCGTGCCGACGGCGAGCGGCGTGCCGCTGCGTCTTTTGCCGAGCGAGATCAACGGCGTGCGCATCGTTGGCATCGACGTGCCGGGGTTCGGCGTGCCGACCCATGCCGAGGCCAAGGATGTGCTGGCGGGCGCGATGCTGAACTATGCCCGCAAGGAGGCCGAGGCAGGCCCGGTGGCGGCCCCCGAGGGCGGCGTGTCGGATCGCCCCACCGTCACGCTTCTGGGTGAGATGTTCCCGGCCGATCCGATGATCATCGGGCAGATGCTGGCCCCCTTGGGGCTGGCGGTCGGGCCGGTGGTGCCGTGCCGCGAGTGGCGCGAGCTTTATGCCGCGCTCGATTGCGGGGCGGTGGCGGCGATCCATCCGTTCTACACGGCGGCTGTGCGCGAGTTCGAGGCCGCCGGGCGGCCCATCGTGGGCTCTGCGCCGGTCGGGGTGGACGGCACTGAAATGTGGTTGAACAACATCGGCCAATGCTTTGGTTTATCACAGGAAAAGATTTCCGAGGCGCAGAATGCCATCCTGCCCGCGATCCGGGGCGCGCTGGCCGCGGCACCGATCAAGGGGCGGATCACCGTTTCGGGCTATGAGGGCAGCGAGTTGCTGGTCGCGCGGCTCTTGATCGAGAGCGGGGCGGATGTGCCTTATGTGGGCACGGCCTGCGCGAAATCGGCCTGGTCGGCGGCGGATGCGGAATGGCTCGTGGCGCATGGCGCGCGGGTGAAATTCCGCGCCTCTCTCGAGGATGATTGCGCGGCGATGGAAGCGCTGGAGCCTGACCTTGCCATCGGCACAACGCCGGTCGTGCAAAAGGCGAAAGAACGTGGAACACCAAGCCTTTACTTCACGAACCTCATCTCGGCGCGGCCGCTGATGGGACCGGCGGGCGCAGGCAGTCTGGCCACCGTCGTGAATGCCGCCATGGGCAACCGCGAGCGCATGGGAAAAATGCGCGCCTTCTTCGAGGGGGTGGGCACGGGCGACAGCGCGGGTGTCTGGGAAGGCGATCCGAATATCCGCGCCGATTTCCGCGCCACGAACCTCAAGAAGCTGGAGAAAAAGGCCCGCGCGGCCAAGGCGGAGGAAATGATCTGATGCTGGTGCAGGATCATGACCGGGCGGGCGGCTACTGGGGCGCGGTCTATGCGTTTTGCGCCGTCAAGGGGCTGCAAGTGGTGATCGACGGCCCGGTGGGCTGCGAGAACCTGCCGGTGACATCCGTGCTGCATTACACCGACGCGTTGCCGCCCCATGAGTTGCCCATCGTGGTGACGGGCCTGGGCGAGGGCGAGATGGGCGCGGGCACCGAAGAGGCGATGAAACGCGCCTGGGGCACGCTCGATCCGGCGCTGCCTGCGGTGGTTGTCACCGGCTCGATTGCCGAGATGATCGGCGGGGGCGTCACGCCACAGGGCACCAATATTCAGCGGTTCCTGCCGCGCACCATCGACGAGGATCAATGGCAATCCGCCGACCGGGCGATGACGTGGATTTTCACCGAGTTCGGCATGACCAAGGGCCGGATGCCGCCCGAGAAAAAACGGGACGAAGGGGCCAAGCCCCGCGTCAACATCCTCGGGCCGATGTATGGCACGTTCAACATGCCCTCGGACCTGCATGAAATCCGGCGTCTGGTCGAGGGGATCGGGGCCGAGGTCAACATGGTGATGCCGATGGGCGCGCATCTCGCGGAGATGCGCAACCTGGTGAACGCCGACGCCAATATCGTGATGTACCGTGAGTTTGGCCGTGGTCTGGCCGAGGTTCTGGGCAAGCCCTATCTGCAAGCGCCGATCGGTGTCGAGTCGACCACCCTGTTCTTGCGTAAACTCGGCGAGATGCTGGGGCTTGACCCGGAACCGTTCATCACCCGCGAGAAACATTCGACGCTCAAGCCCGTCTGGGACCTCTGGCGCTCGGTCACGCAGGATTTCTTTGCCACGGCGAATTTCGGGATCGTGGCCTCCGAGACCTATACGCGCGGCATCCGCGCCTATCTCGAGGACGATCTGGGCCTGCCTTGCGCCTTCGCCATCCCGCGTCTTGCGGGCAAGAAGACCAATAACGAGGAGGTGCGCGCCCTGATCCACGGCAGGCGCCCGCTGATCCTGATGGGGTCGATCAACGAAAAGATGTATCTGGCCGAGATGAGCGCGGGCCATGGGCCGCGCCCGGCCTTCATCCCCGCAGGATTTCCCGGTGCCGCGATCCGGCGCGCCACGGGCACGCCGGTGATGGGCTATGCCGGGGCGGTGTGGCTCTTGCAGGAAGTGTGCAACGGGCTCTTTGACGCGCTCTTTCATATCCTGCCGCTGGGATCGGAGATGGATGCGGGGGCGGCGACGCCCACCCCGCTGCGCCGCGATCTGCCCTGGGACGCGGAGGCGAGTGCCGCGCTGGCGCGCATCGTCGAGAGCCATCCCGTTCTGACCCGGATTTCTGCCGCCAAGGCGCTGCGCGACAGCGCCGAGGCGGATGCCCTCAACCACGGGGAAGGACGCGTCACGCTGGCCGCCCTCACCCGCGTTTCCCCGAACATGCCATCCGATCAGGAGGAGTGAACCGATGACCGACATGACATCCAGCCCGCCGGTGCGCCGCCGCGCCCCACGGCGCAACAGCGCCGAATACCGGGTCTATTTCTTCTGCATCTTCTTCGTCGCGATCCCCTTCGCCGCTGTGCGTTGGATCCGCGACGTGATCCGGCACCGGACGCTCAACCTCACCGGGCCGCTGGCGCGCGCCTGGCTCGAGGCCGACCGGATCACGCCGATGATTTTCTCGGTCTGAGGCCCATGGCCCCTGACCGAAATCCGAGACTGCACGCCCGAAAGGGCGGACAGACCCTGAAGGGCCATCCGGCCCCGAGGGACCCGGCCGCGGGGTGCCGCGGCGTCAGCATAACATTCCGGAGGAAAGTTCATGGCTGATAAATCCGACCTGTCGTTCACAGGTCTCACAGACGAGCAGGCCCAGGAACTGCATTCAGTGTATATGAGCGGCCTCTGGCTGTTCTCGCTGGTTGCAGTGGTCGCACATATCGCGACCTTCATCTGGTTCCCGTGGTTCTGAGGAAAGGGGTAGAAAATGGCTAAGTTTTACAAAATATGGCTGATCTTCGACCCCCGCCGCGTTTTCGTGGCGCAGGGCGTGTTCCTGTTTCTTCTGGCGGTGATGATTCACCTCGTGCTTCTGAGCACCGACGGTTTCAACTGGTTTGAAATCGCGTCCCAGAAATACGGGCGCTGAAAAGGCGTTCGCCAGAAAAAGCGCCGCGGGCGGAACCCCCGCCCGCGGCAGACGACACCCAAACCAACGGCCGCCCGTGATGCGAACGCGGGGCCGCCATATGCGGAGGCAGAGACATGGCTTTGCTCAGTTTCGAACGCAAATACCGGGTTCGCGGAGGGACGCTGATCGGCGGCGATCTGTTCGACTTCTGGGTCGGACCGTTTTACGTGGGCTTTTTCGGGGTGACGACGGCGTTTTTCGCCACGCTCGGCACCATTCTCATTTTCTGGGGGGCCTCTCAACAGGGGACTTTCAACCCCTGGCTCATCAATATCGCGCCGCCTGACCTGAGCTACGGGCTCGGCCTTGCGCCGCTGATGGAAGGCGGGCTCTGGCAGATCATCACGATCTGCGCAGTCGGTGCCTTTAGCAGCTGGGCGCTGCGCGAGGTGGAGATCTGCCGCAAGCTGGGGATGGGCTATCACGTGCCCTTTGCCTTCAGCGTGGCGATCTTTGCCTATGTCACGCTGGTGATCTTTCGCCCGCTCCTGATGGGGGCCTGGGGGCACGCCTTTCCTTACGGCATCTTCAGCCATCTCGATTGGGTCAGCAACACCGGCTATGCCTACCTGCACTTCCACTACAACCCGGCGCATATGCTGGCGGTGACGTTCTTCTTCACCACCACGCTGGCGCTCGCGCTGCATGGCGGGCTGATCCTGTCGGCGGCCAACCCCGAAAAGGGCGAGGAGATGAAGACGCCGGATCACGAGGACACGTTCTTTCGTGATTTCGTCGGGTATTCGGTGGGCACGCTGGGGATTCACCGTGTGGGCCTGTTGCTCGCGCTCAATGCCGGGTTCTGGTCGGCCGTCTGCATCATCATCTCCGGCCCGGTCTGGACCAAGGGCTGGCCCGAATGGTGGAACTGGTGGCTCGATCTGCCGATCTGGCCCTCTCAGGTGGGGATGTAAATCATGATCGAATATCAGAACATATTCACGCAAGTTCAGGTGCAGGGCGCACCCGAGATGGGCATGGACGACACCGGCGGCCGCCTGATGGAGGAACGTGCGGGCACGCCGCGCTTCTCCACCCTGGTGGGCTGGCTGGGCAACGCGCAGTTGGGGCCGATCAACCTCGGGATGCTGGGGGTCGTGAGCCTTGCCAGCGGCTTTGCCTGGTTCTTCATCGTCGGCTTCAACATGCTGGCGCAAGTGGGCTGGTCGATCCCGGAATTCCTGCGGCAGCTTTTCTGGCTGGCGCTGGAGCCGCCGGGGCCAGAGCATGGCCTGTCGATGCCGCCGCTGAATGACGGGGGGTGGTATATCATCTCGTCGTTCTTCCTCTTGGTCGCGGTGATGGCCTGGTGGGCGCGCAGCTATCAGCTGGCGGCGAGCCACAAGATGGGCAAGCACGTCTTCTGGGCCTTCGGGTCGGCGATCTGGCTCTTTCTGGTGCTGGGCCTCTTCCGCCCCATCCTGATGGGCTCCTGGTCCGAAGCGGTGCCCTACGGGATCTTCCCGCATCTCGACTGGACCACGGCGTTCTCGATCCGCTACGGCAACCTCTATTACAACCCGTTCCACGCACTCTCGATCGTGTTCCTCTATGGCTCGGTGCTGCTGTTTGCCATGCACGGGGCGACGATCCTGGCCGTGACCCGTTATGGCGGCGACCGGGAGCTGGAGCAGATCGTGGACCGGGGCACGGCCTCGGAGCGTGCCGCCCTCTTCTGGCGCTGGACCATGGGGTTCAACGCGACGATGGAGGGGATTCACCGGTGGGCCTGGTGGTTTGCGGTGCTGACGCCCATTACCGGGGGCATCGGCATCCTGCTGACGGGCACGGTGGTTGATAACTGGTTCATCTGGGCACAGGAGCACAATTTCGCGCCCATCTATGACGGCTCTTACGGCTACGAGGCTTACGGCTCCTACGAAGCCTTCATCGGACAGGGAGAGTGAGCCATGTTTCCAAGATGGTTTGACAAATGGAACCGCGACAATCCGCGCGACATCTACGGCCCCGCCATTGCCATCGGCGTGGTGGGGGGGGCGGTCTTCGCCGCCTCCATGCTGGTGGCCTTCGGTCAGCCCTATGCGACCGACAGCCTGCAAACCGGCCCGCGCGGCACGGGCATGTCGGTGCCCGAGTTCAAGACCGATCTGGCACGGCCCGATCCGGGTATTGCGGGATTTCTCGCGACAACCTCGGCACCCGTGGTGCCGCAGGGTGGCGAGCAGACGGCGGGCGAGGCGCGTGAGAACGTGCCTCCGGGCCTCGGCGATCTGACAGTTGAAAATTACGACCGGCTGCTGAACGCGATGCGGGCCTGGACGGGTATCCCCGATCTCTTCGAGGATCCCGACAATTACCAGACCGCCGTGGGCCATACGATGATCGCCATGACCAGGATGCTCAACGAGGAGTGGGGCGGTCATGTCAACGCCAACAAGGAGGTGGGTGTGACCTGTTACACCTGCCATCGCGGTCAGGCAGTGCCCTCGGATATCTGGTTCAGGATCAGCCCGGTCAACGAGAGCGCCGAAGGCTGGTCGGCCAATCAGAACCGGGTGACGGTGCAATCGCAATTCACCTCGCTGCCCTCGGATGCGCTGGAGAAATACCTGCTCGATGGCGAGAGCATCAAGGTGCATGACTTGGAGAGCCGCGTGGCGGGTGTTCCGGGCAAGGACGACTATCCCGGTATCCAGCAGGCCGAGCGGACCTATTCGCTGATGAACTATGTCAGCAACTCGCTCGGGGTGAACTGTGTGTTCTGCCACAACAGCCGCGCTTTCTATGACGGTGCGCAGGTGACGCCGCAATGGGGCACCGAGATCCTCGGGATCGAAATGGTGCTGGGGCTGAACAATGACTGGCTTGTGCCGCTCGAGGGGCTTTTGCCCGAGAACCGGCTTGGCCCGGTTTATGCGGATGCCCCCAAGGCCGCCTGCAAGACTTGTCACAAGGGCTATCAGCAGCCGCTGCAAGGCACCAACGTGATTGCCGACTGGCCGGAACTGGCGACCACCGAAACGCCGGTTTACGGTAACTGACCACAGGGCAGGGGCGCGCGACGCGCCCCTGCCGTATCCCTCGCCGCCCTTCGCGCGGGTGGCGCGCGCCACCCTTGAGAGGAGGCCCCGAGATGACCCATCCCAGACCCTTGACCCCCATCCTGGACCGTGTCGCAGGCCCTTCGGATCTTCGACGGCTGTCGGATCGGGAGCTGAGCCAGCTTGCCGGTGAGGTGCGCGCCGAGGTGATTTCCGCCGTGTCGGAGACCGGCGGGCATCTGGGATCGAGCCTTGGGGTGGTGGAGCTTTCGGTGGCGATTCATGCGGTGTTCAACACGCCCATGGATAAGCTGATCTGGGATGTCGGCCATCAATGCTATCCCCACAAGATCCTGACCGGGCGGCGCGACCGCATCCGCACACTGCGCCAGAAAGGCGGGCTGTCGGGCTTCACCAAGCGGTCGGAGAGCCGGCATGACCCGTTCGGGGCCGCGCATAGTTCCACCTCGATCAGCGCAGCCCTCGGTTTCGCGGTCGCGCGCGACATGGGGCAGGCCACGGGCGACGCCATCGCCGTGATCGGCGACGGGGCGATCAGCGCGGGCATGGCCTATGAGGCCTTGAACAACGCCGGGGCCGAGGGGCGGCGGCTCTTCGTGATCCTCAATGACAATGAAATGAGCATCGCGCCGCCGGTGGGGGCAATGTCGCGCTATCTGAGCCGTCTTTACGCGAGCGAGCCGGTGGCGCGGATAACCTCGCTGGCCGAAGGGTTCGAGGCCGCCTTGCCCGCACCGCTGCGCGAGAGCGCACGGCGGGCGCGGCAGTTGGTGACGGGGCTGACCGGATCGGGGACGCTCTTCGAGGAGTTGGGATTTCAATATGTCGGCCCCATCGACGGGCACGACATGGCGCAATTGCTGCCGGTGCTGCGCGCGGCGCGGGCGCGGGCGACGGGGCCGGTGCTCATTCATGTCTGCACCGTCAAGGGCAAGGGCTATGCGCCCGCCGAGGGCGCCGCCGACCGGGGACACGGCGTGTCGAAATTCGACCCTGTCACTGGCGCGCAGGCGAAATCCGCGCCCTCCGCCCCCTCCTATACCGCCGTGTTCGGCGAGAGCCTTGCCGATGAGGCGGCGCGCGACGAGCGCATCGTCGCGGTGACGGCGGCCATGCCCGATGGCACCGGCGTGGGCAAGATGGCCGCGCGGTTCCCGTCCCGCGTCTTTGACGTGGGCATCGCCGAACAGCATGGCGTGACTTTTGCGGCGGGGATGGCGGCTGCTGGGCTGAAGCCCTTCTGCGCGATCTACTCGACCTTCCTGCAACGCGCCTATGACCAGGTGGTGCATGACGTGGCCTTGCAACGCCTGCCGGTGCGCTTTGCGATTGACCGGGCCGGGCTGGTCGGCGCCGATGGCGCGACCCATGCAGGCGCGTTCGATATCGGCTATCTTGGCAACCTGCCGGGCATGACCGTGATGGCCGCCGCCGACGAGGCGGAACTGGTCCATATGGTCGCCACCGCAGCGGCGCATGACGACGGGCCAATTGCCTTTCGCTATCCGCGTGGGGCGGGGACCGGCGTGGCGTTGCCCGAGCGGGGGCAGGTGCTGGAGATCGGGCGCGGCCGCGTGATCGAGGAGGGCACGGACGTGGCGATCCTGAGCTTTGGCGCCCATCTCTTCGAATGCCAGGTGGCCGCCGACATGGTGCGCGACGACGGCATCTCCGTCACGCTGGCCGATGCGCGCTTTGCCAAGCCCCTCGATACCGATCTGCTGATGCAGCTGGCGCGCCATCACCGCGCGATCATCACGGTCGAGCAGGGGGCCGAGGGCGGGTTCGGCTCCATCGTGCTGCACGAGTTGGCGCGGCGCGGCGCGTTCGACCGGGGGCTGGCGATCCGCACCATCTGTTTGCCGGACCGCTTCATAGATCAGGCGAGTCCGGCGGACATGTATGCGGATGCCGGCATGACGGCGGGCGATATCGCGGCAAGCTTGCGCGCGGTGATGGCGGCGGGGCGCGGCGAAGTGGTGCCGCTGAGCGTCGCCCGATAGGGCGCGTTTCCCGCTTGCCCTGCGCGCACACGCAGGCAACAAAGGGCGCATGGACGCGCCTGCATTCCCCGAGCTTTTCCGCAGCTTCGCGCGGATCGGACTGCTGAGTTTCGGCGGGCCGGCGGCGCAGATATCGGTCATGCATGATGAGTTGGTGACGCGGCGCGGCTGGCTGCGCGAGGAGCAGTTCCTTGGCGCGCTGTCGTTCTGCATGCTCTTGCCGGGGCCGGAAGCGATGCAGCTTGCCACCTATGCGGGCTGGCGGTTGCGCGGCGTGGCGGGCGGGCTCATGGCGGGGCTGCTCTTCGTGCTGCCGGGGGCGGCCGTGATCCTTGCGCTCGGACTTGGCTATGCGGTCTGGGGTGGCATGCCCTTGGTGCAGGCGGTGTTTCTGGGCATCAAGGCGGCGGTGGTGGCGATCGTGATGCAGGCGCTGGTGCGGCTGGCCGGCAAGGCGCTGGCCGGCCCTGCGCATTGGGTGGTGGCGGGACTGGCCTTCGTGGCGATGTTTGCGCTGTCGGTGCCGTTTCCGGCGATCATCCTGGCGGCCGCTCTCTGGGGCGCGTGGCGCGCGCGCGGCGCCGCGGCGGGGCCGGTGCCGGTGGCCCTTGCGGTGCGGCCCGCCGACACGCTGCGAACCGCCCTCACATGGGGCGCGCTCTGGGTCGCGCCGATTTTCGTCGCCGGGGCGATGGGGGCCACTTTTCTCACAGAACTGGCGCTTTTCTTCTCGAAACTGGCGGTGGTGACGTTTGGCGGGGCTTATGCGGTTCTGGCCTACATGACCGACACTGTGGTGGGGGTCAAAGGCTGGCTCGGCACGCCGCAGATGATCGACGCGCTGGGGCTGGCCGAGACGACGCCGGGGCCGCTCATCCTGGTGACGCAGTTCGTGGGGTTGCTCGCGGGCTATCTTCAGGGCGGCATCGGGCTGGCGGTCACGGCGGCGGCGCTCACGCTCTGGGTGACCTTCGTGCCGTGCTTCCTGTGGATCTTCACCGGCGCGCCCTATGTCGAGCATATTCTGGCCAGGCCGCGTCTGAAGGGGGCGCTTTCGGGCATCTCGGCGGCGGTGGTGGGGGTGATCCTCAACCTGTCGGTGTGGTTCGCGCTGCATGTCGTATTCGGCGAGGTGCGCCAAGGCACCCTCTTGCCGGTGCCAGTCTGGGCGTCGTTTTCATGGCTCGGGGCAGGCTTTACAGCGCTGTCGGTGGCGCTGCTTCTCGGGGCGCGGCTCTCGATGGGCCGGGTTCTGGGGCTGATGGCGGGGCTTGCGGGGGCATGGCATCTTGTGATGTGAGAGGTGCCAGAGGCTCTTTTGTTTTGATCCGAATCCCCTATGCTGACCATGAAAGCGGACCCGAGGTAAGGCATGACGCGCTCCATCGATTACGGAAACCTGATGCATCGCGCGATGCGGGGCCTCATTCAGGAGGTTCTGACCGATGTGGCCGCGAACGGGTTGCCGGGGGCGCATCATTTCTTCATCACCTTCGACACGACCCACCCGGAGGCCCGGCTTGCCGGCTGGCTGCGCGAGCGCTACCCATCCGAGATGACCGTGGTCATGCAGCACTGGTATGAGGCGCTGGACGTGGGCGATGACGGCTTTGGCATCACCCTCAATTTCGGCGATGCACCCGAGCCGCTCTTCATCCCCTATGACGCGATCCGCACGTTCGTCGATCCCTCGGTGGAATTCGGCCTGCGCTTCGAGACGCAAGAGAGCGACGCGGATGACGACGACGAGGAAGATGAGGACAGCCCCGAACCGGACCCGCATGACGGCGGCGAGGTGGTGAGCCTCGACAAGTTCCGCAAGTAACCGCCGGTTCCATGAAATTTCGGTAACGCCAATCGCCCGGTTATGCGGCTGTCACAGTCGCGCCTTAGCTCTGATTCGAACATGGATCAGGAGGCCGGCATGGCAAAGGATTTCGGGCTTTTCATCGGCGAGATGCTGCGCCATCCCGGCGAGGTCGTGGCAATCGCGCCCTCGTCCGGGGCGGTGGCGCGGCGCATCACCGAGGGGCTTGAGGGGGTAGAGGGCCCCGTTGTCGAGATCGGGCCGGGCACCGGCAGCTTTACCCGCGCGATCCTTGCGCGCGGGATCAGGCCGGACCAGTTGACGCTGCTGGAGACGAATGCACGTTTCTGCGCGGCGCTGGCAGAGCGGTTTCCGGGCGTGCGCGTGCTCAATCGCCCGGCACAGGAGATTGCCGGGATCGGATTGAGCGGCATCGGCGCGGTTATCTCGGGTGTGCCGGTTCTGGCGCGTCCAAAGATTCAGCGAGAGGTCGTGGGCCGCGCCTTCGAGGTGATGGCACCGGGTGGGTTCTTTGCGCAGGTCACCTATAGTCCCAAGGCCCCAATTGCGCCCGAGATGCAACGCGAACTGGGCATCCGCGCCGAGAAACGCGGCACGGTCTGGGGAAATCTGCCGCCTGCGCGGGTCTTTGTATTCCACCGTATACAGCATTGATCTTTTCACCGCCTGCGGTATGAACGGGCAAACCGCCAAGGAGATCCCGCCATGACCGCCACCCGCACCGAATCCGACAGTTTCGGCCCTCTGGACGTTCCCGCCGACAAATACTGGGGCGCGCAGACGCAGCGCTCGATCCTGAATTTCCCGATCGGCTGGGAAAAGCAGCCCGTTGCCATCGTGCGCGCGCTTGGCGTGATCAAGAAGGCCTGCGCCGAGGCCAACAAGGCCTCGGGCAAGCTCGACGCGCGTCTGGCGGATGCCATCATCCAGGCGGCGGGCGAGGTGATCGAGGGGCGCTTCGACGACAATTTCCCGCTGGTCGTGTGGCAGACGGGATCGGGCACGCAGTCCAACATGAACGCCAACGAGGTGATCGCCAACCGCGCCATCGAAATTCTGGGCGGCACCATCGGCTCCAAGGACCCGGTGCATCCCAACGACCATTGCAACATGGGGCAGTCCTCGAACGACACCTTCCCCACCGCCATGCACATCGCCGCCGCCACCACCTGCCACGAGGTGCTGATCCCCGGCCTCGAGAAACTGGCCGCAGGCCTCGAGGCCAAGGCGGAGGCGTTTGCCGACATCATCAAGATCGGCCGCACCCACACGCAGGACGCGACCCCGCTCACGCTGGGGCAGGAGTTTTCGGGCTACGCCATGCAGGTCCGGAACGGCATTGCGCGCATCAGGCTGGCGCTGCCGGGCATCTACGAGCTGGCGCAGGGCGGCACCGCCGTCGGCACCGGGCTCAACACCGCAAAGGGCTGGGACACGACCGTGGCCGCCCATATCGCCGCCATCACCGGCCTGCCTTTCGTCACTGCGCCGAACAAGTTCGAGGCCCTGGCCGCCCATGATGCGATGGTGTTCATGTCGGGCGCGATCAAGACCGCCGCCATGGCCTGCTACAAGATCGCCAATGACATGCGCTTTCTCGGCTCCGGCCCGCGCTCGGGTCTGGGCGAATTGATCCTGCCCGAGAACGAGCCGGGCTCTTCGATCATGCCGGGCAAGGTCAACCCGACGCAGGCCGAGGCGATGACGCAGGTCTGTGCCCATATCCTCGGCAATGACGCGGCGATTTCCTTTGCCGGCAGCCAGGGCCATTTCGAGCTGAACGTCTACAACCCGATGATGGCCTACAACCTCTTGCAGTCCATGACGCTTCTGGGCGACGCCGCCGACAGTTTCACGCTGCGGATGCTGGAGGGCACGCAGGCGAATGTGGAGCGGATCGAAAAGCTGATGCGCGAATCCCTCATGCTGGTGACGGCGCTGGCCCCCACCATCGGTTATGACAACGCCACCAAGGTCGCCAAGACCGCGCACAGGAACGGCACCACCTTGCGCGAGGAGGCGATCGCGCTCGGCTTCGTCGACGGCGAGACCTTTGACCGCGTGGTGCGTCCCGAAGACATGATCGGCCCGAAATGACCGACGGCCCGGTGAACCTCAACCGGGTGCGCAAGCAAAGGGCGCGGGCCGAGCGACAGGCCCGCGCCGACGAGAACGCCGCGAGGTTCGGGCGGACCAAGGCACAGAAAAAACTGGAAGAGGCGGAGGCTGACAAGGCGCGCCGCACGCTTGATCAGCACCGCCGCGAGGAGGACTGATGCGGGTTTCTTCTGGCCTGAAATATCCCGGGGGAATCGCCGCGTGCGGCGATGGGGGCAGCGCCCCCCGGCACGGCCGGCCATGAGCGCGCGGCCGGTCAAGCGCTCCCTCACCCTGCAAGGGCACCGCACCAGCGTTTCGCTCGAGGATGATTTCTGGCAGGCCTTCCGTGACATCGCGCAGGCGCAGGGGCGCGCGCTCAATGCGCTTGCGGCCGAGATCGACGCCACGCGCGATCCCGAAACGGGGCTGGCCTCGGCGATCCGGGCCTATGTGCTCGCGCATTATCGCGCGCAGGCGGGCGAAAACCGCAAACTGTGACGACCCATGTCGTTTTTCGCATGAATCCGACCGCGCCCGGTTGAAGGCCGGACACAAGGCTTGTTACGGTGAGGGGGCGCGCAGATCGTCCCTCGGGGCGGTCTTTCGATCCCGGAGGCAATGACCGCCACCGGATCCCTGTCCGTCGGGCACGCGCGGCGTGCCGTGTCCCATCCGCCGGAGGCGGAGAGTGGGCAAGTGCGGCGACAATGAGAAAACAGGAGGGACGGCATGTCAGACGACACCGCCAATCAGGGCATTCCCGCGCCGGAGGGCGCGTCGGATATCATCGAGACCGAGTATGAGATCGGTCAGGACAATATCCAGACACGGATCGGGCCATTCGGCCTCGACATCCACAACCCGGTCTTTGCGATCTCGGGTTTGGCGATCATCGCTTTCGTCGCCTATGCGATGGTGGCGCCGCAGCAGGCGGGAGATTTCTTCGGCTGGCTGCGTCCGGCGCTCACCTCGACCTTCGACTGGTTCTTCCTGTTGTCGGCGAATGTCTTCGTGCTGTTCTGCCTGCTGCTGATCGTGACACCCTATGGCTCGGTCCGGCTCGGCGGGTCGGATGCGACGCCGGATTACAGCTATGTCGGCTGGTTCGCGATGCTCTTTGCCGCCGGCATGGGCATTGGCCTCATGTTCTTTGGCGTGTTGGAGCCCGCCTATTACTTCGGCACGCCCTGGGGCGATGCGCCTCTGGGCACGGTGCGGCCCTTTACCGAGGATGGTCAGTTGATCGAGGCCAATGTCGCGGAGGCGCGCCGTATGGCGCTGGCCGCGACCTCCTATCACTGGGCGCTGCATCCGTGGGCGATCTATGCGGTGGTGGCGCTGGCACTCGCGCTCTTCAGCTACAACAAGGGCTTGCCGCTGACGATCCGCTCGGCGTTCTACCCGCTCCTGGGCGAGCGGGTCTGGGGCTGGTGGGGCCATGTCATCGACACGATGGCGGTGTTTGCCACGCTCTTCGGTCTCGCCACCTCGCTTGGCTTCGGGGCGCAACAGGCCAATGCGGGGCTGGAATATGTCTATGGCATCCCCAACAATGTGACGGTTCAGGTGATCCTGATTTGCGCGATCACGGCGGTGGCGCTCGTCTCGGTGCTGCGTGGGCTCGATGGCGGCGTCAAGGTGCTCTCCGAGATCAACATGGTGATCGCGCTGGTGCTGCTTGTCTTTGTGATGTTCGCGGCCGGTGCGGTCAGCATCCTGACCGAATTTGTCGCGGGCGTCGGGGCCTATTTCCGCGAGGTCATTCCGCTCTCGAACCCGTTCGGGCGCGAGGATACCGGCTATATGCAGGGCTGGACGGCGTTCTACTGGGCCTGGTGGATCAGCTGGTCGCCCTTCGTGGGCATGTTCATCGCCCGCGTGAGCCGGGGCCGCACGGTGCGCGAATTCGTCACCTGCGTGCTGATCATCCCGTCGCTGGTCTGCGTGTTCTGGATGGCCACCTTCGGCGGGGCTGCGATCAACGACATGATCGCCGATCCGGCGGCAAGCGCGGTCAAGGCGCAGGTCATCGACAGCTACAACCCGCCACTGTCGCTCTTTGCGATGCTGGACGGGCTGCCGCTCTCGTCGATCACCTCGACGATCGGCATCGTGCTGGTGATCGTGTTCTTCGTCACCTCGTCGGATTCGGGCAGCCTTGTGATCGACACGATCACGGCGGGCGGCAAGGTCGACGCGCCGGTGCCGCAACGGGTGTTCTGGTGCACCTTCGAAGGGCTGGTGGCCATCGCGCTTCTGATCGGCGGGGGCCTTGGGGCCTTGCAGGCGATGGTGATTTCCACCGGCCTGCCGTTCACGGTCATCCTGCTGCTCATGTGCGTGGCGATCTGGAAGGGACTTGCCGCAGAAAAACGCGGCTGAGACCGCGCCGCGGCGCAATCGACGCTCAGGGCCCTCCGGCTGTTGCAGGCCGGGGGGCTTTGGTGTTTTGTGACATCGTCATCAGCGGAAGGGATGAGCATGACGCTTGATCTGGAGTTTGTGCGCACGCAGTTCCCGGCTTTTGCCGAGCCATCGCTTGCGGGCCAGGCGTTTTTCGAGAACGCGGGCGGGTCCTATACCTGCGCGCCGGTCATTGCCCGGCTGGAGCGGTATTACCGGCAACGCAAGGTGCAGCCTTACGGCCCCTATGACGCAAGCCGTCTGGCGGGCGAGGAGATGGACGAGGCGCGCACGCGGCTGGCGGCGATGATGGGCGTGGCCACCGATGAGCTTAGCTTCGGCCCCTCGACCACGGCGAACACCTATGTTCTGGCGCAGGCGTTCCGGCAATGGATGGATCCGGGCGATGCGATCATCGTCACCAATCAGGACCATGAGGCCAATTCCGGCCCCTGGCGGCGGCTGGCCGAGGCGGGGTTCGAGGTGCGCGAATGGAAGATCGACCCCGAGAGCGGCCTGCTCGACCCCGAAGATCTTGAACACCTGCTGGATGAGCGGGTGCGGCTGGTCTGTTTCCCGCATTGCTCGAACGTGGTGGGCGCGGTCAACCCGGTGGTCGAGATCACCGCGCTGGCGCATGCTGCCGGGGCCTTTGTCTGTGTCGATGGTGTCAGCTACGCGCCCCATGGTCTGCCCGAGGTGGGCAAGATGGGGCCGGATATCTACCTCTTTTCGGCCTACAAGACCTACGGGCCGCATCAGGGGATCATGGTGATCCGGCGCGAATTGGGCAATCTCCTGCCCAATCAGGCGCATTATTTCAACGAGGGCACGCTTTACAAACGCTTCACGCCTGCCGGCCCCGACCATGCGCAGGTGGCGGCAAGCGCCGGCATGGCCGATTATATCGACGCGCTGGCGGCGCATCACGGCATTGCAGGCGATGCCGTCACGCGCAATGCGGCTGTGCATGATCTCATGCGCGCGCATGAAACGGCCCTTTTGCAGCCGCTTCTCGATTACCTCAAGGACCGCAATTCCGTCCGCCTCATCGGCCCGACCGACGCCGCAGAGAAGGCCCCCACCGTGGCGGTCGCGCTCAATCGTCCGGGGGCCGAGGCGGCGGCAGACCTGGTCGCGCATGGCATCATGGCGGGGGGTGGCGATTTCTACGCCGTGCGCCCGCTTCAGGCGATGGGGGTGGATCCCGCCCGCGGCGTGCTGCGGCTGAGTTTCGTGCATTATACGAGCGCCGACGATGTTGACCGGCTGATGACGGCGCTTGATGATGTTCTTTGATCCAACCCGCCGCAGCTTGCGTAACAAAAGGTAAACAAGGGGCGGGGATGGGACAGAACCAGGCCACATTGCTTTGGCTGCGTCGGGATTTGCGTCTGGGTGATCACCCGGCGCTTCTGGCGGCCTGCGCGGGTGGCGGCCCCGTGGTCCCCGTGTTTATCCACGATGAGAGCGTGAGCGCGCTTGGGGCAGCCGCGAAATGGCGGCTGGGCCTGTCGCTGGCATCACTTGCGCGCGAGCTTGAGGCGCGGGGCAGCCGCCTCATCCTGCGGCGCGGTGCGGCGCGCGACGTGCTGCTGGCCTTGGCCGAAGAGCTGGACGCGGCGGCGGTTCATTGGTCGCGCCTCTATGATCCCGAGACGATCGCACGCGACAGCGCGATCAAGACGGCGCTGAAGGCGCGCGGCATCGAGGCGCAGAGCCACAATTCCCACCTCCTCTTCGAGCCTTGGACGGTCGAGACCGGCACGGGCGGGTTCTACCGCGTCTACAGCCCGATGTGGCGCGCGGTAAAGGACCGGGACGTGCCCGGGCCGATGGCGGCCCCGTCACGCATCCCCGCGCCGGACGCCTGGCCCTTGAGCGAACGCCTCGACGACTGGCAGATGGGCGCGGCGATGCGGCGCGGCGCGGCGGTTTGCCTGCCCCATCAATGCGTGGGCGAGGCGGCGGCGCAAGACCGGCTGGCCGAGTTCGTCGGCGGTGCCATCGGGCCTTACAAGGACGCGCGCAACAATCCCGGTATCAGCGGCACCTCGGGCCTGTCGGAAAACCTGACCTATGGCGAGATTTCGCCGCGCACCTGCTGGCACGCGGGGCTGCGCGCGCTGCACGAGGGGGCGCAGGGGGCCGAGCATTGGTTGAAAGAACTCGTGTGGCGCGAGTTTGCCTATCACCTGATGTATCACACGCCCGAGATCCTTGCCCGCAACTGGCGGCGGGAATGGGATGCGTTTGCCTGGACGCAGGGGCGCGCGGGTGACGTGCTGCGCTGGAAACAGGGGCGCACCGGCGTGCCCTTTGTCGATGCGGCCATGCGAGAGATGTATGTGACGGGAAAGATGCACAACCGCGCGCGGATGAACGTGGCGTCCTATCTCACCAAGCACATGATGGTGCATTGGACGGTGGGACGCGACTGGTTCGCCCAATGCCTGACCGATTGGGACCCGGCGTCGAACGCGATGGGCTGGCAATGGGTGGCGGGTTGCGGGCCGGATGCCGCGCCCTATTTCCGCATCTTCAACCCCGAGACGCAGCTTGCGAAATTCGACCCCGACGGGGCCTATGCACGGGCGTGGATTGCCGAGGGGCAGATGCGGCCATCGCAAACGGCGCTGAGTTATTTCGACGCCATTCCAGAGAGTTGGGGGCTGCGTCCCGAGGATGCATACCCCGCGCCGCTGGTGGGTCTGGCCGAGGGGCGCAAGCGGGCTCTTGAGGCTTATGAACAAAGGGAGGTCCGTGCATGAAGGACATGGCGACCGAGGCGGGCCTTGTGGGCACGGTGCTGACATCGACGCAAGGGGCGCAGCACCTGCCGCGCTATTTCGCGCGGTGTTTTTCAGTGGCGTTGGCGATGCGGGCGGGGCGGCTCGATATCCGGCTGCCCGATGGCCGGGTGTTCCGTGCCGAAGGACGCACGGCAGGCATCGAGGCGGAATTGCATGTCCACGATACGGAGGTCTTCGCGCGGCTGGTGCGCGAGGGCTATCTGGGGTTTTGCGAGGCCTATCTTGACGGCGGCTGGTCGACCCCCGACCTGCAAGCCTTTCTCGACCTGCTGAGCGATGACAATGACGCCATCTATTGTGGCTATCCGGGGCAGAAAATCGCGCAGATCTACGAGCGGATCCGCTTCTGGTTCAAGCGCAATTCCAAGGAACAGGCACGGCGCAACATCGAATATCATTACGATCTGGGCAACGATTTCTACGCGCTCTGGCTCGATGACACGATGACCTATTCGAGCGCGGTTTTCGACACCGGCACCGAGAGCCATGAGGCCGCACAGCGCGAGAAATACCGCCGCATGGTCGATGCGATGGGGGTGAAACCGGGCGATCATGTGCTTGAGATCGGTTGTGGCTGGGGCGGCTTTGCCGAATATGCGGCAGGCGAGCGGGGGCTGCGGGTCACCGGTCTGACGATAAGCCCGTCGCAACTTGCCTATGCGCAAAAACGCATGATGGATGCCGGTTTGACCGATAAGGTCAACCTGAAATTGCAGGACTACCGCGACGAGACCGGCCATTATGACGGCGTGGCCAGTATCGAGATGTTCGAGGCGGTGGGGGAAAAATACTGGCCCGTGTTTTTCGATACCCTGCGCGCGCGGCTGAAACCCGGTGCGCGGGCGACACTCCAGATCATCACGGTCGAGGATCGCCGCTTCGAGAGCTATCGCAAGGATATCGATTTCATTCAGAAATATATCTTTCCCGGCGGGATGCTGCCGGGGCCATCGGTGCTTCGGCATGAGGTGGCGCGCGCCGGATTGCACGAGATCGGATCGGTCGAGTTCGGCCAGAGCTATTCGGAAACGCTGCGCCGCTGGCACGCCACGTTCAACGACAAATGGCCCGAGATCGCCGCCATGGGCTTTGACGCGCGGTTCCGGCGGATGTGGAATTTCTACCTCACCTCTTGCGCGGCGGCCTTCAAAGGGGGTAGTTGCGATGTGACACAGATCACCATCGCAAGGCCCGGATAGATGCCCGTCTCCGATTCCATGCCAACGGCCGGCAAGTTCGTGGCGGCCATCGGTCTGGGTGCTCTTGGCTGGATCGGATCGGACCTGTTCCGCCCGTTGATGCCCGCAGAGACGCAGTTCGGCATGTTCAATTACGTCAATGTCGGTCTTGGGATTGTCTGCGGCTGGATGGTGACAGGCAGACGGCTGGGCCATGGATATGCCACCTCGATCAGCGCCGGGCTGACGGGGATGATGGCCCTTGTGTTCTGGGCGCTGTTTTTCCAGAGCCTGAACGAGATGCTGCGCCTTGCGCTTGACCGCCGGATCAACGGGCTGATGACGGGATTTACCACGATGCTGGAGCTTGCCGCCGAGTATGTGGTGATCATGCTTGACGGCACGCTGATCGGCGTGCTGCTGGCGGGCGGCTTTCTGGTGGGCGTTCTCGGCGAATTCGTGGCGCGGCGGTGGTCGTGAGCGCGGCGCAGGATGCCTATGTGACGGCGGTTCTTGGGGAGGCCGTGGGCGAGGCACTGCGCGTCGAGGCCATGGCCGAGGTGCTGCGCGGATATGAGCGGGGCGCGGAGGCCGCAGAAATGGCCACGCGGCGGCAGATGATCCTGGCGCGCGCCCATGCACGGCTGGCCGCGCGGGCGCATGCCGCGCCGGTGACCCTGCGCAGCGATGCCCCGCGAGACGCGGTTCGCGAAGAGGCCGTCGAGATCACCCATGACGGGTTCTTTCTCACCCGCCGCTACAGCTTGCGCGCGCCGCTTTTCGATGGCGGGCAGAGCGAGATGCTGGCGCGCGAGGTGTTCGTGGCGACCGATGCCGCGCTGGTGCTGCCCTATGATCCGGCGCGCGACCGGGTGCTTCTGGTGGAGCAGTTCCGCATGGGGCCATATGGGCGCGGCGATCCGCGCCCCTTCTTGCTCGAGCCGGTGGCGGGGCGCATCGATGGCGGCGAGACGCCCGAGGAAACCGCGCGCCGCGAATGCCGCGAGGAGGCCGGGCTCGAGTTGCGCGGGCTGGAGAAGATTTCAAGCCATTACTGCACGCCGGGCTATTCGACCGAATATTTCCATCTTTTCCTGGGGATTTGCGACCTGCCGGAGCTTGGGCAAGGGCGCGGCGGTCTGGAGACCGAGCACGAGGACATCCGCACGCATGTCATCGGCTTCGCGCAGGCCATGGATCTCTTGCGCTCGGGCGAGGCCAATAACGGGCCGCTGGTGCTGAGCCTTCTGTGGCTTGAGCGCGAGCGCGCGCGGCTTCGGACGGCGGGTTGAGTTCCGCAGCCCAACCCCATAAACCTGAAGGCCGAGACAGGACAGGAGCGACCAAAATGCGCATTGCACGGGATCTGGCCGAGGCCGTGGGGAACACCCCCCTTATCCGGCTCCGCCGCGCCAGCGAGGAAACCGGCTGCGAGATCCTCGGCAAGGCCGAGTTTCTCAACCCCGGTCAGTCGGTCAAGGACCGCGCTGCGCTCTATATCATTCGCGATGCGGTGGCGCGCGGGCTGCTCGCGCCCGGCGGCACCATCGTCGAGGGCACGGCCGGCAATACCGGCATCGGGCTGGCGCTGGTGGGCGCGTCGATGGGGTTCAGGACGGTGATCGTCATCCCCGAGACGCAGAGCCAGGAAAAGAAGGACATGCTGCGGCTGGCCGGGGCCGATCTGGTGCAGGTGCCCGCCGCCCCTTACAAGAACCCCAACAACTATGTGCGCTATTCGGGACGACTGGCCGAGGAACTGGCGCGCACCGAACCCAATGGCGCGATCTGGGCCAACCAGTTCGATAACGTGGCCAACCGTCAGGCGCATGTGGAGACCACGGGGCCGGAAATCTGGGAGCAGACGGGCGGCAAGGTGGACGGGTTCATCTGCGCGGTGGGATCGGGCGGCACGCTGGCGGGCGTGGCGATGGCGCTTCAGGGCAAGGGCGTCAAGATCGGGCTGGCGGACCCCGACGGCGCGGCGCTGCACAGCTTTTACACCACCGGCGCGCTCAAGGCCGAGGGCAGTTCGATCACCGAAGGGATCGGGCAGGGGCGCATCACCGCCAACCTCGAGGGCTTCACCCCCGATTTCAGCTACAACATCCCCGATGCCGAGGCGCTGCCGCTCGTGTTTGACCTGCTGGCAGAGGAGGGGCTGTGCATGGGCGGCTCAACGGGCATCAACATCGCGGGTGCCATGCGCATGGCGCGCGAGATGGGGCCGGGGCATACCATCGTCACCATCCTGTGCGATTTCGGCAACCGATATCAGTCCAAGCTCTGGAATCCCGAGTTCCTGCGCGAAAAGGGCCTGCCGACGCCTGCCTGGCTTGAGGGGGCACCACGCTCGATCCCGGGGGTGTTCGAGGCGTGAGACATCTCCTTGTTGCTTTCTGGCTTGCACTGGCGACGGCACTGATAGGTGCCGTCTCGACCGTTTCCATGATCCCGGCCGCGCAGGCGCAGCAGGCGCTGAGCGGACCGGATTATGGGGTTTGGGAAAACCTTGCAGGGCGCGTCGAGGGGGCACTGGAAAGCGACGAAGTCGAGACGCTCGAGCTTGAGAACCTGCGGCGGCAGCTGGTCGAGTTTCGCCAGCAGTTCCTTGACGCGCAGGGTGTCAACGCCACTCCGATACGCACCGTTCGAGATCAGATCGAGGCGCTCGGGCCGGTGCCTGAAAGCGGCACCGAGCCGGATGACGTCGCCGCGCAGCGCGAGGAGCTGAACCGGCGGCTGGTGCGGCTGGAGGGTCCGGTGCGCACCGCCGAACTGGCGCGGAGCAGAGCGGATGGGCTGATCAACGGTATCGACGAGATGATCCGCAACCGGCAGACCGCCGAACTGTTGCGGCTGGGGCCGATGCCGGTCAATCCGCTGCACTGGCCAGAGGCGGTCAAGAGCGTGTTTGCCCTGCTGGACGGGATCCGCGCCGAGGTGGTGCAATCCTGGCGCAGCCCGCTGGGGCGTGTCATTCTCAACGACAACTTGCCGGTGATCTTTGTCTGGACCATGCTTGGGCTGCTGCTGATTGCACGGGGCCGGTTCTGGTCGATGCGGCTGATGCGGCAATTGTCCAAGGACGAGCCGAGCGCGGGGCGCTGGATCGCGAGTTTCGGGGTCTCGCTGGGGGAGTGGTTCCTGCCCTATGCGGGGATCTATGCGCTGGTCAAGGCGATTTCGGCGTCGTCCCTTCTGGGGCCGACGGGTGAGATCGTCATCAGTCAGATCCTGCCCGCCGCGTTCATCTTTCTGCTGGCGCGCTGGTTGTCGCAGCGGGTCTTTCCCCGGCGCGAGCCGCGCGGCCCGGTGCTGCGGCTCGACGAGCGGTGCCGCTATTCGGGCAGGCTCTATGGTGCGCTGCTGGGGCTGGTGGTGGCGGCGTTCTATTTCGTGCAGGCCGTGGCGCATGAGGCGGACTGGAGCGAGGCCGCGACCAATGTCGTGATCTTCCCGATCATGGTTCTGACCGGGTTGTTGCTGTGGCGGCTGGCGGCGCTTCTGCGGCTTCACCACCGGGCCTGCGTGGAGGATGCCGAGACCGAGACCGGCTTTGCCGACAGGATCACGCGGGCGGTGTCGCGGATCATGGTGGCGGTGGCCTTTGTCGGGCCGCTGCTGGCCGCCGTGGGCTATGTCAAGGCGGCGCAGGCGATGATGCTGCCGATGGCGATGTCGATCCTGATGCTGGCCGCGCTGCTCATTCTGCAACGGTTCTTCACCGAGCTTTACGTGATGATCACCGGCAACCGGGCGGGGGCGCGGGAATCTCTGGTGCCGGTGCTGGCGGGCTTTGCGCTCATCCTCGGGTCCTTGCCGGGATTCGCGCTCATCTGGGGCGCGCGTCCCGCCCAGCTCGAGGAATTCTGGATGCGTCTGAGGGAAGGGATAAGCCTTGGCGGGATAAAGCTGTCGCCAACGGTTTTCCTCACCTTCGTTGCCGTCTTCGGCGCGGGCTATGTTGCGACGCGGCTGTTGCAGGGCGCGCTCAAGAACACGATCCTGCCCAAGACCAAACTCGATATGGGCGGGCGCAATGCCATCGTCTCGGGTCTGGGCTATGTCGGGATATTTCTCGCGGCGCTCATTGCCATAACGAGCGCGGGCATCGACCTCAGCTCGCTTGCGATTGTCGCCGGGGCGCTCTCGGTGGGCATCGGTTTCGGCCTTCAGAACATCGTGTCGAATTTCGTTGCGGGCATCATCCTTCTCATCGAGCGGCCGATTTCCGAGGGCGACTGGATCGAGGTGGGCGGGCAGCATGGCTATGTGCGGGGCATCTCGGTGCGCTCGACCCGGATCGAGACCTTCGACCGCACCGACGTGATCGTGCCCAATGCCGATTTTGTCAGCGGAACGGTGACGAACTATACCCGTGGCAATACCGTGGGCCGGGTGATCGTGCCGGTGGGCGTGGCCTATGGCACCGATACCCGGAAGGTGGAGGCGATCCTGCGCGAGGTGGCCGAGGCGCATCCGATGGTGCTGATGAACCCCAAGCCGACGATCCTTTTTCAGAATTTCGGCGCAAGCTCGCTCGATTTCGAGATCCGCGCGATCCTGCGCGATGTGAACTGGGTGGCGAGTGTCAGATCGGACATGAACCACGAGATTGCGCGGCGCTTTGCCGAAGCGGGCATCGAGATTCCATTCCCGCAGCAGGATCTGTGGCTGCGCAATCCCGAGGCGCTGCGTGGCGAGGCCGCACCCGCCACCGAACCACCCGCACCCGCACCAGGCGCGCCGTCCTCCGCACCCGCGATGATGACCGAGGGCGATATGGACGGCGATGGCGGCGAAGGCGACGGACGATGAGTGTGGCGCTCTATCTGGACGATCCTTACCTTGCCGAAGCCCCGGCGCGGGTGGTGGCGCATACGCAGGAGGGCGGCGTGGTCCTTGATCGCTGCCTCTTCTACGCCACCGGCGGCGGGCAGCCGGGGGACAGCGGCCGGCTGGACTGGCCGGGGGGCAAGATGGTGGTGGCCACCGCCCTGAAGGCCGAGGCGGGCATCGCCCTTGTGCCGGGCGCGCCTCAACCGTTGCCGCCTGTGGGGGCGGAGGTGATGCAGTATCTCGACTGGGAGCGGCGGCACCGTCACATGCGGATGCACACCGCGCTGCACCTGCTGTCGGTGGTCATCCCCTTGCCCGTCACCGGCGGGCAGGTGGGTGAGGCGCGCAGCCGACTGGATTTCGACATGCCCGAGGCACCCGAGGACCGCGAGACGCTGGAGGCGTATCTCAACCTTTTGGTGGAGCGCGATCTGCGCGTGTCGGAAGACTGGATCACCGATGCGGAGCTGGACGCCAATCCGGCGCTGGTCAAGACCATGTCGGCAGCGCCGCCGCGCGGGCAAGGGCGGGTGCGTCTCATCCGAATCGGGCAGGGAGAGGGTCAGGTCGATCTTCAGCCCTGCGGCGGCACCCATGTGGCGCGCACCGGCGAGATCGGTGCGCTGCGTCTCGGCAAGGTGGAGAAGAAGGGCCGCCAGAACCGGCGGGTCTATCTGCATCTGGACGACTGAGCGTTACCGCCGCCGGTCCAGATCCGATTCGGTCTCGGCCAGACCTTCGCGCGACAAGAGCACCGCCACCGAGCGCAGCCCCGGCACATGACTGCACACGATCATGATCCCCACCATGATCGGCACCGCGAGAAACATCCCCGGTATTCCCCAGACCGCGCCCCAGAAGGCGAGGCTGATCATGATGCCGAAGGAGGACACGCGCAACGCGCGCCCCATCAGCGTCGGGTCGATGATGTTGCCGTTGAGGAACTGGATCGCGCCGGTAATGGCGAAAATGGCAAGTGTCAGCGGGCCGTCGGCCAGTTGCACGAAAGCCACCAGCGCCACCAGCACCGTGGCGATGATCGAGCCGATGGCCGGAATATAGTTGAGCACGAAGGTAAGGATCCCCAGGGGCCCCGCGAGATCGAGCCCGAAGGCGCGCGCCACGAAATAGACCATGAGGCCGGTGATCGCGCTTACCGCGGTCTTGACCAGCAGGTAATAGTTCACCCGGTGGATGATCGAGGAGATGATGCGGCTGGCCTTGGCGGCCTGTGTGGCGTCGCCCAGAAGGTTTTCCAGCTTGGTGTCGAACCACACGCGCTCGGCGAAGAGGAAGCCGACGAAAAGGATGACCAGAACGGCACCCTGCATCAGGCTGCCCGCCTGTCCCGCGAGCGTGCGCAGATAGCCCGCCACATCAAAAGTGGCGACCGCGTTGCGCACCGCGGTTTCGGCATCGGGACCAAGCCAGGCGACGGTGGCCGCGAGCGCCTCGGGGGCGCGGTCGGTATAGGCCAGCGTGGTCGAGAGCACGGTATTGGCCTGCGACAGGATGATCGCCGAGAGGCTGAGCAGGGCCGCCGAGATGAGCGCGAGCGCGGTGAGGCTGGCCAGCCAGTTGGGGATTCGGGCCGGCCCGATGCGCACCCGCGCGATGGAGTTGATCGCATCGGAGGTCAAGCTGAAGAGGATGATCGCGGTGGCAAGCGAGATCAGCATGAAGCGCGCCTGCACCAGCAGGAACAGCACCACGGCAAAGGCGATGATCACCTGTGCGGCGGTGCGGACGCGCCCGAGATCGGTCGCGGGGTCTGGCGTGGGCACGGGGGCGTGCGGAGGGCGCTCGGCTTTGGTCATGGCCCTGAGTATCGGGAAATCCCCGCCAAGATCAATCGGCCTTGGCCTGCGACAGAACGAGGCGGAGGGTTTCGGCATCGTGGGTGATCCGGATCGCGGCAGCGCTTTCGGCAAGGGCCCGGTCGAGGACGGCAAACTCGATCCGGCGCGGGTCAGGCGCGGGCCGGGCGGCGCGCCCCGAAAGCCCGTCCCAGAGCGCGGGATCGGCGTTGATCTGACCGGTGGCGGTCAGCGCGAGTGCCGCGCCATCGCGCGCCACATGCAGCGTGCCGCCGCGCGGCAGGGCGTGGAGCGCGCACATGAGCGCGAGGGTGAGCTGCTGCGCCTCGGAGCGCGTCAAACTGCCGTCAACTGCCCAGGTGAGCGAGAGGCGCGGGCGCGCGGCGAGCGGGGCGGCCAGCAACCTGTGCAACACCTCGCTGTCAACGGATGCGCCGGTGCTGGCCTGACCGAAGGCAAGCCGCATGAGATCGAGCGTGGCGCGCGCGCTGTCAACGCTTTCGCGCATGAGCGCCAGTTCCGGTGTTGGCGGTCCGGCCATCTCCATCAGGTCGAGCCCTGCCATGAGCGCGCCCAGGGGGCTTGCCAGATCGTGGCAGATACGCGACGCTAGAAGCGGCGCGAGGTCGGGCACGTCATCGGCCATCGCGCAACCGTCGGCAGGGCCTTGGTATGACAGAGATGAACGCCTTTCTCGAGCCGGGGATGCTTGTGACCAACCCGGCGCGCCCCGAGTGGGGCGTGGGGCA
Organism: Roseovarius sp. MBR-6; assembly: GCF_040547525.1. NCBI lineage: Bacteria > Pseudomonadati > Pseudomonadota > Alphaproteobacteria > Rhodobacterales > Roseobacteraceae > Roseovarius > Roseovarius sp. MBR-6. The sequence continues at coordinate 261,258 of NZ_JBEPPW010000001.1, read as the reverse complement.
GGTGCAATCTAACGTGTCCGGGCGCATCACGGTGAACTTTCGCGAAGAGGGCAAGGTGGTCATTGACGGCAACCGGGTGGTCCTTCTGCCCCATCTGGATGACTGAACTTGGTTAGCAAGAGGTTAACACGCGCATGGCCATGCGCCAACGCCGCGTTGCAAGCCTGCCCCTGGATAGGCTAAACCCGGCCAACCGCAGAAAGCCGAGGCCGATGAGCGCAGCCCCCCGATTCCGAGTAGAGCTTGCCCGCACCGAGGCCGATGTCATGGCGGCGCAGCGCCTGCGCTACGAGGTTTTTGTCGAGGAACTGGGCGGCGATGGCGAGATGGTCGATCACGCCGCGCGGCTGGAACGGGACCGGTTCGATCCGTTCTTCGACCATCTTCTGTTGCGCGACGACACGCGCGGCGGCGCGGTGGTGGGCGTCTATCGCCTGTTGCGGCAGGAGGCCGCAGCGCGCGCGGGGCAGTTCTATTCCGAGGATGAATACGATCTGGCCCCGCTCAAGGCAAGCGGGCGGCCCTTGCTCGAACTGGGCCGGTCCTGCGTGGCGCGGTCCTATCGCGGGGGTGCGGGGCTCTATCATCTCTGGCAGGGGCTGGCGCGCTATGTCGAGGCGCATGGCATCGAGGTGCTCTTTGGCGTGGCAAGCTTTCACGGGACCGATGCGCAGGCGCTGGCGCAGCCGCTGTCGCTTCTGCATCATCGCCACCTTGCGCCGCCCGAATTGCGGGTGCGCGCGCGGCAGGCGCATTTTCAGCGGATGGATCTGATCCCCGAGGCCGGGATCGAGCGGCCCGTGGCGATGCGCGCGGTGCCCGCGCTGATCAAGGCCTATCTGCGGCTGGGGGGCTGCGTGGGCGAGGGGGCGTTTGTCGATCATGCCTTCAACACGATCGACGTTTGTCTCGTGATGGATACCGCGCGGCTGAGCGCGCGGCAAAGGGCGCTCTATTCCGGCGAGGATGCGCGGTGAGCATGACCTGGTATTCGGACGCGCCGCCGCCCGAGGTGGCGCGCGCGCGCGGGTATTGGTGCCGCGTGATCTGGCGCGGCGCGCGCATTGCAGCGGTGATCGGCGCGGGCGTGCTGGCGACGCTCATTCTGCGGGGACCGGAGCACGCGCTGCACGGGCTGCAACGGCCCTGGACACAGCCCGTGACCGTCTACGTGATGGGCCGCGTGTTTGCCATTCTCGGCATCGCGCTGGTGGTCGAGGGCACGCCCATGACCGGCCCCGGCGCGGTGGTGGCCAATCATGTCTCATGGCTCGACATCTTCGCGCTCAACGCGCGCAAGCGGGTCTATTTCGTGGCCAAGTCCGAGGTGTCGGGCTGGCCCGGCATCGGGTTTCTGGCGCGGCTGGTCGGCACGGTCTTCATCCGCCGCAACCCGCGCGAGGCGAAGGCGCAGACCGGGATTCTGGCGGCGCGTCTCGGCGCGGGGCATCGGCTGCTGTTCTTTCCCGAGGGCAGCAGCACCGACGGGCAGCGCGTGTTGCCGTTCAAATCCACGCTCTTTCAGGCGCTGCGCGGTCTGGGCGCAGGGGTCCGGGTGCAGCCGGTGACGCTGATCTACGAGGCGCCAGAGGGGCAGGACGCGCGGTTCTACGGCTGGTGGGGCGATATGGAGCTTGGTGCGCATCTGGGCCAGGTGCTGGGTGCGGCGCGGCAGGGGCGGGTGCGGATCATCTGCCACGCGCCGCTTGACGTGGCGGCTTTCCCTGACCGCAAGGCGCTGGCGCTCGCGTGTGAGCGCGCGGTGCGGGCTGGGATGGGCGCGCGATGATCGGGCAGGGCACGAAAAAACCCCGTGAAACCCCCGTGCGGAACGTCCGCACGGGGGCTGGCCTGCCCGCAAGCGGGCAGGAGGAGAGCCGTAACACGCCTAGGAAGAGTGCCCGGAGAGCGCCGTCACCGAAACGGGGCTGGGGATGAGACTGGTCACAGCTACCGGATCGTTTTCGCCACTCACGTCGCGACCCTGATACACAACAAACCCCGCGACGATCAGACTTGCCAGAACAAGCATCCTGATTGTGTTGGCCACCCGCATGATCCCGTGCTCCTTTTTTCCCAAGCGTCACACACCTGCAACCGGCAGGCAGATCATCGTTGCCGCGGCGCGGCACGGTCAGGCAATAACGGCGGGGTGTTATCGGATAACACGGGCCTTTTTCGGCGGGCAGGTCGTGCTATCTTGAACACATCAAAGGGAGAAACCCATGGCTTTACGTCTTGTGCTGGCAATGATGCTTGCCATGTCCGGCCCCGCCCGATCCGATCAACCCATGCTCGATTACACCCCGCCGCCGCTTTCGTCCTGGAGCTATGTCAGCGATCAGGTCATGGGCGGGGTGAGCGAAGGTGGCGCGCGCGTCGCGGCCGATCATGTCCGGCTTGAGGGCGCGGTGAGCACGGCGAATCGGGGGGGATTCATTCAGACGCGGGTGATGCTCGACACGCCGTTTCCGGAAAATGCCCAAGGGCTGGTGATTCGCGTGCGCGGCAACGGCGAGCGGTATTTCATGCATCTGCGCACCGGCGGCACGCTGTTGCCGTGGCAATATTACCAAGCGGCGTTCGAGACCGGGCCGGCGTGGCAGGTTCTGCGGGTTCCGTTCACGGCTTTCCGGCCCTCTGGCGCGATGCTGCGCGCGACGCCGCGCCCCGAGACGGTCAAAAGCGTGGGTTTCGTGGCCTTCGGGCGCGACCACCGGGCCGATCTGGCGGCAGAGTGGCTAGGGCTTTACTGAGCCGGGTCACATCGCCGCGAGAAGCCGGGACAGCGCCGCACCGGCATCGTCCTCGCGCCAGATTTCCTCGCCGAAGGCCAGGAAGTCGCTGACCGGGGCAAGGCTGGCGACGGTCTGGCCATCAAGCGCGCCCTCGGCCACGACCGGCAGTTCGATCATCTCGGACCACCACTCGAAGAGTTCTCGCTCGGCGCGTGTGCCCGAGCCGAGCGCCGTTGCCCCGACCGGACCGAAGGACACGTAATCCGCGCCCGCCTCTCCGGCGCTCATGCCGTCATGGCGCGAGGCCCCGCAAAAGGCCCCGACAATGGCATCGGGACCAAGCGCCTTGCGCGCCGCGCGCACCGAGCGCGCGCCGTCCGGAAGGTGCACCCCGTCGAGGCCAAGCCGTTCCACCAGCCCGAGATGGCGCTCGATCACCAATGCCACGTCGCGCGCGTGTGTTATTTCGCGGCAGGCATCCGCGGCGCGCGCGACACTGTCCTCGTCGGTGCTGGCCAGGGCGAGGCGCACGCAGGCCACGGCCTGCGCATCGAGCACGGCGGCAAGGCGGGGGGCAAACGCGTCCCGTTCGAAGGCGGGCGGGGTGACGAGGTAGATCTGCGGTTGCTCTGCTTCGGCCATGGCGCGAACTCCTTGAAATCGTGCCGCTCTCTTAGCGGGGAAAATCGTGTTTGACCACTCGTCGCGGGAAATGGCCTCTGGCAAGGTGCGGCACCGCTCTCTATCTTGGGCGCAACGGGCAAAAGGGGCGGGGCGTGGCGATTGCGGGGCTGGCCGAAGGGCTGACACGGGGCATCGAGGATCTGGGCGACCGCGTATCGGGCGCGTTCTTCGAGCCGGTGATCCGGCTGGGCGTCACTGGCCTTGCGCGCGCGGGCAAGACGGTGTTCATCACCGCGCTGGTGGCCAACCTCATGGACCGGGCGCGCATGGGCGGGCTGCGCGCGGCGGGTGAGGGGCGTATCCTTGCCGCCTATCTGCAACCGCAGCCCGATGTGACCCTGCCGCGTTTCGATTACGAGACGCATCTGGCGGCGCTCACCGGACCCGAGCCGCACTGGCCCGAAAGCACGCGCGCGGTGTCGGAATTGCGGCTCTCGCTGCGGGTGCGGCCTGCGGGGATGCTGGCGGGGCTGGCGGGGCCGCGCACGGTGCATCTCGATATCGTCGATTACCCGGGCGAATGGCTGCTTGATCTGGCGCTTCTGGACCAGAGTTACACACAATGGTCGCGCGGCGCGCTGGCCCGGGCCGAGGGGCAGGCGGAGGCCGGGGAATGGTGCGCGGCGCTCGATGCTGCCGATCCCGCAGCCCCCCATGACGAGGCCGAGGCGCAGCGGCTGGCGCGGGCCTATACCGGATGGCTGACAGCGGCGCGCGCCAAGGGGCGCGCCGATTGCACGCCGGGGCGGTTCCTGCTGCCCGGCGATCTGGCGGGCGCGCCGGTCGTCACCTTCGCGCCGCTGCCCGAGTTGCCGGGGGCGGGACGCCGCAGCCTTCTGGCCGAGATGGCGCGCCGGTTCGAGGGCTACAAGCGCGAGGTGGTCCGCCCGTTCTTTCGCGCCCATTTCGCGCGGATCGACCGGCAGATCGTGCTCGTCGATGCGCTGGATGCGATCCACAAGGGGCCGCAGGCGCTGGAGGAGACGCGCGGTGCCATGGCGGGCATCCTTGGCGCGTTCCGGCCGGGGCGCAACGCGTTCCTGACGCGGATCTTGCAGGGGCGGCGGGTGGAGCGGATCCTTTTCGCCGCCACCAAGGCCGACCATCTGCACCACACGCAGCACGCGCGCCTTGCCGCGATCATGGAGGCGCTTCTGCGCGAGGCGCGCGACCGGGCGGATTTCGCCGGGGCGCAGACGCGCGCCATGGCCATCGCCGCGCTGCGCGCCACGGTGGAGGAAGAGCGCGGCCATGGCGGCAAGGTGCTTGGCATGGTGCGCGGGCGGCTTCTGGAGACCGGGCGGCAGGCGGCGTTTCATCCCGGCGATCTGCCCGAGGATCCTGCCGCGCTGCTGTCGCCTGCCCGCGCGGGGGCCGAGGCGTGGCTGGGCGACGGCTTTGGCGCCATGCGCTTTGCGCCTGCGCGCCTGAGCCTGCGCCCCGGCGAGGGGCCGCCGCATATCCGGCTCGACCGGGCGGCGGAGTTCCTGATCGGGGACCGGCTGTGAGGCTGGCGCGCGCGCATATCTGGCAGGTGCCCCGGCTGGCGGCGATCCTCTGGGCCTTTACCCGCGAGACGCCGTGGTTGCCGCGCGCGCGCAGCCGGGGCGCGGATCTGCGGGTGCTGGTCACGGTGGTGCGGCGCGGCTGGGTGCGGGTGGCGTGGCTGCGCGGGCGCGTCGCGGGTTTCGTGGTGCGCGAGGGCAGCCGCATTCACGCCCTCTATGTCTGTCCGCGCATGCGGGGGCAGGGGGTGGGCCGCGCGCTCCTGACCGAGGCCAAGGCGGCGGGGGCGCTTGATCTCTGGGTTCTGGTGGCCAATGCGCCCGCCCGCGCCTTTTACCGTGCCGAGGGCTTTGCCGAGGAGAGTTATGCGCGGGGCGGCGGCAACGACGAGGGGCTGCCCGATATCCTGATGATCTGGCGCGAAAGGAACGGGGCATGAGCAAGGGGCCGGTGCTGATCGAGCTGGACGAGGGATCCGAGGCCGCGCCCGACCGTGCGCCCCCGGTGCCCGAGGCGCTGCCCGAGGGGCAGGCCATGCGCGCGGTGATGGCGGGCATGGCGCGGCGGCCGTCCTGGCTCGGCCGGGCGTTCTGGGGGCTGGCGCTGGCGCTTCTCGGCGCGGCGGTGTCGGTCGCGGCCTGGGATTTCGTCATGGCGCTCCTTGCGCGCGCGCCCCTGCTTGGCTGGGCGGTGGCGGGCGTCGGCGTGGCGTTGCTGGGGGTGGCCGTGCTCATCGGCCTGCGCGAGGTGGCGGGGTTTGCCCGTCTCGGGCGGCTCGATTCGCTGCGCGCAGAGGCCGGGGCGGCGCGTGATGCGGGCGATCTGGCCGCGGCGCGCAGGGTGCTGGCGCGGCTGCGCGCGCTCTACCGGGGCCGGGCCGAGGCGGCCTGGGGTCTGGCGCGTCTTGACGAGCGGGCGGGCGATGCCTTTGACGCCGACGCGCTTCTGGCTCTGGCCGAGGCCGAACTGCTAGCGCCCCTCGACGCCGCAGCCCTGCGCGAGGTGGAGGGTGCTGCGCGGCAGGTGGCCGCGATCACGGCGCTGGTGCCCCTGGCGCTCGCCGATGTGGTGGGCGCGCTGGTGGTCAATCTGCGGATGATCCGCGCGGTGGCGACGATCTATGGCGGGCGCACCGGCACGCTTGGCAACTGGCGGCTGGCGCGGGCGGTGATGGCGCATCTGGTGGCCACGGGCGCGGTGGCCGTTGGTGACGACCTCATCGGCAGCGTGGCGGGCGGCGGGCTGGTGTCGCGGCTCTCGCGGCGCTTTGGCGAGGGGGTCGTCAATGGCGCGCTGACGGCGCGGGTGGGGCTGGCCGCGATCGAGCTGTGCCGCCCCCTGCCGCGCATCGCCACGCCCGCGCCCTCGGTCGGCGGCGTGGTGCGGCGCGCGCTGACCGGGCTTTTTTCGCGTGGAGACGCGGCGGGGTAGGGCGCGGCGCGGTTAGCCGAGCCGCGCCTTGACCTGCCCGCCCACGGCACCGAAATCCATCTGACCGGCGTGGCGGTCCCTGAGCCGGGCCATGATCTTGCCCATGTCGCGGATCGAGCTTGCGCCCACATCGGCGATGGCGCGGTCGATGGCGGCCGCGACCTCGGCGTCATCGAGCTGGCGCGGCAGGAAATCCTCGATCACCGCGATCTCGGCGCGCTCGCGTTCGGCAAGATCCAGACGCCCGCCCTCTTCATAGGCGCGCACGCTTTCGTTGCGCTGCTTGGTCATCTTGGCGAGAATCGCCAGAATGTCGGAATCGCCCAACGGGGCCGCATCCTCGGAGCCGCGCTGCGCGATTTCCTGATCCTTGATCGCGGCATTGACCAGCCGCAGCGTGGCGAGGCGGCTCTGGTCCTTGTCCTTCATGGCCTGTTTGAGGGCGTGGTTGACCCGGTCGCGCAAATCCATCTGTCCATCCCCATGGCAGTTCGCAAGTCCATGACATTAGCCAATGCGCAGACCCAAGGCAACCTGTCCACATGCGGCGTGGATCGCGGCTTGACCCTGTCGGGGGCTGGGCCTAGGTATGCGCCGATTTGCCCAAGCCCGGAGACGCGCCCGATGGCCCACGCCGCCAAGCCCCGCCCGACCGCCTGCCTTGCGCTTGCCGATGGCTCGCTGTTTTACGGACACGGCTTCGGGGCCGTGGGCGAGACGGTGGCGGAACTGTGCTTCAACACCGCCATGACCGGCTATCAGGAAATCATGACCGACCCCTCCTATGCCGGGCAGATCGTGACCTTCACCTTTCCGCATGTCGGCAATGTCGGCGTGAACGCGCAGGATGACGAGACCGCCGAGCCGGTGGCCGAGGGCATGGTGGTCAAGTGGGACCCGACCGAGCCGTCAAGCTGGCGCGCCGAGGAGCATCTGGCGCAGTGGCTCGCGCGACGCGGGCGCATCGCCATCGGCGGCGTGGACACGCGGCGGCTGACGCGGGCGATCCGCCAGCAGGGCGCGCCGCATGTGGCGCTGGCGCATGATCCGTCGGGTAATTTCGACGTGGGCGCGCTGGTGGCGAAGGCGCGCGGTTTCGCGGGGCTGGAGGGGATGGACCTTGCCCGCCGCGTGACCTGCGCGCAGTCCTACCGCTGGGACGAGATGAGATGGGCCTGGCCCGAGGGTTATGCGCGCCAGACAAAGGCGCGCCACAAGGTTGTTGCGGTCGATTACGGGGCCAAGCGCAACATCCTGCGGTGCCTTGCAAGCGCGGGCTGCGAGGTCACGGTGCTGCCCGCGACGGCCACGGCCGAGGACGTGCTGGCCCATTCCCCTGACGGGGTGTTCCTGTCCAATGGCCCCGGCGATCCGGCGGCCACGGGCGACTATGCCGTGCCGATGATCCGGGGCGTTCTAGACAAGGGGCTGCCACTCTTCGGGATCTGCCTTGGTCATCAGATGCTGGCGCTGGCCCTCGGGGGCCGCACGGTCAAGATGAACCACGGCCATCACGGCGCGAACCACCCGGTCAAGGATCTGGAGACCGGCAAGGTCGAGATCACCTCGATGAACCACGGCTTTGCCGTCGATGGCCAGAGCCTGCCCAAGGGCGTGATCGAGACGCATGTCTCGCTTTTCGACGGGTCGAATTGCGGCATACGTCTCAAGGACCGGCCGGTGTTCTCGGTGCAGCACCACCCCGAGGCAAGCCCCGGACCGCAAGACAGCTTTTACCTCTTCGAGCGGTTCGCGGCCTCGATGGCGCAGTGACGGGCATTGCCTCTTGCCGTCGCGCGCGGCACGCGCTCAACTGGCGGTAAAACGGCGAAAGGCGGCTGAGATGGACATGAACCTTGGAATGCGCCCCGAGATGCGGGCGCTGCTCGCGCGGGTGGCGGAGATGGTGCGCGACGAGATCGCGCCCATGGAGGACGCGTTTCACGCAGAGGTGGAGAAGGGCGACCGCTGGCAATTCACGCCCCGGCAGGCCGGGATCCTCGACGGGCTGAAGGCACGGGCCAAGGCGGAGGGGCTGTGGAATTTCTGGCTGACCGAGGGTGAGGCGGGGTTTGGCCTCACAACGGTCGAATACGCCTATTTCGCCGAGGAACTGGGCAAGAGCCCGCTCGCCCCGGAGGTGTTCAACTGCAACGCGCCCGACACCGGCAACATGGAGGTGTTTCACCGCTACGGCACGGCGGCGATGAAAGAGCGCTGGCTCAAGCCGCTGCTCGCGGGCGATATCCGCTCGGCCTACCTGATGACCGAGCCGGATGTGGCCAGTTCGGACGCCACCAATATCGCCATGTCCTGCGTCCGTGAGGGCGATCACTACGTTCTGAACGGTGAGAAATGGTGGGCGACCGGCGCGGGCGATCCGCGCTGTGCCGTCTATATCGTGATGGTGCGGACGGGGGGCGAGGACCTGCCCAGGCACCAGCGTCATTCGATGATCGTCGTGCCCGCCGACAGCCCCGGTATCGAGAAGCTGCGCGCGATGGAGGTCTACGGCCATGACGACGCGCCGCACGGGCATATGCATATCCGTTTCTCGGGCGTCCGCGTGCCGGTGGAAAACCTGCTTCTGGGCGAGGGGCGCGGCTTCGAAATCGCGCAGGGGCGGCTTGGGCCGGGGCGGATCCATCACTGCATGCGTGCGATCGGGCTGGCCGAGGCGGCGCTGGGGATGCTGTGCAAGCGCAGCCTCGCACGCGAGGCCTTCGGTAAGCCGCTGGCAGAGCTGGGCGCGAATTACGACATCATCGCCGAATGCCGCATGGAGATCGAGCAGGCGCGGCTTTTGTGCCTCAAGGCCGCGTGGATGATGGATCAGGGCGATCCGCGCGCCGCAGCGCCGTGGATTCACCAGATCAAGGTGGTGGCCCCGCGCGTCGCGCTCAAGGTCATCGACGAGGCCGTGCAGATGTTCGGCGCGCAGGGCATTTCGCAGGACGTGCCGCTGGCGGCGATGTGGCACCATGTGCGCACGCTGCGGCTGGCCGACGGGCCGGATGCGGTGCATCGGCGGCAGGTGGCGCGGGCCGAGTTGCGGCGGCACACGCAGGCGAAGGTCTAACCCAGCCACTCCCGCACGGCCGCCTCGAATTCGCGCGGCTTCTCGGCGTGGAGCCAATGGCCCGCGCCGGGGATCTTCATGAATTGCGCGCGCGGGAACATCGCCTTGATCCGGGGGCGGTGTTCGGGCGTGACATAGCCCGAGTCCGCGCCGGTCAAAAACAGGCATTTGCCCTCGTAAACACCTGATATATCAGGAAACCCTATGATTTTCGGCATCTCGCGCGCCAGCGTGTCGAGATTGAGCAGCCAACGCTTTTCCTTGACGTCGAGCGCCTGAAGGAAAAACGGCACGAGGTCGGGATTGTCGATCCGTTGCAGAAGTTGCGCGCCCGCGTCAGAGCGCCGTTCGATCACAGAGAGATCGACCGATTTCATCGCCTCGACATAGGCAAGCTGGCTGTGAGAATAGGCGACGGGGGCGATATCCGCCACGATCAGACGGTTCACAAGCTCGGGGTGCGTCAGTGCCAGCACCATCGCCGCCTTGCCGCCCATGGAATGCCCCATCACATCCCATGTGCCACCTTCGGCCGCGATCACCTCGGCCAGATCGGCGGCCATGTCCTCATAGGAATGTGTGTCGAACCAGGGGCTTGCACCGTGATTGCGCATGTCCACGGCAAGCACGCGGCGGGTATCCGACAGGCGCTTGGCGATCACGCCCCAGTTGCGGGCAGAGCCGTAGAGCCCGTGTGCGATCAGCAGTCCGGGGCGATCGGTCGGCTTGCCATGGTCGATATGGGTCAACATGGAATATCCTTAGCGCCACAGGCCGGTCTTGGCCAGAGCGGACGGGCGTAGTAAACTGTCTCAAAAGAGGTGTGCAAGTGATTGATACAGCGGAATTTCATAGAAAAGTCGAGGCGTTGCGCGTGGCGCTTGGCAACAAGCTGCGCGTGAAAGGGGCGGATCTGGACCGCCAGATCCGGCGCGCGGGGCGTCGTCTGCCAAAACGCCAGCGGCGTGCGGCGGCGGTGATTCTCGGCGCGCAGGACTGGATGGGTCATCCCCGTCTGGCACGGCTGGTCGATCATCGCGCGGTGAACGCGGCCTTTGGCGATCTGCACGGCCATCTCGGGCGGCTCGATCCGGGAGAGGCGCGCAAGACAGCGCTTTTGCGTTTTCTGGGCGGTATCGTTCTCAACCTGATGGTGTTCGGGGCGTTGCTTTACCTGATCTATTCGCTTGTCGGCGCGTCCTGAACCTCCTGCAGGCGCGCGCGCAGCGCGGTTTTCAGAACCTTGCCGTAATTGTTCTTGGGCAGGCTCTCGACCGCGACATAGCGTTTGGGGGCCTTGAACCGGGCGATATGCGCGCGGCAATGGGTGTCGAGCGCCTCGGCGCTGACATCGCCCACGATGAAGGCCACCACCACCTCGCCCCAGTCGGGATCGGGCGCGCCCACGACGGCGGCCTCCGTCACGTCGGGGTGGATGAGCAGCACCTCCTCCACCTCGCGGGGATAGATGTTGCTGCCGCCCGAGATGATCATGTCCTTGGACCGGTCGCAGAGCGTCAGGTAGCCCGCGCCGTCCATCCGCCCCAGATCGCCGGTCCGGAGCCAGCCGCCCCGCAGCGCCTGCGCGCTGGCCTCCGGGTTCTGCCAGTAGCCGGGCATCACCAGATCGCCGCGCACGAGGATTTCGCCCACAGCGCCCTCGGGCACGTCCTGCCCGCTCTCGTCGGCGATGCGCACCTCCACCACCGATTGCGCGCGCCCGACCGAGCCGAGCCGCGCGCGCCAGTCGGGATGGGCGCGGTCCGCCACCTCGGCGCGGGAAAGTGCCGTGATCGCCATGGGCGCTTCGCCCTGACCGTAGATCTGGAGAAAGACCGGGCCGAACCAGTCCACCGCGTCGAGGATGTCGGCCTCATACATCGGCCCGCCGCCATAGACGATGCGGCGCAGCCCCTCGCCGCGCGCGCCCGTCGCCCTGGCATGGGCGGTCAGGCGGCGGACCATGGTGGGGGCGGCGAACATGTGCAACCGGCCATGATGGCGCGCGAGATCGAGGATCTCGCCCTCGTAGAAGCCGCCCGATGCGGGGCAGACATGGCGCGCGCCGCGCAGCACATGGACCAGCGCGTAAAGCCCCGCGCCATGGCTCATCGGCGCGGCATAGAGCGTGGCATCGTCGCCCGAGACCGCGTCCACATCGGCCAGATAGGCAAGCGACATCGCCGCCAGCATCCGGTGGGTGATCATCACCCCCTTGGGCCGCCCGGTGGTGCCCGAGGTGTAGAAGAGCCAGGCCAGATCCTGCGGCGCGCGCGGGGCCACATGGGCCAGCGGCGCGCCCTCGGTGACGGGCTGCGCGGCCACGCCTTCGGCCTCAAGCGCGGCGCGGCGCGGCGCGTCTGCCAGCACCATGCACGCGCCCGCATCGGCAATGATCCAGGCCGCCTCGGCCCCGTGCAGCTTGGCATTGATCGGCACCGCGACCGCGCCCGCATACCAGATGCCGTAAAGCGCGTTCAGGTAGTCCGGCGCGTTGCCCATGAAAAGCGCGACCCGGTCGCCCGACGTGACCCCCTGCGCCATGAGCCGGCCCGCGACGCCGCGCGCGCGGGCATCAAAGCCCGCATAATCGGCCACCTGCTTGCGCCCGAGAAAGAGCGCAGGGTGTCGGGGCGCGCCACGCGCCGCCCGCTCAAGCCAGAGACCGATATTCATGGGGCCATCCTTCCCTTGTCCGGGGCAACAAACCACCCTCTGCGCGGCGGCGCAATTCCGTAGGACTACGCAAATCGCTTGGAGCGGCGCGGCGCGCGCGGCATAACGGAGGCCATGGAGATCGGAACCCTCGCCTTCGAACACGCGCCCATCGGTCTTGCCGTGCTCGAACATCGCATCATCCGCGCCTGCAACCGGCAATTCGCCGCGACCTTCGGCGGTGCGCCCGGGGATTATGGCGACGTGCCGCTCGCACGGTTCTACCCGTCGATCGAGGATTACCGGCGCATCGGGGCCGATGCGCTGGCGGTCATGCGCCGCACCGGACGCTATGGCGATGAGCGTGTGATGCGGCGGGCGAGTGGCGATCTCTTCTGGTGCCGCGTGCGCGGCGCGTCGCTCACGCCATCGGCCCCGTTTCAGCGCGGGGTCTGGTCTTTTGCCGATCTGTCGGAGGAGCGGCCCCTTGTGCGGCTCACGCAACGCGAACGTGAAGTGGCGATCCTGACCTGCCGGGGCCAGACATCCAAGGAAATCGGGCTGGAACTGGGGCTGAGCTATCGCACGGTGGAGGTCTATCGCGCGCGCCTGCTGGAGAAATTCCACGCCCGCAATCTGGCCGAACTGGTGGCCAAGCTGTCGGGGATGCCGCTTTGACGCACCTGCCGCCACGGCAATTGGCCGCTTTTCTCAGCCCCCCGCATGGCCTATAAGCGGCCAAACTCACGCCATGCGGGCACGTCATGCCTGCTACGCACTTACCGAGGACGCAAATGTCGAACAAATCGCATGAATCGGACGTGGCCTTTATCAAGGCCCTCGCGGAACTTCTCAACGAGAATGACCTGACCGAGCTGTCGGTCAAGCGCGAATATGGCGAGGATGACACGCTTCACGTCCGGGTGAGCCGCAAGGGCGAGGCCGTGACCTATGCCGCCGCCCCGGCCCCCGTGGCCCATGCCGCCCCCGCTGCCGCTGCCGCTGCCGCCCCTTCCGCCGCTGCCGCGCCTGCCGAGGACCCGGCAAGCCATCCCGGTGCTGTCACCTCGCCCATGGTGGGCACCGTCTACATGCAGGCAGAGCCGGGCGCGCCCGCCTTTGTCAGCGTGGGTGCGCAGGTGGCGGAGGGTGACACCCTTCTGATCATCGAGGCGATGAAGACCATGAACCACATCCCCGCCCCGCGCGCGGGCACCGTCAAGCGCATCCTGATCGAGGATGGCGCGGCGGTGGAATATGGCGCGCCCCTGATGATCATCGAGTGAGGCGCAAATGTTCGACAAGATCCTTGTGGCCAACCGCGGCGAGATCGCGCTCCGGGTGATCCGTGCCGCGCGCGAGATGGGGATTGCCTCGGTCGCCGTCCATTCCACGGCGGATGCCGATGCGATGCATGTGCGCATGGCCGACGAATCGGTCTGCATCGGCCCGCCGCCCTCGTCCGAGAGCTATCTTTCCATCCCCTCGATCATCGCCGCCTGCGAGGTGACGGGCGCGCAGGCGATCCATCCCGGCTATGGCTTCCTGTCGGAAAACGCCAATTTCGTGCAGATCGTCGAGGATCACGGGCTGACCTTCATCGGCCCCTCGGCGGAGCATATCCGCATCATGGGCGACAAGATCACTGCCAAGGACACGATGAAGGCGCTTGGCGTGCCTTGTGTGCCCGGCTCCGAGGGCGGCATCGCCGATGTGGCCGCCGCCAAGGCGCTCTGTGCCGAGATCGGCTTTCCGGTGATCGTCAAGGCGACGGCGGGCGGCGGCGGGCGCGGCATGAAGGTGGCGCAGAGCGCCGACGAGCTGGAACGCGCCTTTCTCACCGCGCGGTCCGAGGCCAAGGCGGCGTTCGGCAATGACGAGGTCTATATCGAGAAATACCTGACCACGCCGCGGCATATCGAGGTGCAGGTGTTCGGCGATGGCAAGGGTCGTGCGGTCCATCTGGGCGAGCGGGACTGCTCGCTTCAGCGCCGCCACCAGAAGGTTCTGGAAGAGGCACCCGGCCCCTGCATCACCGAGGAAGAGCGCGCGCGCATCGGCAAGATCTGCGCCGACGCCTGCGCCAATATCAGCTATCGCGGCGCGGGCACGATCGAGTTTCTCTATGAGCAGGGCGAGTTCTTCTTCATCGAGATGAACACGCGCCTTCAGGTGGAACACCCCGTCACCGAGGCGATTTTTGGTGTCGATCTGGTGCAGGAACAGATCCGCGTGGCCGAGGGGCTGCCGATGTCCTTCACGCAGGAGGATCTGCGCATCAATGGCCATGCCATCGAGGTGCGGATCAATGCCGAGAAACTGCCCGATTTCGCGCCGCGTCCCGGCCGGATCACGCAGTTTCACGCGCCGGGCGGTCTGGGCGTTCGGATGGATAGCGCGCTTTATGACGGCTATAAAATCCCGCCTTATTACGACAGCCTGATTGCCAAGCTGATCGTCCACGGGGTTGACCGGCCCGCCGCGCTCAACCGGCTTGCGCGCGCGCTTGGCGAGTTGATCGTCGATGGCGTGGACACCACCGTGCCGCTCTTTCACGCGCTCTTGCAGGAAGAGGACATCCAGCGCGGGACCTACAATATCCACTGGCTCGAACGCTGGCTGGAAACCAATCTGCGGGCGTGATGCCCGCGTTTCTGCCCCCGGACATGCTGTTGCGTGCCTATGCGGCGGGGGTGTTCCCGATGGCCGAGCACCGCGACGACCCGGAGGTGTTCTGGGTCGATCCGAAACGGCGCGGGGTGCTGCCCTTGGACGGGTTCCACATCTCTCGCTCGCTGTCCCGGCGGATGCGGCGGGGGGGCTACCGGGTGACGCTTGACGGCGATTTCGCCGGCGTGCTCGACGCCTGCGCCGAGCGCGCGGATACCTGGATCAGTGCGCCGATCCGCGCGGCCTATCTGGTCTTGCACGCGCGGGGGGATGCGCATTCGCTGGAGGTGTGGGAGGGCGGCGCGCTTGCGGGCGGGGTCTATGGCGTGACGCTGGGACGGGCGTTTTTCGGCGAAAGCATGTTCTCGCGGCGCACTGATGCGTCCAAGCTGGCGCTGGCATATCTGGTAGACCATCTGCGGCGCTGCGGTTTTACCCTGTTTGACACGCAGTTCCTGACCGACCATCTGGCCAGTCTCGGCGCTATCGAGATCAGCCGCGCCGCCTATCACGCGCGTCTCGCCGAGGCGCTGTCAGGCGCGGCGGATATCCACGCCGTGCCGCTGGAAGGCGATCCGGTTCAGGTGGTGCAGCGCAACACCCAGACATCGTAGCGCGGATGCTCCAGCGCGTTGAGCGCGGGCGAGGAGGCCAGCATCCAGCCTGAGAAGAGCACCTGCCCGCCTTGTGTCGTGCGGATGTTGAGAAAGGCATAGGCGTCGCTGGCGGGGTTTTCGACGGGGTAGCGGCATTCGCCGAGTTCCACGGTCAGAGAGCCGAATTCCGCCGTGCCCCCGTTGGCCAGTTCCAGATCGCGCACTTCGGTGGTGATCTTGTCGAGCGCGCGCAGCACAGCGCCCGTGCCGGGGGTGGCAGGCTCCTGTGCCCAAGCGGGCCCAGCCAGAGCCAGAGCGCAGAGCGCCGCGAACGTGCGCCTCATTGACCCGCAGGCGCCTGCTCGCCCCCCGAGACGAATTTCATCAGGAGGGACACGAGGCTGACCGAGCCTTGGGTGAATTCGATCTCGTCGCCCGCCTCGAAATGGAAGGGCGATCCGCCGGGCAGAATCTCGACATAGTTGCCGCCCAGCAGCCCCTCGGAGGAGATGGCCACGGCGCTGTCATCGGGCACGTTGATGCCCTCGCGCACGGTAAAGACCGCGTTGGCGCGATAGGTTTCCGGATCGAGCCGTATATCGGAGACGCGGCCCACCTTGACACCGGCAAGGCGCACATCAGTGCCGACGTTCACACCGTCCGCGCTGCGGAAAGAGGCGGTGAGCGTGTATTCACTACCCCCCCCGGTCATGCCGGTGGTCTTGCCGGCATAGACCAGGAACCCCAGTGCCACGGCAAGAACGACCCCGCCCACCAGAACCTCGGATTTGTTCTCGGACATGTTGCGCCCCTTATTCCGGTTGCCATGCCTCGTAATCGCGCCGCTCCACCGGGGCGGTGCGGCGGATCGAGCCTGCGGGCGCATAGGCGAGCGGTGTGCCGGTCAGGTTCTCCTGATGCGGCTTTTCCCAGGATTTGCGGGGCAGGGGGCGCTCGGTCGGTGCCTCGGCAAAGGTGTGATGCAGCCAGCCATGCCAATCGGGGCTGACGCGGCTTGCCTCGGCCTCGCCGTTGAAGATCACCCAGCGGCGCTTGGCGTCACGGCTCTGGTAAAAGATGTTGCCCTGGTCATCCTCGCCGACGCGCACGCCCTTGCGCCAGGTATGTAACTGGGTGTTGAGCGTCTGCCCGTTCCACCAGGTGACGGCGCGCAGCAAGGTGTTGAGAATGCCCATGGACGACTCCTGTCTCGTGTCCCGCTCTTATAGGCCGAACCGCGCCGCAAGGTCCAGACGCAGCGCCGTCGCGGGGTCAGGCGCGGTCCGGGGTTGGGGCCAGCGCGGTCAGTTCGATCTCGATGCGGTATTTCGGGTCGATGAGATTGCATTCCACCATGGTCGCGGCGGGCGGATTGGCACCGAAGGTCTCGCGCAGGATAGGCCAGCACGCCTCGAACTCGGCCGCGTCGGGCAGGTAATAGGTCACGCGCACCGCATCGGCAAACCCGGCCCCCGCCTTGGCCAGCGCAGTCTCGATGGTGGCGAGCGCCGCGCGGCACTGTTCGGTCACGGTGTCGCCCGCGCCGACGGTGCCCGCCACATGGACGAACCCACCCGCCACCACGGCGCGGGCATAGCCCACCTTTTCCTCGAAAGGGCTGCCTGAAAAGATCCGCTTCATATCCTGCTCCACGTAAAAAGGCGGGGCCTGTGCCCCGCCTTGGCCGGTCCGGTTGGCGGGGGTCAGCCCGCGCTCTTGCCTTCCTTCTTGCCGCGTTTCTCGGCGTATATGATCAGAGGGGCGGCGGCCACGGCCACGGCCTCTTCGTTGACCACCACCTCTTCGACATTCGTGAGGCTGGGCAGGTCGAACATGGTGTCGAGCAGGATATCCTCGAGGATCGAGCGCAGGCCCCGCGCGCCGGTCTTGCGGGCGATGGCGCGCTTGGCGATGGCCTTGAGGGCGTCATCGGTAAAGGTGAGCCGCGCGCCCTCCATCTCGAAGAGGCGCTGATACTGTTTCACCAGCGCGTTCTTCGGCTCGGTCAGGATGATGACAAGCGCGTCCTCGTCGAGATCCTCGAGCGTGGCCAGAACCGGCAGACGGCCGACGAATTCCGGGATCAGGCCGAACTTGAGCAGGTCCTCCGGCTCCAGTTCCTTGAAGAGTTCGCCCACGTTGCGTGCGTCGGGGTCCTTGACCTCGGCGCCGAAGCCCATGGCGCTGCCCTTGCCGCGCTGCGCGATGATGCGGTCAAGCCCGGCAAAGGCCCCGCCGCAGATGAAGAGGATGTTGGTCGTGTCCACTTGCAGGAATTCCTGCTGCGGATGCTTGCGCCCGCCCTGCGGCGGCACGCTGGCCACGGTGCCCTCCATCAGCTTCAGAAGTGCCTGCTGCACGCCCTCGCCGGACACGTCGCGGGTGATCGAGGGGTTTTCCGATTTGCGCGTGATCTTGTCCACCTCGTCGATATAGACAATGCCGCGCTGCGCGCGCTCGACATTGTATTCGGAGGACTGCAAGAGCTTGAGGATGATGTTTTCCACATCCTCGCCCACATAGCCCGCCTCGGTCAGGGTGGTGGCATCGGCCATGGTGAAGGGCACATCGAGGATGCGGGCCAGCGTCTGCGCCAGAAGCGTCTTGCCGCAGCCGGTCGGGCCGATCAGCAGGATGTTGGATTTCGACAGCTCGATATCGTTCTTGCCCGACTGGTTGAGGCGCTTGTAGTGGTTGTGCACCGCGACCGACAGAACGCGCTTGGCGCGCGCCTGACCGATCACGTAATCGTCGAGCACCTTGCAGATGTCATGCGGCGCAGGCACGCCGTCGGTGGACTTGAGCCCGGCGCTCTTGGTTTCCTCGCGGATGATGTCCATGCACAGCTCGACACATTCATCGCAGATGAACACGGTCGGCCCCGCGATCAGCTTGCGCACCTCGTGCTGGCTCTTGCCGCAGAAGCTGCAATAGAGCGTGTTCTTGCTGTCGCCGGAATTGTTCGCCATGGCTTTCCTTTCAGCGCCGCTGCCCGCGCGGCGTCGGTCGTCTTGTCTGGTGCTTCCCGCCAAGCTTAAGTCAGGGCGAAAAGCACCACAATGCGAATTTCACGATCGCCCGCGCACGGGCGATCACCGATCATTTATCGTCGGCCTCATCGGGTTTCGCGCGGTTGGCCACGATTTCGTCGATCAGGCCCCAGTCCTTGGCCTCTTCGGGCGACATGAAGTTGTCCCGCTCGAGCGCGGCCTCGACCGCCTCGATCTTCTGTCCGGTGTGGCGCACGTAGATTTCGTTCAAGCGGTCCTTGAGCTTTTGCGTCTCGCGGGCGTGGATCATGATATCGGTGGCTTGCCCCTGATAGCCGCCCGAGGGCTGGTGCACCATGATCCGGCTGTTGGGCAGCGAAAACCGCATCCCCGGCTCGCCGGCGGTGAGCAGCAGAGAACCCATGCTTGCCGCCTGACCGACCACGAGGGTCGAGACCTTGGGCTTGATGTATTGCATGGTGTCGTAGATCGACAGGCCGCTCGTCACAACGCCGCCGGGGCTGTTGATATACATGCTGATTTCCTTGGACGGGTTTTCCGCCTCAAGATGCAGCAATTGCGCGACAATGAGGCTCGACATGCCGTCATGCACGGGCCCGCTCAGGAAGATGATCCGTTCCTTGAGCAGGCGCGAGAAGATGTCATACGCGCGCTCGCCCCGGCTGGTCTGCTCCACGACCATCGGCACGAGGGTGTTCATATATGTCTCGAAAGGGTCTTTCATCCTGTCCCGCCTGCTGGTTCGCCCGGACCCCGAGAGGCGCGAGCCGTCAAAATACGCCGATGATACCGGCTGGTTGCTAAAGGAGTCTTAGTGGCGCGCCCCACCCCCTGCAAGGGCCGCGCGCGCGATTCGTGTGAGACAATCGCGGCTTTGGCGATTGCCGCGCGGGCCCGAAAGCCTTAAAATCGGCGCAAAAGGATGGCTGGACGATGACCTTGCCCGATATCACCGAGACCGACATGGCCCAGATGCAGGACAGCGCGGAAAAAGCCGCGGATTTCCTGCGCGCTCTTTCGCATGAGGGGCGGCTGATGATGCTGTGCCATCTGGTGCCGGGCGAGCGGTCCGTGGGTGAGCTTGAAGAGTTGCTCGGCGCGCGTCAGGCTGCGGTGTCACAGCAACTGGCGCGGCTGCGCCATGAGGGGCTTGTGCGGACGCGGCGCGACGGAAAGACCGTGTATTACAGCCTTGCCGATCCGCGCGCGCTCCGGCTTCTCGAAGTGCTCTACGAGATGTTCTGCGCCCCCGCAGGGCAGGGGCGCAAAGGTTAGGCCTCTCAGGCCGGTTCGACCGATTTGCCAACCGCGAAGGGCGCGAATTTGGCGTCAAGCTCGGTGTGGTTGACGTGGTTGGCATAGTTCGAGATGGTCTTGACCGCCAGCGCGAGAATGATCTCGAGGATGTGCATGTCGCTGTAGCCTGCGGCCTTGAACGCCTCGGCCTCGGCCTTGGTTGGCAGGCCGCGCGTCTCCCACATGTGGTGGGTGAATTTGCGCAGCGCCTCGAGTTTCGCGTCACTGAGCGGCTTGCCATCGCGCAGAGCCTGCGTATGCGCCTCCGAGAGTTTCGAGACATGGATGGCCAGCATCGAATGCGCCGCGGTGCAATAGTCACAGCCATTGCCCTCGGAAATGGTCAGGAATACGACCTCCTGTTCCGGCGGGGTGAAATTGGCCTGCTCGCGGAAATGGGCATAGCCGTGCAGATAGGTGCTCAGCAGGCCCGGATTGTTGGCCATGCCGCGATACATGTTGGGCACGAAGCCCAGCTTGGCGCGCGCGCCGTCAAGCAGGTCCTTGGCCTTGCCCGTGGCGGCGTCGTCGCTCACTTGCGGCAGATCGGTCTTGTATTCGGCAGTCATCAGCGCCTCCTTTGGTTGCGTTGCCATGTTAGTTATTGCGCTTCGAGGTGGAATGTAACCGCCGCCGCGTTCACCAGAACGTGAGCGCCGTGCGCAGGCGAGAAGCCGGGTGTGCAGTCATGCAGGGCCTCGGGGCGCGGGCACCCGTCGCCGCCCCTCACGCCACAAAAGCACGCCCGCCCCGGTGAGGATGACCGCGGCGCCGAGGATCGAGACCGCATCGGGCCAGACCCCGAAAAAGATCCCGTCATAAAGCGCCGCAAAGATCAGCGCGGTATAGAAGAACGGTGCGACAAAGCTCGCATCGCCCCGCGCCATGGCATTGACAAAGGCGGTCTGCGCCAGCGCCATCAGCAGCCCGAGTGCCACCAGCGCCGCCCATTGCGCGGGCGTGGGTGCGGCCCAGACCCAGATCACGGCGAGCGTGGCGAGGACAAGGCCGATCGCGTTGTTGACCAGCAGGATCTGCCACGGCCCCTCGCGCCCCGCGAGCCGCTTGATGAAGATAAGCTCGCCCCCCAGACAGACCGCCGCGCCAAGCGCCAGTAATGCGCCGGTCTCGATGACGCCCGAACCGGGGCGCATCAGGATTGCCGCGCCGACAAGTGCGGTCGCCGCCGCGCCCCACCGCACCGGCCCGACCTTCTCGCCCAGAAGCGGGATGGCCAGCATCATGCCGAAAACCGGGTTGAGAAAGCTGATCGCGGTGGCGTCCGACAGCGGAATGAAGGCGGCGGCCGCAAACATCAGCGTGACCCCGCCCCAGCCAAGGGCCGAGCGCTTGGCATGGGTGGCGAGGTCCGGCTGCGTGAGGCGGGGCCGGATCACCGCCGTCATGGTAGCGATGGCGAGAAAGGCAAAGAGAAAACGTCCGTGGCTGATCTGGAACGGGCTGAGCGCGGGGCCAAGCGCGCCGGTCCCGAGCGCCTTGGCCAGCAGCGTCGTGCCCGCCAGCAGCGCGGCGGCCAGAAGCGTGAGCAGGGCGGCGAGGCCGGGATTGGGGGCGCGCGGCGTGAACATGGCCGATCCATGCGTCAGCGCCGCCGCCCCCGCAAGCGGGAAACGTGCTCGCCATGCGACAAGATTTCGTGCGCCGTGCCCCGAAAACGACATCGCGTCGCGCCCTGCCAAGCCCGCGCGCGCGGCCCGTGCCAAGCCGGGGGCAGAGGAGAGCCCATGCAACCGCGTTCCGTCCCAGACTGGCTGCGCCATCCGCCCACCCCTTCGGTGCGCGGTTTCGGCTTTCTGGCGGGGTTCGAGGCGATGGCGCGCGGCATTCTCATCTCGGTCATGCCGCTCGAGATCTATCGCGCGCTCGGGGCCGCGACGCGGGTGTCGGAGATCTATTTCCTCGTCGGGCTGCTGTCGCTTGGCACCGGGCTGATGGTGCCCTATGTCACGCGCTTCGTGCCGCGCCGCCGGGTCTATGCGGGTGGCTGCGTGATGTTCGCCGCCGGCGCGGGGCTTGGCGCGCTTGGCGGTCCGGTGGCGATGGTCGCGGCGCTGGCGCTGGTGACGGCGGCGACGGTGACGATCTTTGTGTGTTTCAACGCCTATGTGCTCGATCATATCGCCAAGTCCGATCTGGGCCGGTGCGAGACCTCGCGCATGTTCTTCGGTGCCTTCGGCTGGACGGTGGGGCCGTGGCTGGGCGTCGTGCTGCTCGATGTCTGGCGGCCCTTGCCCTTTGCCATCGCGGCGCTGGCCGCGCTCACCATGCTGGGCGTGTTCCTCTGGCAGCGGATGGGCAACGGGCGGCTCATCACCCGTGCGCGGGGGCCTGCCCCCAATCCGCTGGCCTGGCTGCCGCGCTTCGCCGCGCAGCCGCGCCTTGTGGCGGGCTGGATATTCGCGGTGGTGCGCTCCTGCGGCTGGTGGGTCTATGTGGTCTACCTGCCGATTTTCGCGCTGGAGCGGGGCTTGGGCGAATCCCTTGGCGGGATGTTGCTGTCGGCCTCGAACGGGATGCTGTTTGCCACGCCGCTGATGCTGGCCTGGATGCAGCGCCGCTCGATCCGGCAGGCGGTGCGCACCGGCTTCAGCGTGGCGGGCGCGCTCTTTCTCGTCGCGGCCCTGATGGGCACCTGGCCATCGGGGACGGTGGCCGCAGTGGCGGCGCTGGCGCTCGCCTCGGTCTTTCTGGTGCTGCTCGACATCTCGGCGGGGCTGCCGTTTCTCTTGGCGGTCAAGCCCTCGGAGCGCACCGAGATGTCGGCGATCTATGCCAGTTTCCGCGATGTCTCGGGGATCGTGACGCCGGGGGTGGCCTGGATCGTGCTGCTCGCCGCCCCGCTCTCGGGGGTGTTCGCGGTGGCGGGGGCGGGACTTCTGGCCTGCGCGCATCTGGCCGGGCGGCTGCATCCACGACTTGGCACGGTGCGCAGCCGCGAGATTCCGCTTCCCCAGGGGCAGGAAACCGGCTAAAGCCGACGCCATGATCACGACCTTCGCATATGCCGGGACCCGACGCCGACGCATCCGCGCCTGACGTTCCGTCTTTGCTGTGATCCCCGGCGCGCTTGCGCCAACTCCCCGAAACGTTGACTTGCCCCCGCCCATGCGGCACTCAAGGGGCCTTATGTTCCTCAAAGGACCTTGCCATGATCCCGTCGATCCTGCCCACCTATAACCGCGCGCCGCTCTCCTTCGTCAAGGGCGAGGGGGTCTGGCTTATCGAGGCGGACGGACGACGCTTTCTCGATCTGGGCGCGGGGATCGCGGTCAATGCGCTCGGCCATGCGCATCCCGATCTGGTGGCGGCGCTGACCGCGCAGGCGGGCAAGCTCTGGCACACCTCGAACCTCTATCACATCCCGGCGCAGCAGGACCTTGCCGACCGGCTGGTCGAGGCGACATTCGCCGATACGGTCTTTTTCACCAATTCCGGCACCGAGGCTTGTGAGTTGGCCATCAAGATGGCGCGCAAGCATTTCCATGACGCGGGCCAGCCCGAGCGCACCACGATCCTGACCTTCGAGGGCGCCTTTCACGGCCGCTCTTCGGCGGCCATCGCGGCGGCCGGATCGGAGAAGATGACCAAGGGTTTCGGCCCTCTCTTGCCCGGCTTCAAACACCTGCCCTGGGGCGATCACGACGCTCTCCACGCCGCGATAGACGAAACCGTAGGTGCCATCCTGATCGAGCCGGTGCAGGGCGAGGGCGGTATCCGTCCGTTGCCCGACCAGTGCCTCAAGGGGCTGCGCGCGCTCTGCGACGAGAAGGGCCTGCTCTTGATCCTCGACGAGGTGCAATGCGGGATGGGGCGCACGGGGCGGCTCTTCGCCCATGAATGGGCGGGGATCACCCCCGATATCATGATGGTCGCCAAGGGTATCGGCGGCGGTTTTCCCCTGGGCGCGGTGCTCGCCACCGAGCGGGCAGCAGCGGCCATGGGCGCGGGCACGCATGGCTCCACCTATGGCGGCAACCCGCTGGCTTGCGCCGTGGGCTGCGCGGTGATGGCGCATATCGCCGAGCCGGAATTTCTGGCCGAGGTGAACCGCAAGGCGGCCCTTCTGCGTCAGCGCCTCGAAGGGCTGGTGGCGGCGCACCCTTCGGTCTTCGAGGAGGTGCGCGGCATGGGCCTCATGCTCGGCCTCAAGTGCCGTGTGCCCAATTCGGACGTGGTGCAGGCCGGCTATGACGCGCTGCTCGCCACGGTCCCTGCCGCCGACAACGTGCTGCGCCTCTTGCCGCCGCTCAACATCACGGATGCGGAGATTTCCGAGGCGCTCACCCGCCTCGATGCCGCCGCCACTGCATTGCAAACGGCCTGAGTTTCTTCTGGCCTCAAATATCCCGGGGGTGCGGGGGCTGGCCCCCCCATGCGCCCCAAGACACAAGCGAACCGCATCATGACCCATTTCCTCGATATCCATACAACCCCCGCCGATGACCTGCGCGGCATCATCGACAGCGCCCGCACCATGAAGGACGCGCGCCACGGCCGCCCGCGCGGCGCGCCCGATGACGAGCAGCCGCTTGGCGGTCACATGGTGGCGCTCATCTTCGAGAAGCCCTCGACGCGCACGCGCGTTTCCTTCGACGTGGGCGTGCGGCAGATGGGCGGCCAGACCATGGTGCTGTCGGGCACCGACATGCAGTTGGGCCATGGCGAGACCATCGCCGATACCGCCCGGGTGCTGTCGCGCTATGTCGATCTGATCATGATCCGCACCTTCGACGAATCCGTGTTGCTGGAAATGGCCGAGCATTCGGACGTGCCGGTGATCAACGGTCTGACCGATCGCACCCATCCCTGCCAGATCATGGCCGATGTGATGACCTACGAGGAACATCGCGGCCCCATCGCAGGGCGCAAGGTGGTGTGGTCGGGCGACGGCAACAATGTCTGCGCCTCGCTTCTGCATGCCGCGGCGCAATTCGGCTTCGATCTGACCTTCACCGGCCCGGTGCAGCTCGACCCCGAAGCCGAGTTCATCGGCCTCGCGCGCAAGGCCGGTCGCAGCATCATCATCGAGCGCGACCCGCTGAAGGCCGTCGAGGGGGCCGATCTGATCGTCACCGACACCTGGGTGTCGATGCATGACAGCCAGTCCACCAAGGAGCGCCGCCACAACATGCTGCGGCCCTATCAGGTGGATCCGCGTCTGATGGCGGCGGCCAAGCCCGATGCGCTCTTCATGCACTGCCTGCCCGCGCATCGCGGCGAGGAGGTGACATCGGAGGTGATGGACGG
Organism: Roseovarius sp. MBR-6; assembly: GCF_040547525.1. Lineage (NCBI taxonomy): Bacteria > Pseudomonadati > Pseudomonadota > Alphaproteobacteria > Rhodobacterales > Roseobacteraceae > Roseovarius > Roseovarius sp. MBR-6. The sequence goes on along the minus strand of NZ_JBEPPW010000001.1, from coordinate 236,324 downwards.
CCCGCAATCGGTCATTTTCGATGAGGCCGAAAACCGCCTGCACGCGCAAAAGGCCGTGATGCGCTGGTGTCTGGGGGTCTGAGGCGGCGGCCGTCGTGACGGGAGATCCTCCGGTCAAGCCGGAGGATGACGTCGTCGGTTACCTCCGTCACCCTCGGGCCTGACCCGAGGGTCCCGTCGGCGCTTGCATTCGCGCCGCGCACGGGCGTAGCCTGATCCGGCGGTGTTAGCGGTAGCAGGGGGGCGCATGGCACAGATTGGGATCTACGGGCTGGGCACCATGGGCAGCGCGCTGGCGTTGAACCTGGCAGAGCACGGCTTTGATGTAGCCGTCACCAACCGCGAGGTGGAGTGGATTTCACCCTTCATCGAGGAGGCGGGCGATCTGGCGGCGCGATTACACCCCCGCGAACGGCTGGCGGAGTTTGTCGCGGCGCTGGGGGTGCCCCGTGTCATCCTCCTGATGATCCCCTCGGGTGCGCCGGTGGATGCGATGCTGGCGCAGATCACGCCGCTTCTGGAGCCCGGCGATATCGTGATCGACGGGGGCAATGCCGATTTCCACGACACCCGCCGCCGCGCCGGGGCGCTGTCGGCGACCGGTCTGCATTTTGTCGGTCTCGGCGTCTCGGGCGGCGAGGCGGGCGCGCGGCACGGCCCCTCGATGATGATGGGCGGCAGCGCCGGGGCGTGGGCCGCGCTCGAACCGATCCTGACCGCCATCGCTGCGCGGCACGAGGGCGTGCCTTGCGTCGCGCATCTTGGCCCCGACGGGGCGGGGCATTTCGTCAAGACGGTGCATAATGGCATCGAATATGCCGACATGCAGATCATCGCCGAGATTTACGGCCTTCTGCGCAACGGTGCCGCGCTCTCGCCGCCAGATATCGCGGCGATTTTCGCAGACTGGAACGCGGGGCCGCTGCGATCCTACCTTGTCGGGATCACCGCCGAGGTGCTGGCCGCGCGCGACCCCGAGACCGGGCACCCGGTGGTGGATGTCATCAAGGACGCCGCCGGGCAGAAGGGCACCGGGCGCTGGACGGTGATCGAGGCGCTGCGGCTGGGCCAGTCGGCCAGCGTGATCGAGGCCGCCGTGGGGGCGCGCGGCTGGTCCTCGGAAAAGGAGACGCGGCAGCAAGCCGAGACGGTGCTGGGCGGCGCGGTCGGGGCGATCATCGCCAGCCCCGAGGTTCTGGCCGAGGCGTTTCTCGCGGCCAGGATGCTGGCCTACGCGCAGGGGTTCCGCGTCATGGCGGCGGCGTCCAATGACTATGGCTGGGCGCTCGATCCGGCACAGATCGCGCGGATCTGGCGGGCGGGCTGCATCATCCGTGCCGACATGCTCGACACCATCGCCGATGCCTTTGGCGCGGGCGCGCCGCGCGGCGAATTGATCCTTGTGCCCGGCATCGCCCGCGACCTGACCTTGCGGTTGCCCGCGCTGCGGCAGGTGGTGGCCGAAGCGGTCCATGCTGGCCACGCGGTGCCCGCGCTCTCGGGGGCATTGGCCTGGTATGACACGATGCGGCGCGGGCATGGCACGGCCGCGCTCATCCAGGCGCAGCGCGACCGGTTCGGACATCACGGGTTCGAGCGGTTGGGGCAGGCGGGGCGGCATCACGGGCCGTGGTGGGATTGAGGGCAGCCCTGCCCGGAATCGCGGCAGCGAAAAAAAGGCCGAGCACTAAGCTCGGCCGAAGTCCAACAGGGAGGTATGAAAGTGATCGCGCGAGCGCCATCAAATCCATGACCTGCAAATAAAACCGGCATCCCGCCCGATCAAGGAAAATAATGCCGCAGGTGCAGCATGGCCGATATGATCTTGGCGCATGGCTTATTTTCGAAGTGCCGCCCTGGCGGGCAGGATGCGCAAAGCTGCGTCAGACTTTCAGGGTGCGACGGTAGATCACGATTTCGTCCTGCACGAAATCCCGGAACACCGAGACGCGCTTGGACTGGCGCAATTCCTCCGGATAGGCGAGAAAGACCGGCACCTCGCTCGAGGAGACATCCGGCAGGACGCGCACCAGTTGGGGAAAGTCGTGCGACAGGTAATCGGGCAGCACGCCGATGCCGAGATCGTTGAGCACCCCCTGAAGCACGCCGAAATAGTTGTTGACGGTCAGCAGCGAGGAAATGTCGTTTGTCATCAACTCGCTAACAAGCGTGGCCCCGGCACCCACCTGGGCCGAGCGCGGGTTCTGGCAGATCAGCCGATGCGCCGAAAGCGCCTCTGGCGTGTCGGGCGCGCCATGGGAGTCCACATAGGACCGGCTGGCAAAGAGGCACATATGCACGCTCATCAGCCGCTTGCGGATAAGGTCCGCCTGAGACGGCTCCTTCATGCGGATGGCCACATCCGCCTCGCGCATGGGCAGGTCAAGCACGCGCTCCTCAAGCATGAGGTCGATCTTGAGATCGGGATATTTCGCATAGAGCTTGGGCAGGCGCGGCACCATCCACAGCGTGCCGAATCCGGTGGTGGTGGTCACGCGCAACTCGCCGAACACCTCTTCCTCGCTGTCGCGGATACGCGCGGTGGCGGCGTCGAGGCGTTTCATCATCGCGCGGGTGGCGTCAAACAGCAATTCGCCCTGTTCGGTGAGAATCAGACCGCGCGCGTGGCGGTGAAACAGCGTGGTGTTGAGCGAGTCCTCCAGCGCGCGGATTTGGCGCGAAACCGCCGATTGTGACAGGTGCAGCGCATCGCCCGCATGGGTGAGACTGCCCGCATCGGCCACTGCGTGAAAGATTCTGAGCTTGTCCCAGTCCATGAGCTAATACCTGAAAATCTGCGCCGCCCTTGACGCAATAGCAGGAAATCCCGCATCGGCGATAGCAAGAGCACGATTTTTTTATGATTTTGCGCTTTGTAGGTCATAAATTATGACCTATTATGGCCCTATACTGGGGCATATGTCTCAGAACAGGGAGGCACGACATGACCACGCAGAAGGTATCGCTCACCGACCGGTTCGATCTGGAGAAGTCGCCGGTTCTTCTCAACGGCACGCAGGCGCTCGTGCGGCTGATGCTGATGCAGAAGGCGCGTGATCGGGCGGCGGGGCTGAACACCGCAGGCTATGTCACGGGCTATCGCGGCTCGCCTCTGGGGGCGGTGGATTTGCAGATGCGGCGCGCGGAAAAGGTGCTGACCGCGTCCGACATCCGGTTTCAGGAAGGGCTGAACGAGGATCTGGCCGCCACCGCGCTCTGGGGCACGCAACAGGCGGAACTGCGCGGCGAGGGCACGCATGACGGCGTTTTCGGCCTCTGGTATGGCAAGGGGCCGGGGGTGGACCGTTCGGGCGATGTGATGCGCCATGCCAACATGGCAGGCACTTCGCCCTACGGGGGCGTGCTGATGGCCATGGGCGATGACCACACCGGCGAAAGCTCGACCGTGTGCCACCAATCCGACTGGGCGCTGGTCGATGCCTATATGCCGGTGCTGTCGCCCGCGGGCGTGCAGGAAATCCTTGATTTCGGGCTTTACGGCTTTGCGCTGTCGCGCTTCGCAGGCGTCTGGGCCGGTCTCAAGACGATGAAGGACACGGTCGAGGTCACAAGCGTCGTGGATGGCCGCCCCGACCGGATGCAGTTCGTCCTGCCCGAGATCGACATGCCCGAGGGGGGCCTCAACATCCGTCTGAACGATCACTGGATCGCGCAGGAGGCACGGATGATCGACCACAAGCGCTTTGCCGCCGAGGCGTTTTCCCATGCCAATGGCATGGACCGGCGGATGCATGGCAAGGCGGGCGCGAAGATCGGGTTCGTGGCAGCGGGCAAGAACTGGCTGGACCTCGTGCATGCGCTGTCGCTTCTGGGGATCGACGAGGCGGAATGCGCGCGGCTGGGGATCACCACCTACAAGGTGGGCCAGACATTCCCGATGGACATGAAGGGGTTTCACGACTGGGCCGAGGGGCTGGAGCTGATCGTCGTGGTCGAGGAAAAGCGCAAGCTGATCGAGGTGCAGATCAAGGAAGCGATATTCGATGACCGCCGCGGGCGGCGCGTCTATGGCTGGTACAAGGGCGGCGCGGGCGGCATGCACCGCGAGGAGCTTTTCCCGACGCGCTATGCGCTCGATCCGGTCTGGATCGCGGAAAAGCTGGGCGCGATCCTGATCGAGGAGGGGCGCGGCACCGACCGGATCAAGGCCGGTATGGCCGAGATCAACGAGGCGAAGAAGGGCGACAATGCCGAGGAAATCGCCAGCCGTCTGCCCTATTTCTGCTCAGGCTGTCCGCACAACACCTCCACCAAGCTGCCTGAGGGCAGCCGCGCCTATGCGGGGATCGGCTGTCACATCATGGCGCTCTGGATGGATCGCGGCACCAGCGGCTACACCCATATGGGCGGCGAGGGGGCCAACTGGATCGGCGAGGCGCCGTTTTCCACGCGCGGCCATGTTTTCCAGAACCTCGGCGACGGGACCTATAACCACTCGGGTATCCTCGCCATTCGCGCGGCTTTGGCGGCGAATACCACGATCACCTACAAGATTCTCTATAACGATGCCGTCGCCATGACCGGCGGGCAGCCCAATGAGGGCGGCCTCAGCCCGCAGCGCATCGCGCAGGAATTGCGCGCGATGGGGGTGGCCCATATTTTTGTGGTCTACGACGAAAAGGAAGAGGTGGCGCGCGACGGCTTCCCCTCCGGGTTGGAGTTTTCCGAGCGGGCAGACCTGCCGCGCGTGCAGGACCGCTGCACCGAGATCAAGGGCGTCAGTGTCATCCTCTATATCCAGACCTGCGCCGCCGAGAAGCGCCGCCGCCGCAAGCGCGGCAAATTCCCCGACCCGGATCGTCGCGTGTTCATCAATACGGATGTCTGCGAGGGATGCGGCGATTGCGGGGTGCAGTCGAATTGCGTCTCGATCGTGCCGGTGGAGACGGAACTGGGCCGCAAGCGGGCGATTGATCAGTCAAGCTGCAACAAGGATTTTTCCTGCCTCAAGGGGTTCTGCCCCTCTTTCGTGACGCTGGAGGGCGCGCAAATCCGCCGCGAGGCCAGCGCCGATCTGGCGCTGCCGGATCTGCCCCTGCCGAAGCTGCCCGAAATCCGTGGCACGCATAACGTGGTGATCACCGGCGTGGGCGGCACCGGCGTTGTCACCATCGGCGCGATCCTTGCGCAGGCGGCGCAGATCGACGGCAAGGGCGCGGGCATGATGGAAATGGCCGGGCTCGCACAAAAGGGCGGCGCGGTGCATATCCATTGCCGCATCGCCAACAGCCCCGCCGATATCAGCGCCATCCGCGTAGCCACCGGCGAGGCCGATGCCCTTATCGGCGGCGATCTGGTGGTGAGCGCGGGCGCAAAGACGCTGGGCCTCACGCGGCAGGGGCGCACCGGGGCCGTGGTCAACAGCCACGAGATCATCACCGGCGAGTTTACCCGCAACACCGACTTCCGCCTGCCCGCCGAGCGGCTGACACTGGCGCTGGAGGCGCGGCTGCGCGAGGACGTTCAGCTTTTCGACGCATCAGAGCTGGCGCGCGTCGCCATGGGAGATTCGATCTATTCCAACATGATGGTGTTCGGTGCGGCCTGGCAGCGGGGCCTTGTGCCGCTGAGCCTTGAGGCGATTACCGAGGCCATCCGCCTCAACGGGGCGGCGGTGGAGGCCAATCTGCGCGCCTTCGAGGTGGGCCGTTGGGCGGCGCATGACCCGCAGGCGGCGGCGCGGCTGGTGACGCCTTCGGTGGTGGCGAAACCGAAAACGCTGGAAGAGCGGATCGCTTACCGCGCCGATCACCTTGTGAAATATCAGGGCAAGCGGCTGGCCAAGCGCTATCGCAAGCTGCTCGATGGCGTGACGGATGAGGCCGTGAAAGAGGCGGTTGCCAAGGGCTATCACAAGCTCTTGGCCTACAAGGATGAATACGAGGTGGCGCGGCTGCATCTGGAGACGGAAGCGAAGGCGCGGGCCGAGTTCGGCGGCGATTTCAGGATGAAATTCCACCTCGCCCCGCCGATCCTGTCGAAAACCGGCCCCGATGGCCGCCCCGTCAAGCGCGAATACGGCCCCGGCATGATGCGGATGTTCCGCCTTCTGTCGCGGCTGAAGGGCTTGCGCGGCACGCCGCTCGATCCCTTCGCGCGCAACCCCGAACGCCGGATGGAGCGCGCATTGATCAAGCAATACGAGGCCGACATGGCCGAGGTGCTGCCCAAACTCGATGCGCGCACCCGCGACGCGGTGATTGCGCTGGCGGAACTGCCCATGCAGATCAAGGGTTTCGGCCCGGTGAAACAGGCCAATGAGCAAAAGGCCGCGAAACGGCGCGAGGAGTTGCTGGCCGTGATCCGCGCGGGCGGGCCCGAGATGGCACGTGCGGCAGAATGACCGTCATGAAATTGTCATGTGATCTGGTCATGGGTGTCGCATAAATTTAACAGGGCAGCGACTCAGCCCGAGGGAAGGCCCATGCGCCAGGATCGTCACATCGCCCGCGACATCAGCTATTCCTTTTCCGCCCAGACCAAGGGCGGACGGGCCATGATCCGCACGATGGAGAACCTCACCGGGCGGATCGGCCTGATCAAGCGCGCGGCGGGCTACGAGCATGAGGTGGCGCAGGGCCGCGATTTCTGGGAGGTGATCGTCGAGCGCTATGGCCTCAGCCTTGATATCATCGGTGGGAGCCTTGATCTGGTGCCGCGCGAGGGGCCGCTGGTGCTGATTGCCAATCATCCCTACGGGATCCTCGACGGGCTGATGATGGGCCATATCCTGAGCCGGACGCGGGGCGATTTCCGCATCCTCGCGCATCAGATCTTCCGCCGCGCCCCCGATCTGGAGCGCGTCGTCCTGCCGATCAGTTTCGACGAGACCAAGGAGGCCGTGGCGCTCAACCTCGAGACGCGCAAGACGGCGCTGTCGTATCTGGGCCAAGGTGGGGCCATCGGCATCTTTCCCGGCGGCACGGTCAGCACGGCGGCCAAGCCCTTCTCGCGCCCGCTCGATCCCGGCTGGCGCGGCTTTACCGCGCGGATGATCGCCAAATCCAATGCCACGGTCCTGCCGGTCTTTTTCGACGGGCACACGAGCCGCCTCTTTCAGCTTGCGAGCCACCTGCATGTGACGTTGCGCATGGGGCTTCTGATCAAGGAATTCCGCAAGCGGGTGGATACGCCCGTGCGCGTGGTGATCGGCGCGCCGATCCCGCGCGCCGAACTGGTGCCCTATGCGGGCGATACCAAATCGCTCATGGCGTTCCTGCGGCAAAAGACCTATGAGTTGTCGCCAAATCCGGTCGCGGCCTCCGAGATCGGGTTCGAGTTCGACTGATTTCGCGGGTGGCCTCATGGCGGTTGGGATTTTCGATAGCGGGCTGGGTGGCCTGACGGTCTGGGATGCGGTGCACAAACGCCTGCCCGAGGTGCCCTTTGTCTATCTGGGTGACAATGCGCACGCGCCTTACGGGGTGCGCGACGCGGACGACATCTATGATCTGACCACGGCTGCGGTGGCGCGGCTGTTCGAGGAGGGGTGCGATCTGGTGATCCTTGCCTGCAATACCGCAAGTGCGGCCGCGCTGCGCCGGATGCAGGAAAGCTGGGTGCCCGAGGGCAAGCGCGTGCTGGGCGTGTTCGTGCCGCTCATCGAGGCGCTGACCGAGCGGCACTGGGGCGACAACTCCCCCCCGCGCGAGGTGGCGGTGAAGAACGTGGCGCTTTTCGCCACCCCCGCCACGGTGGCAAGCCGCGCCTTTCAGCGTGAGCTTGCGTTCCGCGCCATCGGTGTCGATGTCGAGGCGCAGGCCTGTGGTGGCGTTGTCGATGCCATCGAGGAGGGCGACATGATCCTCGCCGAGGCGCTGGTGCGGTCCCATGTCGACGCGCTCAAACGCAAGATGCCGCACCCGGAGGCCGCCGTGCTGGGCTGCACGCATTATCCGCTGGTCGAGGACGTGTTCCGTGACGCGCTTGGCCCCGATGTGGCGGTCTATTCGCAGCCCTCCCTCGTGGCGGCGAGCCTTGCCGATTACCTCGCGCGCCGCCCCGAGAAGGTGGGCGCGGGTTCTGATGCGATGTTTCTTACCACGGGCGACCCCAGGCGCGTGTCCTCCCGCGCGACGCAGTTTCTGCGACGAGAGATCACATTCCGCCCCGCCTGACCCTGCCAAACCATCCTCTGCGAGGACCAGATGACCCATAAAATCGCCATTCTCGGGGCCTCGGGCTATACCGGTGCCGAGCTTGTCCGCCTCATCGCCACCCATCCGTCGATGGAGATTGCCGCGCTTGCCGCCAATTCCAAGGCGGGGCAGTCCATGGGGCAGGTCTTTCCGCATCTGCGCCATCTCGACCTGCCCGATCTGGTGACCATCGAGGAGATTGATTTCTCGGGCATTGACCTCTGTTTCTGCGCCCTGCCGCACAAGACGAGCCAGGAGGTGATCGCCGCCCTGCCGCGCGATCTGCGCATCGTGGACCTCTCGGCCGATTTCCGGCTGCGCGATCCGGCGGCGTATGAGAAATGGTATGGCAACCCCCATGCCGCGCCCGACTTGCAGCGCGAGGCGGTTTACGGCCTGACCGAGTTCTACCGCGCGGAAATCGCCGCCGCGCGGCTGGTGGCGGGGACGGGGTGCAACGCGGCCACGGGGCAATATATCCTGCGGCCGCTGATCGCCGCCGGGGTCATCGACCTTGACGAGATCATCCTCGATCTGAAATGCGGCGTGTCGGGGGCGGGGCGCAGCCTCAAGGAAAACCTGCTCCATGCCGAGCTCAGCGAGGGCTATCACGCCTATTCCGTGGGCGGCACGCATCGCCACCTGGGGGAATTCGATCAGGAATTCTCGCGCGTCGCCGGGCGGCCCGTGGAGATTCAGTTCACCCCGCACCTCATTCCGGCCAATCGCGGCATCCTTGCCACCGCCTATGTGCGGGGCGCGGCGGACCGGATTCATGACACGCTCGCCGCCGCCTATGCAGGCGAGCCGTTCGTGATCACCTTGCCCATGGGGGAGACCCCGAGCACGCGCCATATTCGCGGCAGCAATTTCTGCCATATCGGCGTGGTGGCCGACCGGCGCGCGGGGCGCACCATCGTCATCGCCGCGCTCGATAACCTGACAAAAGGTAGCAGCGGGCAGGCGTTGCAAAACGCCAATCTGATGTTATCTGAGACAGAGGAGGCGGGCCTGATGCTCGCTCCCGTCTTTCCCTGATCGCCGCAAGGTCGCCCCATGAAAACCCTCAAGAAAAAGCGTCGCGTTCAGATCATCGCCATCGCGGCCATCGCCCTGATCGCGGCGACCGCGCTCATTGGCTACGGGATGCGCGACGGGATCAATTTCTTTCGCTCGCCAAGCCAGGTTGTGGCCGAGCCGCCCGCGCCGTCCGAGGTGTTCCGGATCGGCGGGCTGGTCGAGACGGGCAGCATCGTGCGCGGGCAGGGTGAAGAGGTGCGTTTTGTCGTGACTGATGGCGGGGCGTCGGTGCCGGTCGTCTATCGCGGCATCCTGCCCGATCTCTTCTCCGAAAACGAGGGCATGGTCGGCACCGGCAGCTATCGTGACGGCGTCTTCGTCGCCACCGAGATCCTGGCCAAGCATGATGAGACCTACATGCCGCGCGAGGTGATCGACGCGCTCAAGGAACAAGGCGTCTATCAGGACCCCAAGGATAGCTGAGCGGTTTCTTCTGGCCTGAAATATCCCGGGGGAATCGCCGCGTGCGGCGATGGGGGCAGCGCCCCCGCCATGCACCGCGCGCCGCGCACATCCGCCGTTAACCGCCGCATCGCCACTCTTGCCACGACACAAGGCAAGAGGTGGCAGTCATGCGCAGCATCCGGCAACTGGCCGAGGATATCGTCGCCCGCGAGGGCGGTTTCGTCGACGACCCCGACGATCCGGGCGGGGCCACGAATTTCGGCGTGACGATCCACACGTTGCGCCGTCTCGGGCTTGACCTTGACGGCAACGGGATCACCGACGCCGCGGATGTGCGCGCGCTGACCCGCGCGCGCGCCGTCGACATCTTCATCGAGCAATATTACCACCGCACCGGGATTGCCCGCCTGCCCGAGGCGCTGCGCCCGAGTGTCTTTGACATGCAGGTGAATGCGGGCGCGAACGCGGTGCGCATCCTGCAACGGCTTCTGCGCGAGATGGGCCATGCGGTCGATGTGGACGGGGTGATCGGGCCGCAGACCGTGGCGGCGGCAGAGGCCGCCGCAAACGCCGCGCCCGATCATATCGCCGATGCCTACGGGATCGCGCGGCGCAATTATTACTTCCGTCTGGCCGATACCCGCCCCTCCAGCCGCAAGTTTGCGCGCACGCGCGCGGGGGGGAAGGGCGGCTGGATCCGGCGCGCGGAAGAATTCATCTCGCCGCGCTTTCATCTGAGTGGGGCGGAATTCAGCGAGAGGGTGGCGGCATGGTAAGCGATATTCTGCGGATTCTTTTCGGCGGCGGCGGCAATATCGTGCGCGAGACGGCCGAGGTCTTCCGCGTCAATGCCGAAGCCGCGGACGCGCGCGGTGCCGAGATGCAGCGCGCCGCACTCGACCAGATGGCGGCAGAGTTTCGCGCCACCGAGCGCGGGCTGTTCGACCGGATCATCGACGGGCTGAACCGCCTGCCGCGCCCGGCGATGGCGCTTGGCACGCTGGGGCTCATGGTGGCGGCGATGGTCGATCCCTTGTGGTTCGGCGAGCGCATGGCGGGCCTCGCGCTTGTGCCCGAGCCGCTGTGGTGGCTTCTGGGGGCGATCGTCAGCTTCTATTTCGGCGCGCGCCATCAGGCCAAGGGGCAGGAGTTCCAGCGCTCGCTGGCCACCACGCTGGCGCGCGCGCCGCAGGTGGTCGAGAGCGTGGCGGCGATGCGCGCGCTGCGCGCGGACAGCCCCGGCGCGGCTGATCCGGGCGCGGATGCCGGGGCTGTGCTCGCCGCGAGCGCGCCCGCGGCGAACCCGGCGCTGGCCGAATGGCGTTTGCGGGCCGCGACAATGTGATCCGCACGGCGCACCGATTACGATTGGACCGCCCGCGAGCCTGCGCTATCATCACCGCATGATTACAGAGCTCGGTCACTTCGCCCTCATCCTGGCCTGCCTCGTGGCGGTGCTTCAATCCATCATTCCGCTCATCGGCGCGCACAAGCGATGGCAGGGCTGGATGGCCGTGGCCGAGCCTGCGGCGGTGGCACAGTTCCTGCTGACGGCGGCCTCGTTCGCGGCGCTGACCTATGCCTTCGTCATCTCGGATTTCTCGGTGCGGCTGGTGACGCTCAACAGCCATACCGACAAGCCGATGCTCTACAAGATCACCGGCGTCTGGGGCAATCACGAGGGCTCGATGCTGCTCTGGGTGCTGATCGTGGCGCTCTTTGGCGCGGCGGTGGCGTGGTTCGGATCGAACCTGCCGCCGACGCTCAAGGCGCGGGTGCTGGCGGTTCAGGGCATGATCGGCGTGGCGTTCTTTCTCTTCATCCTGCTCACCTCCAACCCGTTCCTGCGCATGGCGGTGCCGCCCTTCAACGGGCAGGACCTCAACCCGCTCTTGCAGGATCCCGGCCTCGCCTTTCATCCGCCGTTTCTCTATCTCGGGTATGTCGGTCTTTCGATGACCTTCTCCTTTGCCGTGGCCGCCCTCATCGAGGGCCGCGTCGATGCGGCCTGGGGCCGCTGGGTGCGGCCCTGGACGCTGGCGGCATGGATTTTCCTGACCATCGGCATCGGCCTAGGCTCGTGGTGGGCCTATTACGAGCTGGGCTGGGGCGGGTTCTGGTTCTGGGACCCGGTGGAAAACGCCTCGTTCATGCCCTGGCTCATCGCGGCGGCGTTGCTGCACTCGGCCATTGTGGTGGAAAAACGCGAGGCGCTGAAAAGCTGGACCATACTCATGGCGATCATCGCTTTCGGCTTCTCGATGGTCGGCGCGTTCATCACCCGCTCGGGCGTGCTGACAAGCGTTCACGCCTTCGCCACCGACCCCGAGCGCGGCGTGTTTCTGCTGGCTATTCTCGCGGTCTTCATGATGGGGGCGCTGACACTCTTTGCCGTCCGCGCGGGCGCGATGCAGGCCAAGGGTGTGTTCTCCATGGTCAGCCGGGAATCGGTGCTGGTGCTCAACAACATCCTTCTGGCGGTTTCGGCCTTTGTGGTCTTCGTCGGCACGATCTGGCCGCTGGTGGCGGAGATGGCCTTTGACCGCAAGCTGTCGGTCGGCGCACCGTTCTTCGACGCGGCCTTCTCGCCCTTCATGCTGGCGCTTGGCCTCGTCCTGCCGGTCGGCGCGATGCTGCCCTGGAAGCGCGCCAAGCTGGGGCGGATCGTGCGGCCGCTGGTGCCTGCCTTCGTGCTGGCGCTGGCCATCGGCGCACTGGCCTGGGCGATGCAGTCGGGGCGTTCGACGCTGGGGCCGATCGGGCTGTTCCTTGCCGCTTGGCTGGTGATGGGGTCTGCGGTCGACCTGTGGTCGCGTACCGGACGGGGGCAGGGGCGGCTGGCACGCCTCACCCGGCTGCCGCGCGCGGACTGGGGCAAGTCGGTCGCCCATGCCGGCTTTGGCGTGACCATCGCGGGCGTCGCCGCGATGATGGCATGGGCCACCGAGGATATCCGCGTGATGCGGGAGGGCGATACCGTCGATATCGCGGGCTACACGCTGCGGCTTGATACGGTGGAAGAGTTGGAAGGCCCGAATTTCCTCTCGACCACGGCGAATTTCACGCTGTTGCGCGAGGGAAATGTCGTGGGCACCATGCACCCGGAAAAACGGATTTATCCGGTGGCGCAGATGCCCACAACCGAGGCCGCGCTGAACAATGGTTTCCTGCGCGACATCTATATCGCCGTGGGCGATCCGCAGGAGGGCGGTGGCTGGGCGGTGCGCAGCTATTACAAGCCGCTGGCCAACTGGATCTGGGGCGGCTCGATCCTGATGGCGCTTGGCGGGTTCCTGTCGCTCAGTGACCGCCGGTTCCGGGTGGCGGCGGGCGCGCGCAAGGTGCCGCAAGGGGTGCCTGCGGAATGAGACGGCTCATTCTTGCGCTTTGCGTGATCGCCGCCCCCGCATTTGCGGTTCAGCCTGACGAGATCCTCGACGATCCCGTACTCGAGGCGCGCGCGCGCGATATCTCCTCGGGCCTGCGCTGCCTCGTGTGCCGGAACGAGAGCATCGACGATTCGAACGCGGAACTGGCGCGCGATCTGCGGCTTCTGGTGCGCGAGCGGCTGGTGGCGGGGGACACGAACGAGGAGACCGTGGCCTATATCGTGGACCGCTACGGCGAATACGTGCTGCTGAGCCCCACGGCCACCGGCACAAACCTGCTTTTGTGGCTTGCAGGGCCGATCATGTTCGGGGCGGGGCTGATCATGGCCGGGGTATACCTGCGGCGGCGCGCCACGGCCCCGGAGCCTGCCGTTGCGCGGCTCAGCGCGGAGGAAGAGGCGCGGCTGCGCGACATTCTGCGCGACTGACGCGCCGTTTCGCTTGGCCTTGGCCGTGGGCTGCGCTCTAAAGGGCGCAGGATCAGCGAAAGGCCCGCCCTTATGAAGGATTATCAGACCATCACGCTCGACATCGCCGAGGGCGTTGCCGTGCTCGCGCTCAACCGGCCCGAGAAAATGAATGCCCTCAATGCGCAGATGCGCGCCGAGATCACCGATGCGATGACCCATGCGGGGCGCAGCGCGCGCGCCGTGGTGCTGACGGGCAACGGGCGGGCGTTCTGTTCGGGGCAGGACCTGACCGATGGCGGCAACGTGGCGACCCTCGATCTGGAGCGGGTGCTGCGCGAGGAATACGTGCCGATGCTGCGCGCCATCACCGATTGCCCGGTGCCGGTCATTTCGGCGGTGAACGGGCCTGCGGCGGGGGCAGGGGCCAATCTGGCGCTGGTGGCCGATGTGGTGATCGCCACCGAGAGCGCCTATTTCCTTCAGGCCTTCGCGCGGATCGGCCTTGTGCCCGATGCGGGGGGCACATGGTTCCTGCCGCGCCAGATGGGACAGGCCAAGGCCATGGGGGCCGCGCTTTTCGCCGAGCCGATCAGCGCCCGGCAGGCAAGCGACTGGGGCATGATCTGGGAATGTGTCAGCGACGATGGCTTTGCCGCGCAGTGGCGCGCCCGCGCGGAGCATCTCGCCAAGGGACCGACGCAGACCTATGCCCGTGTGCGTCAGGCGATCCGCGAAAGCTGGTCCAACACGCTTGACGCGCAGCTCGATCTCGAGGCGCGTTTGCAGGGGGCCTGCGGGCAGAGCCGTGATTTCCAGGAAGGCGTCATGGCCTTTCTGGAAAAGCGCCCCCCGCAATTCGAGGGGCGTTGAGGGGCACGGACCCTATTGCCGGGTCGACGCACGCCTGAGCAGGTCGGCGGCGTTGGGGTGGTCGAGCAGCGCGCGGCTGATCTCGAATTGCAGATGCGCGCGCGCGTCATGATCGGCGCAAGGGGCGGTGCCCGTCCCGGCCTCGTCGGGCAGGGCGGAGCGGGTGCGCGGGTCGAGCAGAAGGGTTTCGGCGGCGATCCCCTCGGCATAGATGATCTGGTGGCGGTCAAACAGAAGCTGGACATAATCCACATGCCCGCCGTTCTCAAAGCGCACGGTGTCGCCGTTGACCAGATGGCGCGCGCGCACCAGCACCTCGTTCCGTCCGGCTCCCAGGGTATCATCGCGCTGATAGATGAACAGCCGGTGATCGGGGCTGACCAGCAGGTCATGCGCGTTGTTGAGGGTGCCGGCGGTGATCCTCACCGGGGCAAACTCGCCGATGGCGCGCATCGTGCTTTGCCCGATCCAGCGCAACGGCTGCGGCCCGTCACCGCGCGTGAGCACCATGTCCCCGGGTCGGAGTGCCTCGACCGGGACCTGCGCACCGGTGGCCATGGTGATCCGGGTGCCGCGCGTGAACGAGACGCAAGCCGCCTGCGCGAAGCGTTGCCGCGCGCTCGCCCGGTCGATCCCGACAAGCGCATAGCCCGTGCGCGGCGCGACATGTGCAAGCGGCATGGCGTAGACGCCGGCAACACAACCCTCGGGGTCGGTCTCGACGAAAATCAGCACCTCCACCACATTGCCGGAGGCGGGCATGAGGGTCAGGCACGAATCAAGATGAACCGCCGCGCCGGGTGTGCCAAGCTCGGAGCCTGCGTCGATGGTGAAGGGCCCGGACCCGTCCATCACCAGCGCGAGCCTGCGCGCGCGCGCGCGCGGCCCAAGTTCGTAGATGTCGTCAAGGTCAAGCTCATCGGCAAAGGACAGCGTGTCACCGAGATTGGCACCGTTGACCACGCGCAGATCGCAGGCCTCGAAGACCGGGACGGATTGGGCGGGCAGGTGGGTTGAAACGGGCATGGCGGCAGACTCTGATGACATCGTCGTGATGCCGGAAAGCTAGGATAGGATTGTGGCACCTTCGGGTCAATTCCGGCAAGAAATCCCGGCGGCGGCGGCACTGGCCATTTTCCGCCCAGGGGTGTTAACTCCGGGTGAAGAACAGAAGGGATAACGGATGGATCTGGGAATTCGGGGCAAGAGGGCGTTGGTTTGCGCCTCGTCCAAGGGGCTTGGGCTGGGCTGCGCGCGGGCGCTGGCGGCGGCGGGCGTGGATCTGGTGATGAACGCGCGGGGCGCGGAGGCGCTCGAGGCGGCAGCAGATGCCATCCGCGAGGCGTTCGGCGTCGGGGTGGTGACGGTCGCTGCCGATGTGACCTCCGAGGAGGGGCGCGCAAAGCTGCTCGAGGCGGCGGGCGATGTGGATATCCTGGTCAACAATGCGGGCGGGCCGCCGCCGGGGCTGTGGACCGACTGGGAGCGTGCGGATTTCATCAAGGCGCTTGACGCCAACATGCTGACGCCCATCGCGCTCATCAAGGCGCTGGTGCCGGGCATGATGGAACGGGGCTGGGGCCGGGTGGTCAACATCACCTCGCAATCGGTCAAGTCGCCCATCCCGATCCTGGGGCTGTCGAACGCCGCGCGCGCGGGACTGACGGGCTATGTCGCGGGCACCGCGCGGCAGGTGGCGGGCAAGGGCGTGGTGATGAACAACCTTTTGCC
Source organism: Roseovarius sp. MBR-6 (assembly GCF_040547525.1). Taxonomy (NCBI): domain Bacteria; kingdom Pseudomonadati; phylum Pseudomonadota; class Alphaproteobacteria; order Rhodobacterales; family Roseobacteraceae; genus Roseovarius; species Roseovarius sp. MBR-6. The sequence goes on along the minus strand of NZ_JBEPPW010000001.1, from coordinate 220,280 downwards.
CGGCATCCACGCCACCGACCGGGCGGTGGCGCTCGATCAGGGCGTGGCCGCGCGCGAGGGGATCACCGTGGACGAGGCGCGCGCGCGCCGCTGCGCCACCATTCCCGCGGGCCGCTACGGCTCGGCAGAGGAATTCGGCGCGACGTGCGCCTTTCTTTGCAGCCAGCATGCGGGCTTCATCATCGGCCAGAACATCCTGCTTGACGGAGGGGCGATCAACGCCACGCTCTGAGCGGAACGGCAATGGGGGCACTCAGGAAACTTTCAAAGTTTCCTGACCGGAGTTTTGCGAAAACTCCGGTCCCGCGCGTTCAAGGCGTTTCGGTTTTTCGTTGAAAAGCCAGAACAGTCCTCTGATTTCGTGCAATGACGAACCGAAAACGTCTGTCAACACTCACGCTCACACTGCGCGAAGCTGAGCAGGATGTTCAACGTCAGCCGCCCCATGGACGTGGTGGTGTTGAAGGACTGCGTGACCGACACGAACGTCACGCCATTCCGGTCGAACACCTCGACCAGCTTCGAGAAGTCCATCAGCGACCGCGACAGGCGGTCGATCTTCCAGACGCAGCGCGCGCGTCTGAAACGTCAGGTGTTTGGCGCGTCATAAAATTTTACCGATTGATAAAAAAATGATTCGTGGAATACTGCATCCAGACCGAACGGCACCGAAACGGCACCAACAGGAGAGGATGACATGGCTGCGAATGCGCTTACGCCGGGCATTGTCACGGGGCGGCTGACGCCGCAGGACTATGCGCGGAATTTCTCGGACCTGCATCCGCCGCTCGACGCGCATGAGGCGCGGGTGGAGGCGGACCGCTGCTATTTCTGCCATGATGCGCCCTGCATCACGGCCTGCCCCACCAGCATCGACATCCCGCTTTTCATTCGCCAGATCGCCACCGGCACGGCGCAGGCGGCGGCGGTCACGATCTTCGAGCAGAACATCCTGGGCGGCATGTGCGCCCGCGTCTGCCCGACCGAAACGCTCTGCGAGGAGGCCTGTGTGCGCGAGGCGGCCGAGGGCAAGCCGGTCAGGATCGGACAGTTGCAGCGCCATGCCACCGATACGCTCATGGTGGCGGGCGGGCATCCTTTCACGCGCGCGGCCCCCACCGGTCGGCGCGTTGCGGTTGTGGGGGCGGGGCCAGCGGGCCTTGCCTGTGCGCACCGGCTGGCGATGAAGGGGCATGAGGTGGTGATCTTCGACGACCGGCCCAAGCCCGGCGGGCTGAACGAGTTCGGCATCGCCGCCTACAAGACGCCCGGGGGATTTGCCCAGGCGGAGGTGGCGTGGCTTCTGGAAATCGGCGGGATCACGCTGCGCGCGGGCACGGCGCTCGGGGGCGAGATGACGCTCGCGGCGCTGCGCGCCGAGTATGACGCGGTCTTCCTCGGGATCGGTCTTGGCGGGGTCAATGCGCTTGGCGCGCCAGGGGACGACAAGGAGGGCGTGGAGGACGCGACCGGCTTCATCGCGGAGTTGCGGCAGGCGGGCGATCTTGGCGCGCTGCCGGTGGGGCGGGACGTGGTGGTGATCGGCGGCGGCATGACGGCGATTGACGCGGCGGTGCAGGCGAAACTGCTGGGCGCGCTCAACGTGACGCTGGTCTATCGGCGCAGCCGCGAGCGGATGAACGCAAGCCGCTTCGAGCAGGATCTCGCGGCCTCGAGGGGTGTGCGGATCATCACCAATGCGCAGCCCGTCGCGGTGCATGGCAATGGCTGCGTGCGCGAGATCGAGTTCGAATATACCGATGACGATCTGACCCCCACGGGAGAGCGGTTCCGCCTTGCGGCCGATCAGGTGCTGCGCGCCATCGGCCAGACGCTCGACGGTGTCGGCCTGCCTGCGCTGGAAGGGCGCAAGATCGCGGTCACCGGGCATGGGCGCACCTCGTTGCCCGGCATCTGGGCGGGGGGCGATTGTGCGGCGGGCGGCGATGACCTGACGGTGACGGCGGTGGCCCAAGGGCGCGATGCCGCCGAGGATATCCATGCAACGCTGATGGCGGAGGGCTGAGCCATGGCCGATCTGACGACCACTTTCATCGGGATCACCTCTCCCAACCCGTTCTGGCTGGCCTCGGCACCGCCCACGGACAAGGAATACAACGTGCGCCGCGCCTTCGAGGCGGGCTGGGGCGGGGTGGTGTGGAAGACCCTCGGCGAGGACGGCCCGCCCGTCGTCAACGTCAACGGCCCGCGCTATGGCGCGGTCTGGGGCGCGGATCGGCGGCTTCTGGGTATGAACAACATCGAGCTCATCACCGACCGCCCGCTTTCCGTCAACCTCGAGGAGATCACCCGCGTCAAGCGCGACTGGCCCGACCGCGCGCTGGTGGTGAGCCTGATGGTGCCGATGAACGAGGGGGCCTGGAAGGACATCCTCAAGCGGGTCGAGGATACCGGCTGCGACGGGGTGGAGCTCAACTTCGGCTGCCCCCACGGGATGAGCGAGCGCGGCATGGGCAGCGCGGTGGGGCAGGTGCCCGATTACGTGCGCCAGGTCACCGAATGGTGCAAGACCCATTCCGACCTGCCTGTGATCGTCAAGCTCACGCCCAACATCACCGATATCCGCAAGCCCGCACAGGCCGCGAAGGATGGCGGCGCGGATGCGGTGAGCCTGATCAACACGATCAATTCGATCACGGCCGTTGATCTCGATCTTTTCGCGCCCGAACCCACCATCGACGGCAAGGGCGCGCATGGCGGCTATTGCGGCCCGGCGGTGAAACCCATCGCGCTCAACATGGTGGCCGAGATCGCGCGCACGCCCTCGCTGGCCGGATTGCCGATCTCCGGCATCGGCGGGGTGACGACATGGCGCGACGCGGCCGAGTTCATCGCGCTTGGTGCGGGCAATGTGCAGGTCTGCACGGCGGCGATGACTTACGGCTTCAAGGTGGTGCAGGAGATGATTTCCGGCCTGTCGCAATATCTGGACGAAAAGGGGCTGGCTTCGGTCGAGGCGCTGGTCGGGCGCGCTGTGCCGAACCTCAGCGACTGGCAGAACCTCAACCTCAACTACGTGACCAAGGCGCGGATCAACGAGGCGTCGTGCATCAAGTGCGGACGGTGCTATGCCGCCTGCGAGGATACCAGCCATCAGGCCATCGCCATGTCGCCCGAGCGGGTCTTTACCGTGAAGGACGAGGAGTGCGTGGCCTGCAACCTCTGTGTCAACGTCTGTCCGGTCGAGGGCTGCATCGCCATGGTCGAGATGGCACCTGGCAGCGTCGATCCGCGCACCGGGCGCGTGGTGGCGGGACAGCACGCGGACTGGACGACGCATCCCAACAACCCTGGTACCTGCGCGGCAGAGTGAGGCCCCGAGATTTTTCGTTCGAAAAATCTCGGGTTGGCGAGAAAATTCGCACGAATTTTCTCGCCCGCGCCTCAGCAGATCACGCGCAGATGACCATCGTGGCAGATGACGAGATACTGGTCCCCGCACTCGATCAGGTGAAATCCGCGCGCACGCACCTCGGCGACAAAGGCCTCATATCCTATCTCGCGATGTACATCGCGCTTCTTGCGGCGCACGACCCCGCCTGTTTGCGCGGCCCGTGCCCCGAAAAGCCGGGAGCACCAGGCGGGGTTGACGGGGCGCGGGGCAGGGTCGAAATCTCTCATGCCCCAAGTATTGCCCCGACAAGGTTAAACGCTCGTTAACGCGTGAGCAGTTTTCGGAACATCGCCTCCAGATGGGCCTCCGCGCCTTGCCAGAGCGCGGCGCGCTCGGGCATCAGCACCGCCAGTTGCGCCTCGAAATCGGCGTAGTGCTGCGTCGTGGCCCAGATCGACACGATCAGGTGGCCCGGATCGACCGGCGCGATCCGCCCCGCGCTCACCCAATCGGCGATCAATCGGCATTTGCGATCGAAAAGCGGTTTCAGGCCGGTTTCGAGGTGCGGTGCCATGCGCGGCGCGCCTTGCAGGATCTCGTTGGCAAAGAGGCGGCTTTCGCGTGGGAAATCGCGGCTCATCTGCAATTTGCGGCGGATATACCCCAGAAGTTCCTCAAGCGGTTCGCCATCCGCCTCCATCCGTTCCAAGGGCTCCAGCCATGTCAGCATCAGCCGGTTGAGCAGGGTCAGGTGAATATCCTCCTTGCCGGTGAAATAGTAGAGGATGTTGGGCTTCGAGAGGCCTGCGGCCTCGGCGATCTGGTCCAGTGTCGCGCCGCGATAGCCGTGCTGCGAGAACGTGTCGAGCGCCGCGTCGAGGATGCGCTTGCGGTTCTGGCGCTGAATACGGCTCGGGCTTTTCCGGCTGGGCTGGTCCATTCTTGCCGTAACCTTCATCAGGGGGCTCGCCCCGGGTTTGACGGATTTCTCGCGCGCCTTGACAGGCCGGGAGTGATTGGTAATCGTGACTTTACCAAATGGTAAAAAAGCGGCAAGCCAAGTCGTGAATGACAGGAGAATTGCGTCATGTCCGCAGCGGGCGAGAATCTTCGGATCAATGGAGAGCGGCTTTGGGACAGCCTCATGGAAATGGCGAAGATCGGCCCCGGCGTGGCAGGCGGCAACAACCGGCAGACCCTGACCGACGCCGATGCCGAGGGCCGCGCGCTCTTCCAGAGCTGGTGCGAGGCGGCGGGCATGACCATGGGCGTGGACGAGATGGGCACCATGTTCGCCACCCGCCCCGGCACCGACCCCGATGCGCTGCCGGTCTATGTCGGCAGCCATCTCGACACGCAGCCCACGGGCGGCAAATATGACGGGGTTCTGGGGGTTCTGGCGGGGCTGGAGATCATCCGCACGCTGAACGATCTGGATGTCAGGACGCGTCACCCCATCGTGGTGACCAACTGGACCAACGAGGAGGGCACGCGCTTTGCCCCCGCGATGCTGGCCTCCGGTGTGTTTGCGGGCGTGCTCGAGCGCGATTGGGCCTATGACCGGCTTGATGCACAGGGCAAGCGCTTCGGCGACGAGCTGGAGCGTATCGGCTGGAAAGGCCCCGAGGCGGTTGGCGCGCGGAAAATGCACGCGTTTTTCGAGCTGCATATCGAACAGGGCCCGATTCTCGAGGCCGAGGGCAAGGATGTGGGCGTGGTCACCCACGGGCAGGGGCTGCGCTGGATCGAATGCACGGTGACCGGCAAGGGCAGTCACACCGGCTCGACGCCGATGTACATGCGCCGCAACGCGGGGCGCGCGCTTGCGCGGGTGACGGAGCTTGTCCACGAGATCGCGCTGCAATATCAACCCAATGCGGTGGGGGCCATCGGTCATATCGACGTCTATCCCAACAGCCGCAACATCATCCCCGAAAAAGTTGTTTTCACGGTCGATTTCCGCTCTCACGTGCTCGAGACGCTGGAGGCCATGGTGGAGGAACTCACCGAGACAGCACCGGGGCTCTGCGCCGATATCGGGGTGAAATTCACCTCGGAACTGGTGGGCTTTTTCGATCCCCCCGCCTTCGATCCCGCGCTGGTGGATCGCGTGCGCCGCGCGGCCGAGCGTCTGGGGTATTCTCACACCGACCTGATTTCCGGTGCCGGGCACGACGCGTGCTGGATCAACAAGGTCTGTCCGACCACAATGGTCATGTGCCCCTGCAAGGATGGTCTGAGCCACAACGAGGCCGAGGAGATCACCCCCCGCTGGGCCACGGCCGGGGCCGAGGTGCTGTTTCACGCCGTGGTCGAGACAGCGCAGATCGTGGCATAACGACCGCGGGCGCGCATCAGGAAGAGAAGGGCGATACGCGCCCGCAGGGAGATCAGCATGAGCATCATCATCAGGAACGGAACCATCGTCACCCATGATCGCAGCTACAAGGCCGATCTGCGGATCGAGGGGGGGCAGATCGCCGAGATCGGCGAGGGCCTGACTGGCGGCACCGAGCTTGACGCTACCGGCTGCTATGTCATGCCCGGCGGCATCGACCCGCATACGCATCTGGAAATGCCGTTCATGGGCACCTATTCCAGCGACGATTTCGACAGCGGCACGCGCGCCGCGCTCTCGGGCGGCACGACGATGGTGGTGGATTTCGCGCTGCCCTCGCCCGGTCAGGGACTGCTGGATGCCCTTCAGATGTGGGACAACAAGTCCACCCGCGCGCATTGCGACTACAGCTTCCACATGGCGGTGACATGGTGGGGAGAGCAGGTCTTTGACGAGATGAAGACCGTGATCGAGACGCGCGGCATAACAACCTTCAAGCATTTCATGGCCTACAAGGGCGCGCTCATGGTCAATGACGACGAGCTTTACGCAAGCTTTCGCCGACTGGCGGAACTGGGCGGCATCGCCATGGTCCATGCCGAGAACGGCGACGTGGTGGCGGAATTGTCGGCGCGGCTTCTGGCCGAGGGCAATACCGGACCCGAGGCCCATGCCTATTCGCGCCCGCCGCAGGTGGAAGGCGAGGCGGTCAATCGCGCCATCATGGTGGCGGACATGGCGGGTGTGCCGCTTTATGTGGTGCATGTCTCCTGCGAGGAGGCGCATGAGGCGATCCGGCGCGCGCGCCAACAGGGCAAGCGGGTCTGGGGCGAGCCGCTCATCCAGCATCTGACGCTCGACGAGAGCGAGTATTTCCACCCCGACTGGGACCATGCCGCGCGGCGCGTGATGTCGCCGCCCTTCCGCAACAAGGCGCATCAGGCCAGCCTCTGGGCCGGGTTGCAGGCGGGCTCGCTGTCGGTGGTGGCCACCGATCATTGCGCCTTCACCACCGCGCAGAAGCGCTTTGGCATAGGGGATTTCACCAGGATCCCCAACGGCACCGGCGGGCTCGAGGACCGGATGCCGATGCTCTGGACGCATGGGGTCGGCACCGGGCGGCTGACGCCCGAGGAATTTGTCGCCGTGACCTCGACCAATGTGGCCAAGATCCTCAACTGCTATCCGAAAAAGGGCGCGCTCATCCCCGGCGCGGATGCCGATATCGTGGTCTGGGATCCCGAACGGGAAAAGACCATCACCGCCGCCGCGCAGGTCTCGGCCATAGATTACAACGTCTTCGAAGGGCACAAGGTCAAGGGTCTGCCACGCTATACGATCACACGCGGGCATGTGGCGGTGACCGAAGGCGCGATGCAGAGCCGCGAGGGACACGGGCAATTCGTTGCGCGCCGGGGCAACGGCACGGTGAACCGGGCGCTGTCGCAATGGAAGGACCTGACCGCGCCGCGCCCCGTGGAGCGCAGCGGCATTCCGGCGAGCGGGGTCTGAGCATGGGGGCTGCCACGGCGCAGGCGATGGCGGGGCAGGGCGCGGCGCGCGATGCGGTCGCGGCCGTGATCGCGGCGCGCAATCTCGACCTGACCTTCGAGACCGGTGACGGTCCGGTGCATGCGCTCAAGGGCGTGAGCCTTGATATCCGCAAGGGCGATTTCGTGAGCTTCATCGGCCCTTCGGGCTGCGGCAAGACCACCTTTCTGCGGTGCATCGCGGGGCTGGAGCAGCCCACCGGCGGCAGTCTCAGCGTCAACGGCATGACGCCCGATGCGGCGCGGCGCGCGCGTGCCTACGGCTATGTCTTCCAGGCGGCGGGGCTCTATCCCTGGCGGAGCATCGGGCGCAATGTCTCCCTGCCGCTCGAGATCATGGGGTTTTCGCGCGCCGAGATCAAGGAGCGGGTGGCGCGCGTGCTGGCGCTCGTCGATCTGGCAGGGTTCGAGAAGAAATTCCCCTGGCAGCTTTCGGGTGGAATGCAGCAGCGCGCCTCGATCGCCCGCGCGCTGGCCTTCGATGCCGATATCCTTCTGATGGACGAACCCTTCGGCGCGCTTGACGAGATCGTGCGCGACCATCTCAACGAACAGCTCCTGCACCTCTGGGCGCGCACCGACAAGACCATCGGTTTTGTCACCCACTCCATCCCCGAGGCGGTCTATCTGTCCACCCGCATCGTCGTGATGTCGCCACGACCGGGGCGGATCACCGATGTGATCGACAGCCCCCTGCCGCGCGAGCGCCCGCTTGATATCCGCGACACGCCCGAATTTCTCGAGGTGGCGCACCGGGTGCGCGAGGGGCTGCGCGCGGGTCATGCCTATGAAACTTGACCGCGTCCCCGCAACGGCCCGACCGGGAGCGGGCACCCGCCCCCTGCCGGAACCGTCCCGCGATTTGGGCAAGGGTGCGGCCCCCTTTTTCACCGTTCGCGGTCATCGGCTCTCCAGCCTGTACCGCGAGGGCATGAAACCACGAAATCCTTTCATCGTTCTTGAAATACTCAAAAATCCGCGCTCGCCCCGCGCGGGCGGATTTGAGTATTTCTGGAACAGTGAAGCCGGGGCGGGGCGGTCATGAGACGCACGGTCCTGCCTGTCCTTGCCGTGCTCGCCGCGCTCCTGGTGATCTGGTATGCCGGGGCGGTCTGGCTCAACGCGGCCTGGGCGCAGGACCGGGCGACGCGCGCCGGGGTGGAGCTGAGCCTTGTCGAGCTGGTCGCCGACACCTGGGCACAGGACAAGCCCAAGCTGCCCGCGCCGCATCAGGTGGCGGTGGAGTTGTGGCAGACCACCGTCGAGCAGAAGATCACCTCGCGGCGCAGCCTCATCCATCATTCCTGGGTGACGCTCTCGGCCACGCTGCTGGGCTTCGGCCTCGGCACCGGCCTTGGCATCGCGCTGGCCGTGGGCATTGTCTACAACCGGGTGATGGACATGAGCGTGATGCCCTGGGTGATCGCGAGCCAGACCATTCCGATCCTTGCCATCGCGCCCATGATCATCGTGGTGCTGAATGCGGTGGGGATATCCGGGCTTTTGCCGAAGGCGATGATTTCGATGTATCTGTCGTTCTTTCCGGTCGTCGTCGGAATGGTCAAGGGATTGCGCAGCCCTGCCGTCATGCAGATCGACCAGATGATGACCTGGAATGCCAGCGCCGCGCAGATGTTCTGGAAACTGCGGCTGCCCTCGTCGATGCCCTATCTCTTCACCTCGATGAAGGTGGCGGTGGCGGCCTCGCTGGTGGGCGCGATCGTGGGCGAATTGCCGACCGGTGCCGTGGCGGGGCTGGGGGCGAGGCTTCTGGCGGGAAGCTATTACGGCCAGACCATCCAGATATGGAGCGCGCTTTTCATGGCGGCGGCGCTGGCGGCGGGGCTTGTGGCGCTCATCGGCGCGGTGCAGCGGGTGGTGCTGCGACGGATGGGGATGGCGTGATGGTGTGGGTCGCGGCGGGTTTCACGGCATGGGCCATCGGTTTCTGGATCAATGTGCGTCTGGCGCGTCTGCCGCCGGGCCGCGCGACCGGCCTCGCGGCCCCGGTGATCTTTGGGGTGACCCTGCTGGCGATCTGGGAATGTTTCGTGCGGGGCCTCGGCGTGCCCTCCGTGATCCTGCCGCCGCCCAGTGCCATCGCCGCGCGGTTTGCGGTCTCGACCCATATCCTGTGGGCGGATTTCGTGCAGACCGCGATCAAGGGGGCGCTCACGGGCTATGTTCTGGGCTGCGGTGCGGCGTTTCTCACGGCGCTGGCGGTGGACCGCTTCGACTTTCTGCGCCGCGGCCTTCTGCCGGTGGGCAATTTCGTGGCCGCGCTGCCGATCATCGGCATGGCGCCCATACTGGTCATGTGGTTCGGCTTCGACTGGCAGTCGAAGGCGGCGGTGGTGGTGATCATGGTGTTTTTTCCCATGCTCGTGAACACCGTTCAGGGGCTTCAGGCCAGCGACCGGATGCAGCGCGACCTGATGCACACCTATGCCGCGAGCGACTGGCAAACACTTGTCAAGCTGCGCCTTCCCGCTGCGATGCCCTTTGTCTTCAACGGGCTCAAGATCACCACCACGCTGGCGCTGATCGGGGCCATTGTTGCCGAATTCTTCGGCTCGCCGATCAAGGGCATGGGGTTTCGCATCTCGACAAGTGTCGGACAGCTTGCGCTCGATCTGGTCTGGGCCGAGATTGTTGTGGCGGCGATGGCCGGTTCGGCGTTCTATGGCGGGGTCGCCCTGCTGGAGCGGTCAGTGACCTTCTGGCACCCGTCGCAGCGCGGGCGTGCAAATTAATCAAGAAACGACACAACCAACAAGGAGAGGACGATCATGAAACCGATGGGAATGACACTGGGCGCGGCGGCACTTGGCCTTTGGGCCGGGATGGCGGCGGCGGCGGATCAGGTGGTGTTGCAGCTGAAATGGGTCACGCAGGCGCAATTCGCGGGCTATTACGTAGCGCTCGACCAGGGGTTCTACGAAGAGGAGGGGCTTGACGTCACCATCAAGCCCGGCGGCCCCGATATCGCGCCCACGCAGGTGATCGCGGGCGGCGGGGCGGATGTGACCGTCGAATGGATGCCCGCGGCGCTGGCGGCGCGTGAAAAGGGCCTGCCACTTGTCAACATCGCGCAGCCGTTCAAGTCCTCGGGCATGATGCTCACCTGCCGCAAGGACAGCGGCGTTGCCACGACGGATGATTTCGTCGGGCGCACGCTCGGGGTCTGGTTCTTCGGCAACGAGTTTCCGTTCCTGAGCTGGATGAGCCAGCTTGGCCTCTCCACCGAAGGCGGCGCGGATGGCGTGACCGTGCTCAAGCAGGGCTTCAACGTCGATCCGCTGATTCAGAACCAGGCCGCCTGCATCTCGACCATGACCTATAACGAATACTGGCAGGTGATCGACGCGGGCTTTGCCCCCGAGGACCTCGTGGTGTTCAAATACGAGGATCAGGGTGTGGCCACGCTCGAGGACGGGCTTTACGTGCTGGAACAGAACCTGGCCGACCCGGCCTTTGCCGACCGGATGGTGCGGTTCGTGCGCGCCTCGATGAAAGGATGGAAATGGGCCGAGCAGAACCCCGATGCCGCCGCCGATATCGTGCTGGAGAATGACGCGACCGGCGCGCAGACCGAGGCGCATCAGCGGCGCATGATGAGCGAGGTGGCCAAGCTCACCTCGGGCAGCAACGGCGCGCTCGATCCGGCCGCTTATGAGCGCACGGTGCAATCGCTGCTGTCGGGCGGTTCCGATCCCGTGATCACGCGCGCACCCGAAGGGGCCTGGACCCATGCGATCACCGATCTTGCGCTGAACTGAGTCGCAGCCAATCGGTCGGGGCCCGGTGCGCGCCGGGCCCTGGTTTTGACCGGGACATCTTGAATGCTGTCGATTGCGCCTTACCCTATCTGGATAAGGAGATGCTCATGACCCGCCTTATCGCCCTCTGCCTTGCCCTGCTCATATCGATGCCCGCACAGGCCCTCGACTCGAGCGCGGGAAAGATCACGGTCACACGGATGGTGGCGGGGCTGAACGAGCCTTGGGCGCTCGGGTTCCTGCCCGCAGGCGGGCTGCTCATTACCGAGCGCGGCGGGCGGCTCCTGCATGTGGACGGCAGCCGGTCGCGCGCGGTGGCGGGCGTTCCCGAGGTGGCGGCGCGCGGGCAGGGGGGCCTGCTCGATGTGCTGGTGCCACGCGATTTCGCCGCGACGCGCGAGATTTTCCTGACCTTTTCGAAGCCGCAACCGGGCGGCGCGGGCACGGCGGTGGCGCGCGCGCGCCTGACGCAGGACGGGGCGAGGCTCGAGGATGTCCGGGTGATCTTCGAACTGGCCCCCGGTTCCTCGGGCGGGCGGCATTTCGGCTCGCGGATGGTCGAGGCAGGCGACGGCACGCTTTTTGTCACGATCGGCGATCGGGGCGACGGGCCCACGGCGCAGGACCTTTCCAACCAGAACGGCACGGTGATCCGGATTGCGCGGGACGGCTCCGTGCCTGCGGACAATCCTTTCGTGAACACGTCCGGCACCCGGCCTGAAATCTGGTCTTATGGCCATCGCAACCCGCAGGGGGCGGCGCTCGACCGGGAGGGGCGGCTCTGGGTGGTCGAACACGGCGCGCGCGGCGGCGACGAGGTCAACCATGTGACGCGCGGCGCGAATTACGGCTGGCCGGTGATCTCTTACGGGCGGCATTACTCCGGCGCGCGGATCGGCGAAGGCACGCGCAAGGACGGGATGGAGCAGCCCGCGCATTACTGGGATCCGTCCATCGCGCCCTCGGGGATGATCGTCTATTCCGGCGCGCTCTGGCCCGGGTGGCGGGGCGATGTCTTTGTGGGCTCGCTCAAGTTCGGCCTGATCTCGCGGCTGGAGGGATCGCCCCTGACCGAGGCCGAGCGGCTCAGGTCGCCCGAGACCGCGCGCGTGCGCGACATCCGCGAGGCCCCCGATGGCAGCATCTGGTTTCTGAGTGTGGGCCAAGGCGCGGCCTACCGCATCACGCCCGGCTGATCTTTCTTCTGGCCTGAAATATCCCGGGGGTGCGGGGGCTGGCCCCCGCTTTGCGCCGCTTTCAGACCGAGAGCCGCGCCCCGTGCGTGCCGCGCTCGCGGTAGGGTGTGGTCTGGTAATGCGCGCGGTAGCATTTGGAGAAATGCGACGGCGAGGCAAAGCCGCAGGCGAGCGCCACGTTGATCACCGTCATGTCGGTCTGCATCAGGAGGTTGCGCGCCTTTTGCAGGCGCAATTCCATATAATAGCGTTTCGGGCTGCGGTTGAGGTAGCGCCGGAAGAGGCGCTCAAGCTGGCGCGTGGACATGCCCACCTCCCGCGCGAGGGTCGAGGGGCTGATCGGCTCTTCGATATTGGCCTCCATGGCCTGGATGACCTGGCTCAGCTTGGGGTGGCGCACGCCGATGCGGGTGGGCACCGAAAGGCGCTGCGTGTCCTGATCGGTGCGGATCGAGGAATAGATCTGCTGGTCGGCCACCGCATTGGCGAGCTTTTCGCCATGCACATCGGCGATGAGGCTGAGCATCAGGTCGATGGAGGAGGTGCCGCCCGCCGTGCTCATGCGGTTGCCGTCGATGACGAAGACCGATTTGGTGAGGTTCACCTCGTCGAATTCCTCCAGAAAGGCATCGTGGTTTTCCCAGTGGATCGTGGCGCGCTTGCCATCGAGCAGACCCGCCTTGGCAAGCACGTAGGAGGCGGTGCAAAGCCCGCCGATGCGCAAGCCCCGGCGCGCCTCGCGCCGCAGCCAGTTGAGCATCCGCTTGTTTGCCGCGCGCTGCACCTCCATGCCGCCGCAGACCAGCACGATATCGTCGCGGTTCAACTCTTCGAGCGGGGCATCCACCGTAAAGCGGACCCCGGCCGAGGACACCACCTCGCCGTCGCTGTCGCCGGTCACCAGCCAGGTATAAAGCGTCTGCCCCGAGAGCCGGTTGGCGATGCGCAGGCATTCCACGGCGGCGGCAAAACTCAGCAGGGTGAACTTGTCCAGCAGCACGAAGACAAAGCGTGTCGGTGCCTTGGGGGCGTCCACCTCTATGGTTTCTGTCTCGGGTATCATGGCCTTTTTCCCCGTCGCGGCACGTGATACCTTGCCACTGTCACGAAACGGTTGCGATTCACAAGCGAAACCGCCGCATTCGCGTCGCATTTTGACCGGGGCGGGATATGGCCTATGTCGAGGTGGTCGGTTATAGGAGAGGCCCGACCGATAGACAAAGCGGAGACTGACGATGACGGAATGGCATAAAACCGGCTGGCGCGCGAAAGAGCGGGTTCAGATGCCGGATTATCCCGATGCGGGTGCGCTGGCCCGGGTCGAGGAGCGTTTGCGCCAGTATCCGCCGCTCGTCTTTGCAGGTGAGGCGCGCCGCCTCAAGCGCGCGCTCGGGGCCGCGTCGCGGGGCGAGGCGTTCCTGCTCCAGGGCGGCGATTGCGCCGAGGCGTTCGATCAGTTCAGCGCCGACGCGATCCGCGACACGTTCAAGGTCATGCTGCAAATGGCGATGGTGCTGACCTATGGTGCCAAGGTGCCGGTGGTGAAGGTGGGCCGCATGGCGGGGCAATTCGCGAAGCCGCGCTCGGCGCCCACCGAGGTGGTGGATGGCGTGGAACTGCCCAGCTACCGGGGCGACATCATCAACGAATTGCCCTTCACCCCTGAGGCGCGCATGCCCAACCCCGAAAAGATGTTGCAGGCCTATACGCAGGCGGCGGCGACGCTGAACCTGTTGCGCGCCTTCTCGACGGGGGGTTACGCGGATGTGCATCAGGTGCATCAATGGACCCTTGGCTTCACCGAGAGCGAGAAGGCCGCGAAATACCGCGAGATGGCCAACCATATCGCCGATGCGCTCGATTTCATGAAGGCGGCGGGTGTGGACAGCGACAGCGCGCACACGCTGCGCACGGTCGATTTCTACACCTCGCATGAGGGGCTTTTGCTGGAATACGAAGAGGCGCTGTGCCGCAACGATTCGACCTCCGGCAAATGGCTGGCGGGGTCGGGCCACATGCTCTGGATCGGCGACCGCACGCGTCAGCCGGACGGCGCCCATGTGGAATTCCTGCGCGGCGTGCTCAACCCCATCGGCCTCAAGTGCGGCCCGACCACGACCGCCGAGGATCTCAAGCGTCTTTTGGCCACGCTCAACCCCGAGAACGAGGCCGGGCGGCTCACGCTCATCGCGCGTTTCGGCGCGGGCAAGGTGGGCGAGCATCTGCCGCGCCTCATCCGCACCGTGCGCGAAGAGGGGGCAAAGGTGCTTTGGGTCTGTGATCCGATGCATGGCAACACGATCAAATCGGCCTCGGGCTACAAGACCCGGCCGTTTGATGCGGTGCTGCGCGAGGTGCAGGAGTTCTTTGCCATCCACCGCGCCGAGGGCACCATTCCCGGCGGCGTGCATTTCGAGATGACCGGGCAGGACGTGACCGAATGCACCGGCGGGATGCGCGCACTGTCGGACGAGAACCTTTCGGCGCGGTATCACACGGCGTGCGATCCGCGTCTCAACGCCTCGCAATCGCTCGAACTGGCCTTTCTGGTGGCCGAGGAACTCAAGGCGGTCCGCGCGGGCGCGCGTCAGGCCGAAGCGGGCTGAGCGCGGCCCCGTTGCCCGATCAGCGCGGCCATGTCGAGAAGCCGCGCCGAGAACCCCCATTCGTTGTCATACCAGCCAAACACCCTGAGCAGACCGCCAACCGAGACCGAGGTTTGCGGCCCGCTCAGGATCACGCTTTCGGGCCTCCCCCGCAGGTCCGACGAGACCAGCGGTGCCTCTGTCCAGCCAAGCCAGTGACGGTGCCCTGCCGCGTCGCGCAGCATGGCGTTCACGGCGGCCGCGCTGACCGTGTCGCGCGTCTGCACCGTCAGGTCGATGCACGAAACCGAGGCCACCGGCACGCGGATGGCGCGTGCCTCGATCCGACCCGCAAGCGCGGGCAGGACCAGCCCGGTAAGACGCTGCGCGCTCGTGGTCGTGGGCACCATGGACAGGGCGGCGGCACGGCTGCGCTCGGGCGCGCCCCGCGGCTTGTCCACCGTGGGCTGGCTGCCGGTATAGCAATGCACCGTGGTCATCTGGCCGCTGACGATGCCATAGGTTTCATCGAGCAACTTTGCCAGCGGTGCCAGCGCGTTGGTGGTGCAGGACGCGTTCGAGATGATCCGGTGATCGCCGAGCGCGTCCTCGTTCGCGCCCAGCACCACGGTGATATCGGCCTCCTCGGATGGTCCCGACACGAGCACCGCCGCCGCGCCTGCCGCCAGCCCGCGCTCGGCCACCGCCCGCGCGCCGGCCATGCCGGTGCATTCCAGCACCAGATCGACGCCCGCGAGGTCCAGCGTGCTGAGGTCGCGCGCGGCATGGAAGGGAATCTCGCGCCCGTCGAGCACCAGCGCGCCGGGCCGCGTCCCTACGGTGCCCGGCCAGGGGCCGAAAACGCTGTCGTAGTGAAAGAGATAGGCGCAGGTCTCCAGCGGCTCGATCTCGTTGATACAGACCAGATCGAATTCGGGCCGGTCGCGCATCAGGATCCGCAGCACGGTGCGCCCGATGCGCCCGAAGCCGTTGATGGCGATGCGAATGGGCGGGGTGGTCATGGCGCGCGCCTCCGGGCAAGATCAAACGTGGCAAGGTCAACAAGCCTGACATTGTCGCAGCGCCTCCGGCTTGACCAGAGGTGAAACAAGATTTGATCAAATTCGGGCGCTCAGAACCTGTAACCAAAGCGGGCGATATCCTCGGCGGCCATGGCGGCAAGCGTTGCTGCGTCGCGGTCGGTATAATAGGCCCGGTAATCGCCCCGCGCCGAGGCGTTGAGGCGCGGCAGGTCGATCCTGAAGCCGAGATGCTCCCAGAGGGGGGCCGCATCCTCGGCAAACCGTTCCAGCCGTATATAGAGGCGGCATCGCTCCTCTCCGTCCGCCGTGGTCATGTAATGGCGCGCGGGCGTGGCGGCCCAGGCGGCGCGCGTCATGGGGTCGTCCAGAAAGGCCGCAAAATCGACCGAGCGCGCCAGCCGCACCGCCGGATGATCGAAGCGTTGTGCGCGCGCCCATGTGTAATAGCTCACCATCCGGTCCCAGGGGTTGCGCACGAGGGTGACGGTGAACATCCCCGCGATCTCCTGCGGGCTCACGATCCCGTCGATATCGGCCAGCGTCGCATGCTTCCAGAGCCGCCCGCACGCCTGCGCCCTGAGCGGAGCCAGCCGCCCTCGCCTGCGCCGCGCCTTGGGTGTATCGCCGATCAGGATATCGCCCGCCATGGCGCGCCCCTCCAACGCCTGCGCCAGAGAGGTGCCCCCGGTCTTGGGGATATGGACAAAGATGTAACCGCGGTCGCTCGACAGGATCATGGGCGCAGTCTAGCGCCTTGCCACCGCCGCAAAAGCCCCCATATTGCGCGCGTCGGACAAGGGGGACCAAAGGATGACCGGATATCTCAAGACGGCCGTTCTCATGGCGGCGATGACCGCGCTTTTCCTCGGGATCGGCGCGCTTCTGGGCGGCGCGGGCGGCGCGATGATCGCCTTTGTCGTGGCGCTGGCGATGAATGCCTTTACGTGGTGGAAATCGGACAAGCTGGTGCTCCGGATGCACAATGCCCGCCCCGCCGACGGCCCCGAAGGGGCGGCCCTCAGCCGGATGGTGCATGAGATGGCCGATGCCGCCGGGATGCCGCGCCCGGCGGTCTATATCCTCGACAATGACCAGCCCAATGCCTTTGCCACCGGGCGCAACCCGGCCAATGCCGCCGTCGCCGCCACCACGGGCCTTCTGCGCAGCCTCAGCCGCGAGGAAATCGCCGCCGTCATGGCGCATGAGCTCGCGCATATCCGCAACCACGACACCACCATCATGACCATCACCGCGACATTCGCCGGTGCCATTTCCATGCTGGCGAATTTCGCCATGTTCTTCGGGCGCGGGCGCAACGGCATGGGCCTGATCGGCACGCTGGCGCTGATGATCCTCGCCCCCATGGCCGCGGCGCTGGTGCAGATGGCGATCAGCCGAAGCCGCGAATACGAGGCCGACCGTGTCGGGGCCGAGATCTGCGGCAACCCGCTCTGGCTGGCCTCGGCCTTGCAGAAAATCTCGGGGCTGGCGGCGCGCATCGACAATGACGCCGCCGAACGCAACCCCGCCACCGCGCATATGTTCATCGTCAACCCGCTTCATGCCCATGCCCATGACCGGCTGTTTTCCACCCATCCCAACCCGGAAAACCGTATCCGCGCCCTGCGCGAGATGGCCGGGCAGGGGGCGCGGCGCGGTCCCTGGGCCTGAGCGCCGCACCTCCCCGTCTTGACAGTCCGCGCAGCCCGCGCCATCAGGGGCCAAAGCAACCCGCAACCGGGCGTTTCGTAGGCGCCAGACCGACGAGGAGACGGACCATGTCCCAGATTTCCCTGACATTTCCCGATGGATCAGAGCGCGCCTATCCGGCGGGCACCACCCCCGCCGAGGTGGCCGAAAGCATCGCGCCCTCGCTCGCCAAGCGGGCGATTTCCGCCCATGTCGGCGGCGCGCATTGGGATCTGCAATGGCCGATCACAAGCGACGCCGAAATCAGCATCAACACGATGAAGGACGAGGCGCCCGCGCTCGAACTCATCCGGCATGATCTGGCGCATATCATGGCCCGCGCGGTGCAGGAGATCTGGCCCGATGTGAAGGTGACTATCGGCCCGGTGATCCAGAACGGCTGGTATTACGATTTCGACCGGGCCGAGCCGTTCACGCCCGAAGACCTTGGCCGCATCGAGGCGAAGATGCGCGAGATCATCAACGCGCGTGACCCGGTGCGCACCGAGGTCTGGGACCGCCCCCGCGCCATCGCCCATTACGAGGGGACGAATGAGCCCTACAAGGTCGAGTTGATCGAGGCCATTCCGGGCGACGAGCCGCTGCGCATGTATTGGCACGGCGATTGGCAGGATCTCTGCCGCGGCCCGCATCTGCAAAACACCGGCCAGGTGCCCGCCGACGCCTTCAAGCTGATGAGCGTGGCAGGGGCCTATTGGCGCGGCGATTCGAGCCGACCGATGCTGCAACGCATCTACGGCGTGGCCTTCCAGAGCCGCGAGGCGCTCAAGGCGCATCTGACCTTTCTGGAGGAGGCCGAGCGCCGCGACCATCGCCGCCTTGGCCGCGAGATGGACCTGTTCCACATGCAGGAAGAGGCCCCCGGCCAGGTCTTCTGGCACCCCAATGGCTGGACCATCTACACCACGCTTCAGGATTACATGCGCCGCCAGCAGGCGAAGGGCGGCTATGTCGAGGTGAACACGCCGCAGGTGGTGGACCGCAAGCTGTGGGAAGCCTCGGGCCACTGGGAGAAATATCAGGACAACATGTTCATCGTCGAGGTGGACGAGGACCACGCCCGCGAAAAGGCCGTGAATGCGCTCAAGCCGATGAACTGCCCCTGCCATGTGCAGATCTTCAACCAGGGGCTGAAGAGCTACCGCGACCTGCCCTTGCGCATGGCCGAATTCGGGGCCTGCAACCGCTATGAGCCCTCGGGCGCGCTGCATGGCATCATGCGGGTGCGCGGTTTCGTGCAGGATGACGCGCATATCTTCTGCACCGAGGATCAGATCGAGGCCGAGACCGCGCGCTTCATCGCGTTCCTCTCGAACATCTACCGCGATCTTGGCTTCCCCGAATTCGAAGTGCTGTTTTCCACCCGCCCCGACGTGCGCGCGGGTAGTGACGAGGTCTGGGACCGGGCCGAGGCGGCGCTTTTGTCGGCCACCCGTGCTGCGGGCATCGAGCCGAAGGTGAACCCCGGCGAGGGGGCGTTTTACGGCCCCAAGCTCGAATTCACCCTGACCGACGCCATCGGGCGCAAATGGCAATGCGGCACGCATCAGGTGGATTTCGTCCTGCCCGAGCGGCTGGATGCCACCTATATCGGGCAGGACGGCGCGAAACATCGCCCCGTGATGCTGCACCGCGCCTGTCTGGGGTCTTTCGAGCGCTTCATCGGGATTTTGATCGAGGAACATGCCGGGCGGCTGCCCTTCTGGCTCAGCCCCCGTCAGGTGGTGGTGGCCTCCATCGTGTCCGATGCGGATGGCTATGTGCGCGAGGTGGTGGAGATGTTGCGCGCGCGCGGTGTCCGTGCCGAGGCCGATCTGCGGAATGAGAAAATCAATTACAAGGTGCGCGAACACTCGGTCGCCAAGGTGCCGGTGATCCTTGCCTGCGGGCTGCGCGAGGTCGAGGAGCGCAGCGTGTCCCTGCGCCGTCTTGGCGTCAAGGAGACGCGCAGCGCCACGCTTGACGCGGTCGCGGCAGAGCTTGCCCGAGAGGCGACACCGCCCGATATGGCGTGACGGTTTGACGGTGCGTCCGGTCCGGGCAGGGCGCATCGGGCCGGTGGGTGACAGGGCAGCATCCGCCTTGGGTGCGACAATATTCTTTGATCTGCATCAAATTCGCGCATTGCCGCTCTGCCGCTGACCTTTTAGAACCGGAAGCATCACGCGGGTGTGAGACTCAGCTTTTCTCGCCCGTCGTCAACACCAGCAGGAGGCATCCAATGGCAGACGCAGCCATTCACGGCCACGAACACGAAGATCAGCGCGGGTTCTTCACCCGGTGGTTCATGTCCACGAACCACAAGGATATCGGCATCCTCTACCTGATCGTCTCGGCGTTCGTCGGTCTCATCTCGGTCATGTTCACCGTTTACATGCGGATGGAACTTATGGAACCGGGCGTGCAATACATGTGCATGGAAGGCGCGCGCTTCATTGCCTCCGATGTCGCCGACTGCACCCCCAACGGGCATCTGTGGAACGTCATGATCACCTATCATGGCGTGCTGATGATGTTCTTCGTGGTGATTCCCGCGCTCTTCGGGGGTTTCGGCAACTATTTCATGCCGCTCCAGATCGGGGCGCCCGACATGGCGTTCCCGCGTATGAACAACCTCAGCTTCTGGCTGTTTGTCGCGGGCACCTCGCTTGGCGTCGCTTCGCTTCTGGCACCGGGCGGCAACGGTCAGCTTGGCTCGGGCGTGGGCTGGGTGCTTTATCCGCCGCTTTCGACCAGTGAGAGCGGGATGTCGATGGATCTGGCGATCTTCGCCGTCCACGTCTCGGGGGCCTCCTCGATCCTTGGCGCGATCAACATGATCACCACCTTCCTGAACATGCGCGCGCCGGGCATGACGCTCTTCAAGGTGCCGCTCTTTGCCTGGTCGATCTTCGTCACTGCCTGGCTCATCCTGCTGGCGCTGCCGGTTCTGGCGGGTGCCATCACCATGCTTCTGACGGACCGCAATTTCGGGACCACCTTCTTTGATCCGGCGGGCGGCGGTGATCCGATCCTCTATCAGCACATCCTGTGGTTCTTCGGCCACCCGGAGGTGTATATCATCATCCTGCCCGGTTTCGGCATCATCAGCCACGTGATCGCCACCTTCTCGCGCAAGCCGGTCTTCGGTTATCTGCCGATGGTCTGGGCGATGATCGCCATCGGGTTCCTAGGCTTCATCGTCTGGGCGCACCACATGTATACGGTCGGCATGAGCCTCAGCCAGCAGAGCTATTTCATGCTGGCCACAATGGTCATCGCGGTTCCGACGGGTGTGAAGGTGTTCAGCTGGATCGCGACCATGTGGGGCGGCTCGATCGAGTTCCGCACGCCGATGCTCTGGGCCTTCGGCTTCCTCTTCCTCTTCACCGTGGGTGGCGTCACCGGCATCGTGCTGAGCCAGGCTGCCGTGGACCGCGCCTATCACGACACCTACTATGTCGTGGCGCATTTCCACTACGTGATGAGCCTTGGGGCCGTGTTCGCCATCTTCGCGGGGATCTATTTCTACTTCCCCAAGATGACCGGGCGCATGATCCCGGAATGGGCAGGCAAGCTGCATTTCTGGGCGATGTTCATCGGGGCGAACCTGACCTTCTTCCCGCAGCACTTCTTGGGTCGTCAGGGCATGCCGCGCCGCTATATCGACTACCCCGAGGCGTTTGCGGTCTGGAACTGGTGGTCGTCGGTGGGCGCGTTCATTTCCTTCGCCAGCTTCGTGTTCTTCTTCGGGTTGGTGATCCACACGCTGCTTCGCGGCGCACGCGAGACGCGGCCAAACCCGTGGAACGAATATGCCGACACGCTGGAGTGGACGCTGCCCTCGCCGCCGCCGGAGCACACGTTCGAGACGCTCCCCAAGCGCGAAGACTGGGACAAGCAGCACGCGCACTGAGCCACGGCTGAGCATGACCACCAAAGGCCCCGGCAACAGCCGGGGCCTTTTGCGTCACTCCATGCGCAATATCCCGGCAAAGCGCCCCTGTGCGACGCTGCGGATCACCCCGGCAATGCGCGCGATCAGCGCGCCATGGGCCGAGCGCCGTCGCCATGCAAGCCCCACAGAGCGCGTGAGCCGGTCATCCCGAAAGGTCAGGAGTGCGACATCGCCGGTCTCGGGGCGCACCTCGGACAAGGCGTAGAGCGCGGGCAGAAAGCTTGCGCCCATGCCGAGCGCCGTCATCTGCCGCAGCGCATCAAGGCTCGTGCCCTCGTAATCCTGCCGCAGCCGCGCCCCCACGTCCTCGCAGAGCGCCGCGATCTGGCTGTGCAGCAGATAGCCCGGCGGCAAGGCAAGAATATCAAGGCCGGCAAGATCACCATCGGCCACGGTGCCGCGCCCTGCCAGCGGATGATCCTGCGCCACGGCCAGCTTGAGCGGCTCGCGGAACAGCCGCGTCACCATGAGATCGCCCGAGCGCACCGGCAGTTGCGCCAATACCAGATCGTGTTTCCCCTCAAGCAACTCCTCCTGCAAGACCAGCGGTGCTGCGTCGCGGATCAAGAGCTTCACCCCCGGATGGTCGCGCCGCAACGGCCCCACCACATGCGGCAGGAAATAGGGCCCGAGCGTGGGGCTGGCGCCAAGCCGGATGGTGCCGGTCTCGCCCTCCCGGCTTGCCCGGGCCAGTGCCGCCAGCGCCTCGGTCTCGTCGAGCACGCGGCGCGCCTGCGCCAGCACCTCGCGCCCCGCCGGTGTCAGGATCGCGCCGCGCGCCCCCCGCTCCACCAGCGCCAGCCCGAGCGCCCCCTCCAGCCGCAGGATCTGCTGGCTGAGCGAGGGCTGGCTGACACCGACACGCTCGGCCGCCTTGCGGTAATGGCCGGTCTCGGTCAGCGCGAGAAAATAGCGCAACTGCCGCAGGGTGATGTCATCGCTCATGTCGCGCCTCCATTGTTTGATAGGATATGACGATCAAGTATTATCATTCAATTGTATTTTCCTCGCTCTGTCAGACCTTATCTCGGTGACACAACAGAGGTTCACCACCACAGACGGGAGACGAGAATGATAACCCACAGAAAGATTTCCCCCCGCTCGCTTCTGGCGCGCATGGCCACGTTGCGCCGTCGCCACCGCGACGTGGATGCCCGCATCCTCGCCGAGGAAAAGCGCCCGATGCCCGACATGGCCCGGCTCAAGCGGCTCAAGCAGGAAAAGCTCGGGCTCAAAGACGCCATCGCGGTGACCCGAACCATCCTTGGTCGGATCGCCCCAGATACGGCCCGCGCGGGTTGATGCGCGCCGCCACCACTCATGGAAAGGCAAGGTCAATGCCGTTTTTCTACGTCGCGCTGATGTCCACACGGTTTTTCCAAAGCGCCCGTCTCGAAGAATTGCGAGACGCCCTGACCGAGACGGCGGAGCGGTCCGCCAGAGGCCAACCGCCGCTCGACAAGGGATAAACCGGCGCTCGTTCCGGGCCTGTCGCCAATCGGGGAGAGCGACAGGCCCGGCCCCGACCCCAAATCTGCCCGCGCTCGCGCAACTTGCCCTCTCGGTCCTGCCGGGGGGGCCTTGTTGCTGCCGCTCGCCCCGCCTCATGCGTCGCTTTCCCGGTTTCCCGCGCCCCGTGCCCCGTGTTACCCAAGGCGGGCAACGCATCAGGACCGCCGCGATGAGCCATGAAATCCGCCTTGCCTTCGAGCACCCCGCCGCCCGCGCCCGCGCCACCGAGCCGGACGGCCCGCTTGACCGCATTTCCGTGCGCGATCACGTCGTCGAGGTCGAGATCGGTGCCTTTCAGGCCGAGCGCGGCACCACACAGCGGGTCTCGTTCAACATCGTGGTCGAGGTGCGCCCGCCCGACGCCCCACTCTCGGATGATGTGGACCGCATCCTGTCCTATGACCGGGTGACCGAGGCGATTGCCCTGGCGCTTGCCGAGGAACGACTCAACCTGCTCGAGACGCTGGCCGAACGCATCGCCGCGCGCATCCTGAGCGAACCGCAGGCGATGCGCTGTTTCGTGCGCATCGAGAAGCTGGATCGCGGCCCCGGCGCGCTCGGGGTCGAGATCGTGCGCTCTGTCGCGGATCTGGCGACCCGCGCCACGCCCCTGCCGGACACGACGCCCCATCCGCATGTCGTCTACCTCACCAATGCCGCCATCGCCTCGCCCAATCTCGGGCGCTGGCTCGATCAGCTTCAGGCACGCGCCGAGCCGGTGATCCTGTGTGTGGGCCATCCCGATGCACCCGCCCCCCGCACGGGCCACCGCATGACACAGCGCCGCGTCGATCTGCTGGCGCTTGAACAGAACGCCTGGGTTCTGGCCGGGCGCGATGACCGCTGCGTGGTGGTCGCCACCCGGACCGAGCTTGACTGGGCCATGAAACACGGCCAGATCAGCGTCTGGGCACCCTCCAAGATCGTGCTCGACGCGGTGGATGGCCCCAGAAACGGCCCCGGGCATCCGGTCGATCTCGCCGCGTGGTTCGCGGGCCATATCGAGGCGTCGGACCTGCTCCTGATCGGCGCGCCGCCGCCCTCCGCCAGCGCCGTGCCGGTGATCCTTCAGGATATCGCGCGGTCTGGTCTCTGATGGGCTATTACCGCCCCCTGCCGCAAACCGGCCCCGCCCGCCCCGAGGGTGCCTTGTCGCTCGCGGGCGGCTGGTGCTGGTTCGATACGGTCGAGGTGCTTGCGCGCGACGCCGCTCCGCGCCTCATGCCCGCGCGCGACCTCCCCGAGGCGGTGCGGACCCGCCTCATCACGCCGCGTGCGCCCCTGGCCTCGCTCGAGATGACCGCGCCGCAGATCATGGGCATCCTCAACGTGACCCCGGACAGCTTTTCCGATGGCGGCCGGCATTTCGATCCCGCGCAGGCGCTGAGCCATGCCCGCGCCATGGCCGCAAGCGGCGCGGCCATTCTCGACGTGGGCGGCGAATCCACCCGACCGGGTGCCGCGCCGGTGCCGCTCGACGATGAAATCGCCCGCACCGCCCCGGTGATCGCCGCCATCCGCGCCGAGATCGGCCTGCCCATCTCGATCGACACCCGCAAGACGGCGGTCGCGCGCGCGGCGGTGCGGGCAGGGGCCAACATGGTCAACGATGTGGCGGGCTTTACCTTCGACCCCGCGCTCGCGCCGTTCGCCGCGCTGCACGCGCTGCCGGTCTGCGTCATGCACGCCCAGGGCACGCCCGAGACGATGCAGCAGGACCCGCGCTATGACGATGTCGTGCTTGACGTCTACGATTGGCTTTCCGCCCGTGTCGAGGCGCTGATCGCGCTTGGCATTCCACGCGCGCGCATCGCCGTCGATCCCGGCATCGGCTTTGGCAAGACGCGCGGCCACAATCTGCGGCTTTTGCAAAACCTGTCGCTCTTTCACGGTCTGGGGTGCCCCGTCCTTCTGGGGGCGTCGCGCAAGCGGTTCATCGGCGATGTGACCGGAACGCCCGTCGCCGCCGACCGCGTTCCCGGTTCGCTCGCCGTGGCGGTGCAGGCCATCGGGCAGGGGGTGCAGATCCTGCGGGTGCATGACGTGGCCGAGACCCGCGCCGCGCGCGACATGTGGCAAGCTGTGACATGCGCCCCGCAGGCTTGAGCGGTTTTGCAAACACTGTGTTGCCGATTTGGAAATTGACAGGGGCCGCGCATCGCTTACCATCGCGGCAGATTAACCGTATTTGAGGGGGTTTCATGCGTCCGTTTTCCGCGAAGATCATGACCGCGCTGGCGCTCGCCTGTCTGGCGGCACCGGCACTCGCGCAGGGGCCGCGCGTCTATGCCTATGACAGCAAGGCGAATTTCTGCCCTGCCGGGCTTCAACCGGTGAGCATCAACGGCACCATCTGCTGCGGCGTTCCCAATCAGGCGCAAAGCTATCAGGAGGCCATGCGCCACCCGGTGAGCACGCGCATTCACCATGTGGCCCGCAGCGCGCGCCCGCGTTACGACGATTGCCCGCCGGGGTCGAAGGGCTGCAACTGAGCGCGCGGGATAGCGCTCAGAGCAGTCGCAGGTCCGAGGCCATCTGCCGCCCGTCGCGGCCGTCGCGAAGCTCGAACCCGACTTTCTGATTGTCGGCAAGGCCGGTGAGCCCCGACCGCTCCACCGCCGAGATATGCACGAACACGTCCTTGCCGCCGTCATCGGGGGCGATAAATCCGTAGCCTTTCGTGGTATTGAACCATTTCACGGTGCCTGTCGGCATGCCGCTCTCCTTCGTATGCGCGTCCCCGGGAGTATGCCGGGCCATATGCGCCAGGTCGCAGGCGCACAGCCCGATGATTGCACCGCCATTGTAAAAATCAAGCGAAACCCCGTGACGGGCCGGGCGCGGCGCGCTAAGAGGGGGGCCGGATACGAGGGCTTGCGATGATCCTTTATGGTCTTAAAACCTGCGATACCTGCCGCAAGGCATTGAAATCCCTTGGAGATGCGGAGTTTCGCGATGTCCGCGCCGATGGGCTGCCCGAAAATGTCGCACGCGCCGCGCATGATCGGTTCGGGGCCGCGCTGGTGAACCGGCAATCGACGACATGGCGCGGCCTCAGCGAGGCGGAGCGGGCGGGCGATCCGCTGGCGCTCATCGCCGCGCATCCCGCGCTGATGAAGCGCCCCTTGATCGAGGCGGGGGGGCGGCTCTATCTCGGGTGGGGCAAGGATGTTCAGGACGCCCTTTTGGGAGACGGATAGGCGATGCGCAGCGCGGCAATGGTTCTGGGGGTGATCGGTGGCTGTCTTGCGGTGCTCGTGGGCTTCTTCAGCTACGGCTATACCGAGGTGGTGGGCCGCTATGGCGAGGTTGAGGGGCTGCTTCATCAGGTGCGCGACCCCGCGCTCATCCGCACGGCAAGCTTCATGGCCCCCTTGCTGGCGATTGCGGGCGGGGCCATGGCCCGGATGCGCGCGCTCTGGGGCGGCGTGTTGCTGCTCGTGTCGGCGGGGCTGATGTATGTCGCTTTCGGCTTTGGCGTCTTTACCATGTTTCCCATCGGCATGACCGGACTGGCCGGGGTGCTGGCGCTGGTCGCGGGCAAACCGGACGAGCCGAAGGCGCATTTCTGAGCAGGCGGGCCGGGCCGGGCCGGGCCGGGCCGGTGACCGGGTGATGGCCCGCCCGACCGTGTCAAGCCGGGCCGGGCGATATTTGTGCTTTTGCCAGGGCTTCGGGCGTCTTTAACCCTCCATCGCCTCCAACTCGTCGATCATGCCCTCGATCATCGACAGCCCCTTGTCCCAGAAAGCGGGGTCGCTGGCGTCAAGGCCGAAGGGGGCGAGCAATTCCTTGTGGTGCTTGGAGCCGCCTGCGCGCAGCATGTCGAAATATTTCTCCTCGAAGCCCTCGGGCGCGGCCTCGTAGGCCGCATAAAGCGCGTTCACAAGGCCATCGCCGAAGGCATAGGCGTAGACGTAGAAGGGCGAATGGACGAAATGCGGGATATAGGCCCAGAAGGTCTCATACCCGTCCATGAAGTCGAACGCCTCGCCCAGGCTCTCGGCCTGCACCGACATCCAGAGCGCATTGATGTCCTCGGGCGTGAGTTCCCCCTCGCGGCGCGCGGCGTGCAGCTTGCACTCGAAATCATAGAACGCGATCTGGCGCACGACCGTGTTGATCATGTCCTCGACCTTGCCCGCGAGCAGCACCTTGCGCTCGGCTTGGGTCTTCGCCCCTGCAAGCAGACGGCGAAATGTCAGCATCTCGCCAAAGACACTTGCCGTTTCGGCCAGCGTGAGCGGCGTCGAGGCCAGCATTTCGCCCTGCGGGGCCGCCAGCCGCTGATGCACGCCATGGCCCAGCTCATGCGCCAGCGTCATCACGTCGCGCGGCTTGCCCAGATAGTTGAGCATCACATAAGGGTGCGCATCGGTCACGGTGGGATGGGCAAAGGCCCCCGGCGCCTTGCCCGGCTTCACGCCCGCGTCGATCCAGCCTTTCTCGAAGAACGGCGCGGCGAGATCGGCCATTTCGGGGGCGAAACCGGCATAGGCGGCCATCACCGTCTCGCGCGCCTCCTCCCAGCCGATGAGGCGGGTTTCCTCCATCGGCAGCGGCGCGTTGCGGTCCCAGACCTGCATCCGCTCAAGGCCCAGCCATTTGCGCTTGAGCTCGTAATAGCGGTGCGAGAGGCGCGGATAGGCCGCGACAACCGCGCCCCGAAGCGCCTCGACCACCTCCGCTTCGACATCGTTGCTGAGGTGTCGCCCGGTCTGTGCGGTCGGCATCTTGCGCCAGCGGTCGAGCACCTCCTTTTCCTTGGCCTGCGTGTTGTGGATACGGGCGAAGGTGCGGATATTCTCGCCGAATACACGCGCGAGTTCGCGCGCGGCCGCCTCGCGTTGGCTGCGGTCATGGTCGGTCAGCAGGTTGAGCGTGCCCTCGATGGTCAGATCCTCGCCATCGACGCTGAACGAAAGCCCCGCGATGGTCTCATCGAAAAGCCGCTCCCACGCGTCGCCGACAACGCCCAGATCGTGCAGGAACTTTTCCAGCTCATCCGAGAGCTGATGCGGCTTCATCGCCCGGATACGGCGCAGCGCGGGAGCATAGCGCGCGAGATCGGCGTTCGCGGCATACATCGCGTCAAGCGCCGCCGCGTCCAGCCGGTTCAGTTCCAGCGAGAAGAACACCAGCGGCGTGGTGTAAGTCGTCACCTTCTCCTGACAATCCGAAAGGAACTTGGCCCGCGCGCCATCGGTCGTCTGCTGGTAATAGCGCAGCCCCGCATAGGACATGATCCGCCCTGCCACCCGGCTGATCGCCTCGTCGCGGTGCAGGCAGTCAAGCAATCCGGCGGCGTCGAGATCCGCCAGCTTGCCCTCGTAATCACTGGCGAAATCCGCGCAGGCACCGCGCAGCCAGTCCAGATCGCGCGCCAGTTCAGGCGCGTCGGGGCTCTGGTAGAGGTCGCTCAGGTCCCATTCCGGCAGACGGCCCAGATCCTTGCCTCCCGAGGCGGTATTGGCGTCAAAGACGGGTTTCACGGTCATGTCACGCTCCTTGTCAGTGCTTTGCGGCAGAGGTAGCGCGCGGGCGGGCGGATGTATATGCGCCGGGGTCGAGAGGCATGAAAAAATCTGCCCGAACGTGGCGAATCCCTTTAACATCTTTTGCAAAAGGGAGGATTGGATCATGTCTGACATTCTGAAGAACCCGGTTGTGATCGGGGTTGGCGGTGGCGTCGTGGGGCTTTTGCTCGGATCGCTTCTGTCGCTCTCGGCGATCGACAGCAAGGTGCGCACCGGTGTGGAGCGCGCCATGGGACCGATGACCGAGGCGGCGCAGGGGGACAAGGACGTGCTCGCCGGTCTGTCGGACCGTCTCGCGGCGCTGGAAACGGCGGTGACGGGCACCGCCGGGGACGCGGTTGCCGTGACCGAAGAGGCCATGGATGCCTTTGGCTCGCGTCTCAGTGCGCTTGAGGGCCGGATCGAGGAGGTGGCCGCCGATCTTGGCGCGCGCATTTCCGAGACCGCCTCGGAGCAGGTGGCGGCGCTGCGTGGCGCGCTTGACGCGCGGCCCGCGCCGGAACCTGCCCCCGCGCCGGAGGTTGCGGCGGCCCCGTCGCACGCCGCGAACATCGAAGGGCTGAGCGACGCCGGCGCGGCGCGCGGCGTGGGGCAGACCTTTGTGCTTGCGGGCGGCGCGGTGCGGGCCTTCGTGCAGCGGCTTGACGCCGGGGCGGGCGCGGCGCGGCTCTCGGTCAATGGCGCGACCTCGGATCTTTCGGTGGGCGAAACGGTGGTGGTCAGTCACGCGGGCGGGGCCTGCCGCCTCGGGCTTGCGGGCGTCGGGGCGGACGGCGTGCGGCTTGTCTCGGATTGCGACAACGCGGGCGGGGGCGATGCGCTCGGCACGGCCTATTCTCCCGGCGAGATGGCCATTCTGGGCGACGGGCTGTTGCGGGTCTTCGTTTCGGGCGCGATCGGCGACCGGGCGCGGCTGGCGATCAACGGGCTTGAGACCGAGCTTGTCGGCGTCGGCGAGAGGCGGAGCGTCACGATCGTCGGGCGCGGCTGTTCGCTGAGCGTGACCGGGATTCGCGGCACATCCGTGCTGCTCGACGGGGGCTGCTCCTAACCGAAAAGCGCCAGCATCGCGCGCAGGTCGGCAAGGGTATCGGCTTCGGTCGGCGGCTTGTCCCGACGCCAGCGCGCGATGCGCGGAAAGCGCAGCGCCACGCCGGATTTGTGTCGCGGGCTGGCCTGTATGCCCTCGAAGGCGATTTCGAACACCTGTTCGGGGCGCACTTGCCGCACCGGGCCGAAACGGTCCAGCGTATTCTTGCGCACCCATGCGGTAATCTGGCGAAACTCGGCATCGGTCAGACCGGAATAGGCCTTGGTGAAGGGCAAGAGCGTGTCGCCGTCCCGGACCGCGAAGGTGAAATCGGTATAGAGATTGGCGCGCCGCCCGTGGCCCGCCTGCGCATAGATCATCACCGCGTCGATGGTCAGCGGATCGAGTTTCCATTTCCACCAGTCACCTCTTTTGCGGCCCGCGTGATAGGGGCCGCTGCGCCGCTTGAGCATCAGCCCCTCGGCGCGGTGGGTGCGGGCGGTGGCGCTGATGGCAGCCAGATCGGTCCATGAGGTGTAGGGGATCGTCGGCGAGGGGCGCAGCGGGGCTTCCTGCGGCAGGGCGCGCACGAGGGTTTCCAGCCGTGCGCGGCGCTCGGCAAGAGGCATGGCGCGCAGGTCGCGGCCATCCTGTTCCAAGAGGTCATAGGCCATCAGGATCACAGGGGCCTCGGTCAGCAGTTTCTTCGGCACGGTCTTGCGGGTGATCCGCTTTTGAAGCGCGGCAAAGGGCAGGGGGGCGGTGCCGTCATGCGCCAGCACCTCGCCGTCGATCACGGTGCCGTCGGGCAAGAGCCTGCGCAAATCGGCCAGTTCGGGGAAGCGGTCGGTCATCAACTCTTCGCCGCGCGACCAGATAAAGACCTGCCCGCCCCGCGCGATCACCTGTCCGCGAATGCCGTCCCATTTCCATTCCGCCAGCCAGTCATCCGGCGGCCCAAGGCTCTCGGGCGCTTCCTCCAGCCCGTAGGCAAGGCAGAAGGGATAGGGGCGCGACAGGCTGTCGCCGGGGTCATGGCTCTCGATCAGATCGGCCCATGTGGTGCTGTCGGGTGACCAGTCGCCCATCAGCCGATGCGCCAGTTCCGCCGGGTCGCGCCCGGTGGCCTGCGCCAGCGCGCGCGTCATCAGCCCGGCGCTGACGCCGACGCGGAACCCGCCGGTGATGAGCTTGTTGAAGACCAGACGTTCCAGCGGCTCCAGCCCCTCCCAGGCCGCCAGCACCTGCGCCTTGCGGGTGCTGTCATCGGCGTCTTTCAGGGCGCGCAGGTGGTCGATCCATGCGCCAAGGCTCGCGTCATGGGAGGTCGAGGGCGGCGGCAGGACAATGGCGATGGTCTCGGCCAGATCGCCCACCACCGCATAGCTGTCCTCGAAGAGCCACAGCGGGATGCCCGCGCGTTCGGCGGCCCATTCGCGCAGGCGCGTCGTGGTGATGGCGCGTTTCGGGCGGCGGCCGGAGAAAAGCGCGATGGTCCAGAGGCGGTCAGGGTCGGGGGCGGTGCGGTAATACCCGGCCAGCGCCGCGAGTTTGGTCGTGGTGCGCGTGGTCTGGTCGAGCGTGGCGAAGAGTGCGGCGAACGCCTTCATGCCTCCTCCTCCAGCGTCTCGCCGGTGAATTCGGTGCGCAGCACGCGCGCGTCATACCCCTGATCGGAGAGCCAGCGGGCGAAGACCTCCGTATAGCCGTGGGTGACATGGATGGTCTCTGCCCCGGTTTCGGCAATGGCGCGGTTGAGACCCGCCCAGTCGGCGTGGTCGGAGAGGACAAACCCACGGTCGGCTGCGCGCCTGCGGCGCACGCCCCGCAGCCGCATCCAGCCGCTTGCCAGCGCGGTGGAGGCCGGGCGGAACCGCCGCGCCCATGGCCCCGCCAGCGCGCCCGGCGGGGCCAGAACCAGCGCTCCCTGCCAAGCGCGCAGATCGGTTTCGGGGGTGACATGGCGGGTCTCGGGCAGGGCGAAGCCCTGTGCGCGCAGCACCGCGTTGGTGGCCTCGATGGCCCCATGCGTCAGGATCGGCGCGATGCTCGGGTCAAGCATCGCAAGCACCCGCTGCGCCTTGCCAAGCGCATAGGCGCCAAGCAGCGAAAACCGCCCCTCGGCGGCGTTGGCAGCCCACCATGCGTTGATGTCGCGCGCCACCCCGGCGGGGTCCGGCCAGTCGAAGACCGGCAGGCCGAAGGTGCATTCGGTCACGAACTGATGACAGCGCACCGGCTCGAACGGGGTCGAGAGCGGATCATGCTCCAGTTTGTAATCGCCCGACACGACCCAGACCTCGCCCGCCACCTCCACCCGGATCTGCGCCGATCCGGGGACATGGCCTGCGGGGTGGAACGAGACGCGCGCCGCGCCGATCCGGCGCGTCTCGCCATAGCGGATCGTATCCAGCGTGAGTGCGCCAAGCCGGTGGCGCATCACGGGTGCGGCAATATCGGTGGCAAGATAGGCACCGTGCCCGCCCCGTGCATGATCGGCATGGCCATGGGTAATGAGCGCCCGCGCCACCGGGCGCCACGGGTCGATGTGAAAATCGCCGGCCGGGCAATAAAGGCCGTTCGGAGTGCGCGTCAGGACCATGGTGCAATCCTAGCGCGGCGCGCAGGCGGGGCCAGCCCTTGCGCCGGGGCGCGGGCGGGATATGGTGCGCGGGTAACGCAAGACGGAGGGACAGGCGATGCGGTTTGCACGATATGGTGCGCGGGGAGAGGAGCGGCCCGCGGTTCTCGATGGCACGGGGCGGCTCAGGGATCTGTCGGGCGTGGTGCCCGATCTGGCGGGCGCGGTGCTGGGCAACCTGCCGCGCGTCGATCCCGAGACGCTGCCGCTGGTAGAGGGCGCGCCGCGCCTTGGCGTGCCGGTGGCGGGCGTGGGCAAGCTTGTCGGTATCGGCCTCAACTACAGTGATCACGCCGCCGAACTCGGGGCCGAGCCGCCGACGGAACCGGTGGTCTTTCTCAAGGCGATCACGGCGCTCAATGGTCCGAACGATCCGGTGATCCTGCCGCGCGGCGCGCAGAAGGGCGACTGGGAGGTCGAGCTTGGCATCGTCATCGGCACCCGCGCCACATACGTGACCGAGGCCGAGGCGATGGCCCATGTGGCGGGGTTCACCATCTTCAACGATGTCTCCGAGCGCGCGCTGCAACTCGAAGGTTCGGGGCAATGGACCAAGGGCAAGAGCGCGGACACGTTCGCGCCGGTGGGGCCATGGCTTGTCACGCCCGACGAGGTGGACACGCAGGCGCTCGACCTTGTGACCGAGGTGAACGGCGCGGCCATGCAGACCGGCAACACGTCGCGCATGATCTTCGGCGTGGCCGAGATCGTCGCCTATCTCAGCACCCTGATGACGCTCGAGCCGGGCGATATCATCGCCACGGGCACGCCACCGGGGGTGGGCATGGGCCACAAGCCGCCGCGCTTCCTCAAAGACGGCGACGAGATGGTGTTGCGCATCACCGGGCTGGGCGAGCAACATGTGAGGGTGCAGGCAGGAGGCTGAGGCGGTCCGGCGCGCGCGGGCCCTCTCAGGACACCGCGCGCGCCGGTGCCATGCCCGCGCTGTCGTAGAAGTCACAGATCAGCCCAAAGAGCCGCGCCCGCATCGCGGGCGTGTCCATCAACGTCTCGTGCCGCCCGCCGGGGACAATCTCGAACCGGACGCCGGGCCAATGGGCCATACGGTCATGGATGCGGCGCGGATCGACGATCTCCTCGTCGCTGCCCAGAAGCGTGAGACAGGGCAGGGCGGGCGAGGGGCGGCGGGCAAGCGCGCGCATCTCCATCAGCGCCTCGTGCAGCCAGCGCAGGCTCGGGCCGCCGATGCCAAGCTCGGGATGCGCCTCGAGTTGACGGGCCATGTAGCCCCACATCTCGCGGTCATTGGTCAGCTTGTTGGTCTCGAACGGCTCCGACAGGACGTAATGCTCTGCCCCGGTGCTGGGCGCGTAGACATGATCGAGGCAAAGCCGCCGCGCGCCCCACCCAAGCGACCAGGCGAAGGGGCGCAGCGCCGCGCCCATCTGGATGCCCCACATCGGCCCGGAAAAGACGACGCTTTTGACGTCAAGCCCCGCCATGACCGCGCGCAGACCGATACAGCCGCCCATGGAATGCGCCAGCAGATGCCAGGGGCGCGGCAGATCGAGCGCCTGCGCCGCCGCGATCATCGCGGCCACGTCCTGCTGATAGTCGATGAAGTGATGGACATGACCGGCCATGGTGTCGCCGGTCAGCCGGTCGGCCAGTCCCTGCCCGCGCCAGTCCACCGCCAGCGTGGCATAGCCGTGCGCGGCAAAGTCCCGCGCCGCGCGGCCGTATTTCTCGACATATTCGGTGCGCCCCGGAAAGAGCAGCACCGTGCCCTTCGTGGCTGCCCGGTGCCAGAGACCCACGCGAATGCGCGGCCCGTCCACCGTGCGCAGCCAGAAGGCGGCCCCGTCACCGGGACCGTCCGCCACCTCGGAGAAAAGCGGCGCAGCCTCCATCAGGCGAGGACGCTGCCAAGCTTCATCGCCATGCCCATGTCGCCATCGACAGAGAGGCGCCCCGACATGAACGCCGCCGTCGGGTCGAGATCGCCCGAGAGAATCGCCTGGAACGTCTCGGTATCGGCCGAAAGGGTCACGTCGGTCTCATCGTCGGCGGCGCGCGCGCCGGAGGCGTCGAGCACGATGCCGCCCTCGCCCTCGATCACGAATTTCGCGGAGCCGTCAAAACCTTCGTCACCCATCTTTTCGTTGAGCGCCTTCACGGCGGCTGCAATCACGTCGCTCATTTCTGTGTCCTTTCACGTTTGCGATGACGGGGCTTTGCATCCCGCCAATCCGCGCTACACTAGGCACGTTATGGGAGACGTCATGAAACATCTCAACCGTATCGTCGCGGCAGGTCTGGCGGTAGTCATGTTTTCCCTACCTCTCGGGGCGCAGGAAAACCGGCTTGACGACCTCTTCGCGCAGCTTTCCGGGGCAGACCCGGCCGAGGCGCGGCGCGTTGCCGCGGAGATCGAGCTTGAACTGTCGCGCTCTGGCTCTCCGGCGATGGACCTTCTGTTGCGCCGTGGCGAGGACGCGATCGAGGCGGGCGATCTGGCCATGGCGGTCGAACATCTGAGCGCCGCCATAGATCACGCGCCGGATTTCGCCGAAGCCTGGCACCTGCGCTCCATCGCCTTTTACCGGCAGGAGCGGTATGGGCTGGCGCTTCATGACATCGAGCGGGTACTGGCACTTGAGCCGCGCCATTTCAACGCGATCTACGGGCTGGGCGTGATCCTCAACAAGATGGACCGTCCCGAATTGGCGCATGATGCCCTGATGCGCGCCCAAGCTATACATCCTCACCACGAAGAGATAGGCACGACCCTGGAACGCGTGTCGCGCAAGCTGGGTGGCGAGACACTCTGAGCGGGCGCACAAGGCCCGGACGCACAGGCAAGAGGAACGGGGCGGATGTCCGAGCAGTCGAGAATCCTCGCGGTTCTGGGCCCGACCAATACCGGCAAGACCCATTACGCCATCGAGCGGATGCTGGGCTACCGCACCGGGATCATCGGGCTGCCGCTGCGCCTGCTGGCGCGCGAGGTCTATGACAAGATCGTGGCCGCGCGCGGCCCATCGGTGGTGGCGCTTGTCACCGGCGAGGAACGCATTGTTCCGCCGCGCGCGCAATACTGGGTCTGCACCGTCGAGGCGATGCCGGAGGGGATGGGCACGGATTTCGTCGCCATCGACGAGATCCAGCTTTGCGCGGACCCCGAGCGCGGCCATGTCTTCACCGACCGCCTGCTTCGGATGCGCGGGACACGCGAGACGCAGTTTCTGGGCAGCCATACGATGCGGCCCACCATTGCCGCGCTGGTGCCGGGGGTGGAGTTTCTGGGCCGCGAACGCATGTCGCAACTCAGCTATACCGGCCCGCGCAAGATTTCGCGCATGCCCGCGCGCAGCGCCATCGTCGGCTTTTCGGTGGAGAACGTCTATGCCATCGCCGAGTTGATCCGGCGGCAAAAGGGCGGGGCGGCGGTGGTGATGGGCGCGCTCAGCCCGCGCACGCGCAACGCGCAGGTGGCGCTTTATCAGAATGGCGATGTGGATTACCTGGTGGCGACGGACGCCATCGGCATGGGCCTCAACCTCGATATCGATCATGTGGCGTTCTCGTCGCTGACCAAGTTCGACGGGCGGCGGATGCGCCCGCTTTTCCCGCATGAGCTGGGCCAGATCGCGGGCCGTGCGGGGCGGGGCATGCGCGACGGCACCTTCGGCGTGACCGGCGAGGCCCCCGATCTGGAGCCGGACCTCGCGCAGGCGATCACCGACCACCGCTTTGCCCCGGTGCGCAAGCTGGAATGGCGCAACGCGCGGCTTGCCTTCGGCTCTGCACAGGCGCTCATCGCGTCGCTGGAAGCGCGGCCCGAACATGAATTGCTTGTGCGTGCCCGCGAAGCGGACGATCTGGCCGCGCTCAAGACGCTCGCAGATGTGCCGGATGTGCGCGCGCGCGCCATGGGTGCCCCTGCCGTGCGCTTGCTGTGGGATGTCTGCCGCATTCCCGATTTTCGCGGCATCAGCGCCGCCGAGCACGCCAGCCTTCTGGAGCGCATCTTTTGCGACCTGCACGAGCTTGGCCGCGTGCCCGATGACTGGCTGGGCCAGCAGATCCACCGCATCGACCGCGTGGATGGCGATATCGACACGCTGTCGAAACGTCTCGCGCATATCCGCACCTGGACCTATGTCGCACAGCGCAAGGGATGGGTGGATGACGAAACCCATTGGCGAGAGGCGACGCGCGCTGTAGAAGACCGCCTGTCGGACGCGCTGCATGGGGCGCTGACCCAGAGATTTGTGGACCGGCGCACATCCGTGCTGATGCGCCGGCTCAAGCAGAAGGAGGCCATGGTGGCCGAAGTGAACGATCAGGGCGCGGTCAGCGTCGAAGGCGAATTCGTGGGCCGTCTCGAAGGGTTCCGCTTTATCCGTGACAAGGCCGCCGCCGGTCAGGAGGCGCGCACGCTGGAGCAGGCCAGCCTTGCCGCGCTCGCCCCGCATTTCCATCTCAAGGCGGATCGCTTCTACAACGCGCCCGATACCGAGATCGACTTTACCGAGCAGGGCGGCCTCCTGTGGGGCAAGGACGCGGTCGGCAAGCTGGTGGCCGGGGCGGACCCGATGAAGCCGCTGGCCACGGCCTTCGTGGATGACGAGGCCGGGCCGGATATCGCCGCCAAGGTGCAGCGCCGCCTGCAACATTTCATCGACCGCAAGGTGACGACGCTGTTCGAGCCGCTGACCGCGATCAGCCGCGACGAGACGCTGAGCGGCATGGCGCGCGGCTTCGGCTTTCGCCTTGTCGAGGCGATGGGGGTGATCCCGCGCGGCGACGTGGCCGATGAGGTCAAGGCGCTCGATCAGGAGGCGCGCGGCGCGTTGCGCAAGCATGGCGTGCGCTTCGGGCAGTTCACCGTTTTTCTGCCGCTTCTGCTCAAGCCCGCGCCGACGCGGCTGCGGCTGGTGCTGTGGTCGCTCAGCACCGGGCTGGACGAGTTCCCCGAGGCCCCGCCGCCGGGCCTTGTGACCGTGCCCGCTCAGACGGGCGCGCCGCGGGGCTACTTCACCATGGCGGGTTATCGCGCGGCGGGCGAGCGGGCGATTCGCATCGACATGCTGGAGCGGCTGGCCGACATGCTGCGCAGCGTCGATACACGCGCCGGTTTCGAGGCGACGCCGGACATGCTCTCGATCACCGGCATGACGCTGGAACAGTTTGCCGGATTGATGCAGGGGCTGGGCTACCGCGCCGAGAAGGCCGAGCGTGAGAAGGTCAAGCCGGTGGATCAGGCCATGGCCGAGGCCCCCGCCGATGCCGCAACCGAGGCGGAGCCCGCGCCCGAGACCGTCGAGCAAGCGGCCGAGGCCATTCCCGACGCGGGCGTATCGCCGCTGGCGGAAGAACCGAACCCCGAGGCCGAAATTGCCGCAGAGATCAGCGAAGCCCCCGAGGCCGACCTGACACCCGGCGAGACACCCGAGGTAGCCGCGCCCGAAATCGAGGTGTTCTATACCTTCACATGGGCCCCGCGCAGCCGCCGCCCCGAGCGCCCCGCTCAGGCCGAGGGCCATAACCGTGGCGAACGCGCCAAACCGGGCAAGAAGTCCGGCGGCGACCGGCCAAGGGGCGGCAAACCCGGCAAGGGCAAGCCGCGTGAGGACCGCGAGGACCGCGCCAAGAGCTTCTCGGCACGTCCCGAGAAAAAGGACCGCATCGACCCCGACAATCCCTTTGCGGCGGCGCTTATGGGACTCAGGACCAAGGGATAGGCGCGCCGCGCCCGCGTTCTTTACGGCGCGATGAACGTGACCCCTTCCATGGCGGCGATGGTCTCCATATCGGCGTCGTAGAGCGCGCTGAGGCGATCGACGAGCGGCGCATCCCAGCCGGGCACGTCAAGCTCTTCCTCGATGGCCGCCTCGTCCGCGAACTTGTCGAGAAACGCCGCCACCACGCGGCGTTTCTGCTCCTCGGTCAGGCCCGGACGGCTTGCGACATAGTCGTGAAAGCGTTTGAGGCCCGGTGCCGACATGATTTCGGGCAGCAGCGCGAATTCACCGGCAAGCGGCGTCTCGGGGTCCACCCCGGCCATCTTGCGCAACACCTCGCCCCAGATCATCGGCGTGTCTTCATTGCACCAGACCGTCAGCGCCATGTCGGGAAAGGCCGCGCGCAGCCGCGCGACCGTTTCGGACCAGCGCAGGGTCATCGGGTCGTCACCGCGCAGAAGGTCGGCCACGGTGGCGAACGGGGTATCCGGCAGCAGCGCGGGCAGAAAGGTCGCCGGGTTGCGCAGCGCCAGAAACAGCTCGATCCCGTCGCCCGCGAACATCTGCCGCAACTGCGCAAGCCGCATCTCGGCGGCGGCATAGAACCGCCCGCTGCCCACGGTCATCTTGGGCGTGCCGAAAAACCCGTGATTGGACAGCACAAGCCGCGCCGTCGCCTCATCGGCCCCGGTCACGCCGAGCACCGAGGCGCGCGCGTCCTCAGGAAGAACATTGGCTTGCGCGGTCTGGAACAATTCCCGAATCGGGCGGCGATAGCTCTCGGGAAGGGGCACGAGCGTGCCGCGCGCGCGCAGCGCCTCGAAATTGTCGCGCAGACAGGTGACGAGCCTGTCCTCATCGGTCATGTGCGCCCCGGCGTGAATGACGACCTGCATACCTCTGATGTGCCTCTTTCGGGTGATTTTGCGCCACTATAAGCCGTTTTCGGCCAAGGAAAACCGCAATCGGCGGGCGCGGCCCGCTTGCCCGCGCCCGCGAATGGCTTTAATCAGCGCGTTATCGACGTGCCGCGTTAGCTCAGCTGGTAGAGCAGCGCTCTTGTAAAGCGAAGGTCGGGGGTTCGATCCCCTCACGCGGCACCACGATCTGACGGGAAATCGCGGACAGTCCGGCGGATGACGCCTTTCCCCCGCTCCGCTCCGGCGCTAACGTCCGGCCCGACAGGCGGAGAGACGCGATGACGGAAATCATTCTGGTGCGGCACGGGCAGGCCAATAGCCACGCCACCGACGAGGCGGGCTATGACCGTCTATCGGCCTTGGGGGTGCAGCAGGCCGAATGGCTGGGCGCGCATCTGCGCGCCACCAATCCGCATTTCGATCACGTCGTCACCGGCACGCTCAACCGCCAGAGAGGCACCGCAGAGGCCATGGGCTATGCAGGGTCCGAGAGCGATGCGCGGCTTGACGAGTTGAGCTATTTCGCGCTGGCACAGGCCGTAGAGGCGCAGCACGGCATTCCCGCGCCTGTCGACGCCACCGAGTTCGCCCGCTACCTGCCGCAGGTCATCACCCATTGGGCCGAGGGCGGGCTGAGCGGCCTGCCCGAGACATTCGACACCTTCACCGCGCGGGTCGCGTCGATCATCGACGATCTGAACGGGGCCGGGGGCCGGGTTCTGGTGGTGACATCGGGCGGCGTCATCGGCATGGTGATGCGACACGCGCTGCATCTGGGAATTCCGGGACTGTCGAAGGTCATGCTTCAGGTGATGAACAGTTCGCTTCACCGGGTGCATCATGTGCACGAGATGCTGATGGTCGGCGCGTTCAACACCACGCCGCATCTCGATACGCCCGACCGCGCGCATGCGCGCACATTCATCTGAGAAGGGGACAGGGATGAAACTCTATTACGCAAAAGGCACCATCGCCGTGGCCGTGGCCATCGCGCTGCACGAGGCGGGGCGCGCGTTCGAGCCGGTGCGGCTCGATTTCAAGGCAGCCGAGCAGACGCGCCCCGATTATCACGCCATCAACCCCAAGGGCCGTGTGCCCGCGCTGATAACAGGGCAGGGTATCCTGACCGAGACGGGCGCGATCCTCGACTACATCGCCGATCTCGCGCCGCAGGCGGGCCTGCGGCCCGAAGACCCGTATGAGGCCGCGAGCATGCGCGCGGCGATGTATTACCTCGCCTCCACCATGCATGTGAACCATGCGCATCGCGCACGCGGGCAACGATGGGCGAGCGAGGAAAGCTCGATTGCCGACATGCGTGCCAAGGCGGTGCAGACCATGACCGACAGCGCGAGTTTCGTCGAAACCCACATGCTGCGCGGGACTTATGTTCTGGGCGAGGCGTTTTCGCTTGCCGACCCCTATCTTTGGGTGGCCACCGGCTGGCTGGAGGGCGACGGGGTGGATCTTGCGCCCTTCCCGAAAATCCGCGCCTTCCGCGCGGCGATGGCGGCGCGCGCCTCTGTCGCGCGGGTGCTGGCCGACGGCATGATCTGAGGGGGCGGGCATGACACATCTCTGGGTGCGCGCCGAGCAGCGCGCGAACGAGGAACGCGTGGGCCTCACCCCCGAGGGCGCGGCAGCGCTGATCAGGCGGGGCTTTGCCGTGACCGTGGAGGAGAGCAGGGCGCGCGCCATTGCGATCAACGGATACCGCGCGGCGGGTTGCGACATCGTGCCCGAAGGTGCCTGGCCCGAGGCACCGCGTGACGCGATCATCTTCGGCCTGAAGGAATTGCCCGAGGACGGCACGCCCCTGCCGCATCGTCACATCATGTTCGGCCATGCCTTCAAGGGCCAGCATTCGGGCCGTCGCCTGCTGGAGCGGTTTCGCGCGGGCGGCGGGGCGCTCTACGATCTGGAATATCTGGTGGACGAGACGGGGCGCCGCGTCGCGGCCTTCGGCTATTGGGCGGGCTACGCGGGCGCGGCGGTGTCGCTGATGGCATGGGCGGCGCAGGCGGGGGGCGGGATATGCCCGGCGGTGGCGACCTTTGCCGGGCGCGAGGCCTTGCTCGCCGATCTGGCGGCACGTCTCGCACCTCTCGGGTCGCGCCCCTCGGCGCTGGTCATCGGTGCGCTTGGCCGGGTTGGCACCGGGGCAAGCGATCTTTGCGCGGCGATGGGGCTCAGCGTGACCCAATGGGACATGGCAGAGACCGCCCATGGCGGGCCGTTCCCCGAAATTCTCGATCATGACATCTTCATCAACTGCATCCTCGCGCGTCCCGGCGCGCCGGTCTTTGTGCCAAAATCCGCGCTGGCCGCGCCCCGGCGCCTGTCGGTGATCGGTGATGTGGCCTGCGATCCCGACAGCGATTACAACCCGGTGCCGGTCTATGACCGCGCCACCACATGGGCCGCGCCGGTGGTGCGGGTGCAGGATGCGCCGCCGCTCGACGTGATGGCAATCGACAACCTGCCCTCGCTCTTGCCGCGCGAATCCTCGGAGGATTTCGCCGCGCAATTGCTGCCGCATCTTCTGACACTCGACGCGCTGGATCAGGGCGTGTGGGGCCGGGCGCGCGCCACATTCGATACTCATGCAAAGGAGGTCTGAACCATGACAATCCATTGGTGCGGCACCGGCCTTTCGGCCATCCCCGGCCTGCGGCGGCTGATCGCGGCGGGGCATCCCGTTGCGGTCTGGAATCGCTCGGTGGACAAGGCGCGCGCGGCGGTGGGGGACCTGACCGGCGATATCCGCGGCTTTGACATGGAGGCGCTCGGCGCCGCGCTGGCCCCCGGCGATGTGGTGGTCTCGATGCTGCCGGGCGACTGGCATGTGCCGCTGGCCACGCTCTGCCTTGAGCGGGGCGCGCATTTCGTGTCGTCCTCCTATATCTCGCCGGAGATGCGCGCGCTTGACGGGGCGGCGCGCGACAAGGGGCTGTGTCTTGTCAACGAGATCGGCCTTGATCCCGGCATTGATCATCTGATGGCGCATCATCTGGTGGCCGATTACCGCGCCTCGGACGCGTATGACGCGGGCAACGATCTGTCCTTCCTGTCCTATTGCGGCGGCGTGCCGAAACATCCCAACCCGTTTCGCTACAAGTTCAGCTGGTCGCCTCTGGGCGTCCTGAAGGCGCTGCGCTCGCCCTCGCGCTCGATCCGCAATTTCTCGGAACTGAGCGTGGCGCGGCCATGGGACGCGATCTCGCGCTA
Source organism: Roseovarius sp. MBR-6 (assembly GCF_040547525.1). NCBI lineage: Bacteria > Pseudomonadati > Pseudomonadota > Alphaproteobacteria > Rhodobacterales > Roseobacteraceae > Roseovarius > Roseovarius sp. MBR-6. Next base: position 178,211 of record NZ_JBEPPW010000001.1, on the reverse strand, counting down.
TGATGCGCCGCTGCCCGCACCCGAGAGCTTCGAGGTCTATCCCAACCGCGATTCGCTGCCCTTCATCGCCGACTATCGCTTTGATCCTGACTGGAAGGTCCGCGATTTCGTGCGCGGCACGCTGCGGCTGAATGGCTGGGCACAGGCGTGGCGCGATGTCTTTGCAGAAATCGAGACGCTGGACGGCGCTGCGGGCGAGGCGCGGTTGCGGGAGATGTCCGAAGCCTTCTGGCAGGCGCATGCCTATGCCGAGGGCGAGCCGGATCGTGTCGTGCTCTGCGTGGACCTCAAGGCCGCGCATGGCGGCAAGACGGTCTGGCACAAGACCTATGTGATGGACGCCTGGGGCGATGCGCGCGGCACGGCGATGGCGCGGCTCGTGTCGGTGCCGGTGTCGCTGGCGGTGGAGTCGGTGCTGGCGCGTGAAATTCCGGCGGGGGTGAGCGCCGCGCCGCATGACCCCAGGCTGGTCGCGCTCTACCTTGCGGAGGTGGACCAGCTGGCGCAGCATTTGCAGCTGGTCGATCACCTCTGAACCGCAAGGGAGCCATCATGACGACGCGCACCGGGCCGCGCAACCTGATCACCGATGTCGCCGGACTGCGCGTCGGGCAGGCCGGGAATCATGTGCTGCGCTCTGGCGCCACCGTGCTGGTGGGCGACGCGCCGTTCGTGGCGGGCGTGCATGTCATGGGCGGCGCGCCGGGCACGCGCGAGACCGATCTGCTGGCGCCTGACCGCGCGGTGCAGGCGGTGGATGCGCTGGTGCTCTCGGGCGGCTCGGCCTTCGGCCTCGATGCGGCCTCGGGCGTGGCGGATGGTTTGCGTGCCATGGGACGGGGCTTTGCCGTGGGGGAGGTGCGTGTGCCGATCGTGCCGGCCGCGATCCTGTTCGACCTGCTCAATGGCGGTGACAAGGGCTGGACCGAAAACCCCTACAAGGCGCTCGGGCGGGCGGCGCTGGCGGCGGCGGGCGAGATGTTCGAGATCGGCACGGCGGGGGCGGGGACGGGGGCCACGACGGCGACGCTCAAGGGCGGGATCGGCTCGGCCTCGGCCGTCCTGCCCTCTGGTGTCACGGTGGGCGCGCTGGTGGCGGTCAATGCGCTCGGCTCTGCCACGGTGGGTGAGGGGCCGCAGTTCTGGGCCGCGCCCTTCGAGATCGGGGGGGAATTCGGCGGACGCGGCGTGGCGCGTGTCTTTCCCGATCCGATGGCCGCGCCGACCAAGCTGTCGCTGCACGGGCATACCACCATCGGGATCGTGGCAACCGATGCCCGCCTCACGAAGGCGCAGTGCACGCGGCTGGCCGTGGCGGCGCATGACGGGCTGGCGCGCGCGCTGGTGCCGTCCCATACGCTGATGGATGGCGATGCGATCTTCGCCGCCGCGACCGGCGCGCGCGGCGCGCCGGACCTGGCCGAGGAGGTCGCACTCGGCCATGCGGCGGCCTGCGCCCTGGCGCGGGCGGTGGCGCGTGGGGTTTACGCGGCGCAACCGATGGCAGGCGATGCGCGGCCCGCCTGGTCCGCGCGCTTCGGCTGATCCGGTCACAGCGCGGGGAGGCGCGGCGGCAGGCGCGCACCCGTGACGCAAAGCGCCTCTCGATAGGTGAGCACGGGGCGCGCAGCGTGGAAACGACCCGCGCAAGCGGGCAGATCCGCACCAAGGATGGCCTCGGCCACATCGCCGGGCAAGAGACTCTCGCAAGGGGCACCATCGGCGGCGTCAAGGATCTCGTGCCGCCCCATGAGCAGATGAACATAGGTGATCCGCGCGCAGGGCATGAGGCGGACGGCCTGCCCGTCGATCAGTGCCCTGGCCGGGACAAGCACCTCGGGCGCCGCGAACATCAGCTCGGCCATGGCCGAGCCGATCAGCACGCGATGCTGTTGCGACAGGCGCAGCGGTGCCCGGTTGCCGATGCTGCCGGGGGCAAACAGGACGGGCGCATTGGCCCCCGACCCCGTCCCCTCACGCCGCGCGACCCAGACCACCGGTTGCGGCCCATGATCGCGCGTCATGACCATGTCACCGGGGCGCAGCACCTCGACAGGACGGGCACCGCGCGGCGTGGCGATCCGGGTTCCGGCAGCGAAGCACACAACCTGATGGCTGTAGGCCGCATTCTGGTCAACGGTGTGAAAACCGGGCGAGGCGCCCGCGCTGAAATTGTCCCAATACCAGCCTTCGAGATCGAAATCTGGGGTCCAGACGACATGGACAAGCTCACCCCTGTCGGTCACGCCCTCGAACACGATGATCCCGCCCTGGCCGGGGGCGGCATCGCTGCGGATGATCGTCGCATTCTGAATGGTGCCGCCGCCGCCATTGCCGGTCCAGCCGAGCGAATAGGTCTCGCCCGGTTCGAACAGGTTGGGGTTGGTGTCATCCGGGTGCGAGGTGACGACAAGGTTGAACGTGCCGTTCGGCGGATAGTCGAAGGTCGAGCGCCCCGGCCCGCTGTTGACATTGCCCTCGGTGGCAACCGCGAATTCGTTATCGACCGCCTCGAACGTTTTGACCATGCCGCGCCACTCCTCGCGGGCAGCTTGCTGCGTGACCTCTCAAGGAGCCGTTAAAACGGATCGCAAGGCGGGCGGAAACTATCGCGCATTTGAACGATTGAGGCCCCGCCCCCGAAGGCAGAAAGCCCCGGTGTTTCCACCGGGGCGCACTGGCACGCGAAACCGTGAGCGATGGCGCGCCTGTGTTCGTTAACCGTGACATACTCGTGATACCGGACGTGATAGCCAAAGCGGCTCACGCGTGTATGGGGACAAAGCCCGGCCCTGTCCCGTCAGGAAAACCTTACCTTCGGCCCATTGACCGGCATCACGTTGCGTCACGAGTGCGTTAGATTCGGCCGGGCGGAGGTTGACAGGACGGTCAAACACCGAGAGTGACCAGTCGCGGCAAGGAGGGCGTGCTCATGATCATGAGAGGCATTGATTATCTGGGCGAGCGCCTTTGGGGTCCTGACCGCTACCGGCGCAAATATTACAAGCTGGCCAAGTGGATCTCGGCGATCAAGGGCTTTGAGGTCTACAAACCCCAAATGATCTGGCTCCGCGACGAGGAGTTCGTCGCCGCCCGCGAGGAGGTTGAGCGGCGCGGCATCGAGGGTGTTCCGAACGACCGTTCCTACACCTTGCTTGCCTCGGCGCGCGCGGTGCGAGACATCCCCGGCGATTTCGCCGAATGCGGCGTGCGCTACGGCAAATCCTCGCGCTTTCTGCTGGGCGGGGCCGGGCCACAGAGCGCCAAGCGGTTGTTCATTTTCGATTCCTTCGAGGGCCTGTCCGATCCTGGCGCGGATGATACCAGGTCGGGCGGCGGCTCGGCCTGGGCAAAAGGCGATCTGGCCGTGGCCGAGGATATCGTGCGCCGCAACCTGTCGGATTTCGGCGACCGCGTCGTGCTCTACAAGGGCTGGATCCCTGATCGTTTCGGGGAGGTCGAGAACGAGCGTTTTTCGCTCGTCCATGTGGATGTGGACCTTTATGAGCCAACGATGGCGGCTATCGAGTTCTTCTATCCGCGCGTCAATTCCGGTGGCGTGATCCTGTGCGACGATTACGGCTCTGCCGATTGCCCCGGCGCAAAGAAGGCGATTGATGAGTTTTTCGCAGACAAGCCGGAAAACGTGATCGGTCTGACCAGCGGGCAGTCCCTCGTCATCAAGCGCTGAGGCAAGGTCCGCGACCATACGGCCCAAGTCAGCGGCCCGACTGGATTTCCCGTTTCGTTAACCAATAATTAATCGTTCGTTAACCCTCCGCCCGATAGCGTTTTCTCCAGGACAGCCAGGAGCGGCGGGATGGGGATTTCCGAATTGCGGCAGGGCGGCGTGGCGGGTGATCGGGGCGCGGTCGACCGGCTCGGGCGCGATCTTGTCCAGCGCGGTGTGCTCAGCCGGGCCGATGCCGCGCGCGCGGCGCTGGTGAGACGGCAGTGCGACACCTCGCTTGACCGCATCCTTCTGGCCGAAGGGCTGGCGCGGGAGGCGGACCTGTTGGCCGCCCATGCCCGCCACCTCAACAGCCGCAGGCTCGATGCCACGTCCCTGTCGCGCGCCGAGGTGATCGATACCGGGCTTGATCCGCGGATCCTGCTCAGGCACGGCACGCTTGTTCTGCGCGACGACATGGGCGCGCCGAGACTGGCCCATGACGGGGCCGAGAGCCTGCACCGGTTGCGCGGCATCCTGCCGGACGATCTGGCGCGCGCGCGGCCCATCATCGCCCCGCGCGCGGCGGTTCAGGACCGCCTGGCCGCGCTCTACCGGGACGAGTTGCGCGACATGGCCGCAGCCCGCACCCCCGAAGCGGAGAGCTGCCGCACCTGGCGGCCGCAGTCGCGCGCGCGCTTGTGGTGGATATGCGCGGCATTGGTGATCATCTGCGCGCTGTGCGTGGCGTTCCCGATTGCGGTTTTCGGCGCGCTCGCGGTCTGGGCGGCGCTCACGCTCATGGTGACTGCAGGTCTCAAGGTTGCGGCTTTCGCGGCGGCCATGGCCACGCGCAACGCGCCATCGCCCACGCCCGTGGCCGGCCCCCTGCCGCGCGTCTCGATCCTCGTGCCTCTCTTCCGCGAGACGGACATCGCCCATGCCCTTGTCGCGCGCCTGTCGCGGTTGACCTATCCGAAATGCCTGCTCGACGTGATCCTCGTGCTGGAAGAGGAGGACCACCTGACCCGCGACACGCTGGCCGGCATCGATCTGCCGCCCTGGGTGCGCCCCGTGGTGGTGCCCGACGGGCAGCCCCGCACCAAGCCGCGCGCGATGAATTACGCGCTCGATTTCTGCCAGGGTGAGATCGTCGGCATCTTCGACGCCGAGGACGCGCCCGACCCCGATCAGATCACCCGCGTCGCGCGCCGGTTCCAGAGCGCACCGCGCGATCTGGTCTGCCTTCAGGGCGTGCTCGACTACTACAACCCGCGCCAGAACTGGCTCGCGCGGTGCTTTACCATCGAATACGCCACCTGGTTCCGCACACTCATGCCCGGCATGGAACAGCTTGGCCTTGCGCTGCCGCTTGGCGGCACGACGCTATATATCCGCCGCGACGTGCTCGAGGATCTGGGCGGTTGGGACGCGCATAACGTGACCGAGGATGCCGACCTTGGGTTCCGGCTTGCGCGGCACGGCTACCGGACCGGGATGATCGACACGGTAACCGAGGAAGAGGCCAATTGCCGCCCCTGGGCCTGGGTCAAGCAACGCTCGCGCTGGCTCAAGGGCTACATGATCACATGGCTGGTACACATGCGGGCACCCCGAAGGCTCCATGCGCAACTCGGGCCGCGCCGGTTCTGGGGGTTTCAGGCACATTTCGTCGCCGCCGTCTCACAGGTCCTGCTTGCGCCGGTGCTGTGGTCATTCTGGCTGGTGCTCCTCGGTCTGCCGCACCCGCTCGACCCGGTGATCCCGCGCGCGGCGCTCGCGCTCATCTGCGCGATGTTCCTGACCGCCGAGGTGCTCGGCATGTGCATTCATGCGGTCACGGTCTCGGGGCCGCGTCACCTTCACCTGTTGCCGTGGGTGCCGACGATGCATGCCTATGCGCCGCTTGCCGCCATAGCCGCCTACAAGGCGGTCTACGAGCTTGTTTTCAAGCCGTTCTTCTGGGACAAGACCGCGCATGGCCTGTCTGTGGCCGCGCGCGGGCGCCGCCGCTCAGATGGCGGATTTGACCTCACCGGAATCAAGCTTGAGCCGGGTCACGAAGGCCTTTGAGATATGGTCGCGCAGGGCCTTTGCCGCCGCCTCTCCGTCGCGCGCCTCGATGGCGCGGACAATGGCCGCGTGCTCGGCAAGCGCATCCTCGCCCCGCCCCTCCGCCGCCAGCGAGGTGGTCGCCAGAAGCGCCATGGAGCGATGCACAAGGTCAAGCTGCTGAACCAGGAACCGGTTGTGCGAGGCAAGGTGGATCTGCTTGTGAAAGCGCCGGTTGGCGCGCGACAGCTCCTGCGGGCGCCCCAGGAGCGCGCGGTCATCCTCCACCATGTCGCGCAGCACGCGCACCTCCTCGGCCGTGGCATGGCGCGCGGCAAGCTGGGCGGCCAGACCCTCCAGTTCGGCGCGCACGACGTAAAGCTCGGCCAGTTGGTTGTAGTCGAGCGAGGCCACGATCAGGCTGCGCCCGTCGCGCGTCAGCATGGATTGCGTCTCCAGCCGCTGAAGCGCCTCGCGGATCGGAGTGCGCGAGACACCGAACCGCTCGGCCAGATCGCTCTCGACAAGCCGGTCACCAGGCTTGAACATGCCCACGTCGATGGCTTCGAGGATCAGCGCATAGGCATCCGTTGTCGGGGTCTTCATCGGCAGGTCCGTCCGTAGTTGTCCGGTCAGGGACCTTACCCGCTTTGACAGGGCGTGCAAGGCTCCGGGTCGATGCGGCGCTTGCCAGCCTGCCCCATGCGCCCCATATCTCACGCATGTTCAAGGTCATGCCCATCCTTCTGGCACTGCTCTATGCGATTGCCATGTATCGCCTCTCGGTCTGGCGCACCACGCGCGAGCTTGACGCGCGCTCGACCGAACTGGCCGATCCCCGGCTCAAGGCCGTGTGCGACCGGCTGGCGCGCGCGCTCGATCTGCCGCGCGTGCGGGTGCATCTTTACGAGATAGACCCTGTGAACGGGCTTGCCGCGCCGGACGGGCGCATCTTCATCACCCGTGGCTTCTACCGGAAATTCCAGACCGGAGAGGTCAGCGCCGAGGAAATGGGTTCGGTCATCGCCCACGAGCTTGGCCATGTGGCGCTCGGGCATTCGCGGCGGCGGATGATCGACTTTTCCGGGCAGAACGCGCTGCGCACGGCGCTGGCCATGATGCTGTCGCGGTTTCTGCCAGGGGTGGGGGTGCTCATCGCCAACGGGTTGACGACGCTTCTGGCGGCGCGCCTGTCGCGCGGCGACGAATACGAGGCCGACGCCTATGCTGCGGCCCTTCTGACCAAGGCGGGGATCGGCACGGGGCCGCAAAAGTCGCTGTTCCAGAAGCTCGAGGCGCTGACCTCGGGGGCGGGCGGGGCCATGCCCGCCTGGCTGCTCAGCCACCCGAAGACCGCCGAGCGTATCGCCGCCATCGAAGCGCTCGAAACGCGCTGGCAGCAGAGCCTCAGTTGAGCCGCTTTCCCCGTCATCCTCGGGCTTGACCCGAGGATCTCCCGAGCAGAGGATCGTCCGATCAGGCCGGACGAAGGCGACGGGAAACAGCCCTGCACCGTCTTCGAAAACTTTTGATCAAATTATGCTTGGCAAATCCCCCCGCGCCGGGCTAGGCTCTGTGCATCCTCAATCAGGTGTTTTCCGATGGACCTCACACAGTTCCAGACCTTCCGCGTGGCCGCGTGCGATCTCAACGGTCGGATGCGCGGCAAGCGTCTGCCCGCCAGCTTTGCCGACAAACTCTCGGATGGCTCGGTGCGTATGCCGCTAAGCTCCTTGAACCTTGATGTTTTCGGGGCCGATATCGAAAATTCGCCGCTGGTTTTCGAAAGCGGCGACATTGACGGGCGGCTTTTTCCCACCGAACGTGGCGCGGTGCCCTTGCCCTGGCTCGAAGAGCCACAGGCCCTTGTCCCGATGGTCATGCACCACGAGGATGGCACGCCCTTCGCAGGTGATCCACGCCACGCGCTGGCCAGCGTTCTTGCGCGCTTTGCCGCCCGGGGATGGGAGGTTTTCGCCGCCACCGAGCTTGAGTTCACGCTGGTCGATCCGTCCGGCAAGCTGTTGAAAACCGTTCGTGATCCGCGATCCGGGCGGCGCATGAAGGCCCCCGGCATCCTCAGTCTCGGGCAAATGGATGCGTTCGATGCGTTTCTCAGCGCGCTCTATTCCGCCGGGGCCGAGATGGAGATTCCGGTGGAATCGGCCATCTCGGAGGCGGGAATCGGGCAGTTCGAATTGACCCTGCGCCATCAATCGGCTTTGCGCGCCGCCGATGATACCTGGCTTTTCAAGAACCTTATCAAGGGCATGGCGCGGCGGCACGGGTTTGTTGCCAGTTTCATGGCCAAGCCATTCCCGGATGACAGCGGCAACGGGATGCACATGCATTTCTCGGTGCTCGATAGTGCGGGCCGCAACGTGTTTGACGACGGCACGTCGCGCGGCACCGATCTTCTGCTCTCTGCGGTGGCCGGATGCCTTGCCGCCATGCCGGCCTCGACGCTCGTTTTCGCTCCGCATTCAAATAGTTACACGCGACTTGTGCCCGGTGCGCACGCGCCGACCGGGGCGGGCTGGGGTTATGAGAACCGCACCGCCGCCGTGCGCATCCCCGGCGGCCCCAATACCGCGCGGCGCATCGAGCATCGCGTCGCGGGGGGCGATATAAACCCCTACCTGACCTTCGCCGCCATTCTCGGCGCGGCGATCACCGGGATCGAGGATGGCATGACCCCGCCCGAGCCGATCACCGGCAACGCCTATGAGGCAGACCTGCCGCAACTGGCCCCGGACTGGGCGACGGCGATCATCCGTTTCGATGAGAACCCCTTGATCCGGCGCATCTTTTCGCCCGATCTCATCGCCAATCTGGTGATGACCAAGCGGCAGGAGTTGCGGGACATGTCCGAGATCCCCGCACGCGACCACTGGAAGACCTATCTCGAAACGGTGTAGGCTGGCGCATCTGCCGCCCCAATAATTTGATCAAAAAGAGGCCCCATGAAAATCGGCATCCTCAAGACCGGCCACGCCCCGGATATCGTCCTGGGCGAGCTGGGCGATTATGACGCGATGTTCGCGCGCCTGCTCGACGGGCAGGGGTTCGAGTTCGCGCCCTTCAACGTGGTGGACGGAGAGTTTCCCGCAGGGCCGCACGCCGCCGATGGCTGGCTGATCACCGGCTCGAAACACGGGGCCTACGAGGATCACCCCTGGATCGCGCCGCTCGAGACGCTCATCCGCGAGATCCGCGATGCGGGAAGGCCGCTGGTGGGCGTCTGCTTTGGCCATCAGATCATCGCGCAGGCGCTTGGCGGCTCTGTGGTCAAACACGCGGGCGGCTGGCGCGTCGGGGCCACGGAGTATGAGATCGACGGCACCCCCCTCACCCTCAACGCCTGGCATCAGGATCAGGTCGTGACCGTGCCGCCCGGAGCCGAGGTGGTGGGCCGCGCCGAGGGCTGCGAGGTCGCCGCGCTGCGCTATGGCGACCGGATCTTTACGGTTCAGCCCCACCCGGAATTCGGCGCCACCATGATGGACCGGTTGATCGAGCATCGCGCGATCGGCGTGGTCCCCGATCCGTTGCGCGATCACGCGCGCGGCCTGCTCGACACCCCAACCGACAGCGCGGCCATGGCCGAAACCATCGCCGCCGTCCTGAAGAAAGGCGCAAGCCATGGCTGATCTGAGCCAACTCACCGCCGCGCTGCCACCCGCCGCGCAGGCCTATCTGGAAAACCGCCGCCTCGACGAGGTGGAGTGCATCATTTCGGACCTGCCCGGCATCGCGCGCGGCAAGGCGGTGCCCGCGACCAAGTTCGCGCGCCAGCAGTATTTCCACCTGCCCGATTCGATCTTTTACCAGACCATCACCGGCGACTGGGGCGAGGCGGCAGGCGAGGAGGGGTTCATCGAGCGCGACATGATCCTGCGCCCCGACATGAGCACCGCCACCGCCGCGCCCTGGACCGCAGACTGGACGCTTCAGGTGATCCATGACGCCTTTGACCGCGAGGGCGCGCCGATCCCCTACAGCCCGCGCAACGTGCTGCGCCGGGTGGTCGAGATGTATCATGCGCGCGGGATGAAGCCGGTTGTCGCCCCCGAAATGGAATTCTTCCTTGTCGCGCGCAACCTGGACCCGGCGCAAAGCATCAAGCCGATGATGGGCCGCTCGGGCCGCCCGGCGGCCGCGCGGCAGGCCTATTCGATGACGGCGGTCGATGAATTCGGCCCGGTGATCGACGATATCTACGATTTCGCCGAGGCGCAGGGTTTCGAGATCGACGGCATCACCCAGGAGGGCGGCGCGGGGCAGCTCGAGATCAACCTGCGCCACGGCGACCCGATCAAGCTGGCCGATGAGGTGTTCTATTTCAAGCGGCTCATCCGCGAGGCGGCGCTGCGCCATGACTGTTTCGCCACCTTCATGGCCAAGCCGATCGCCGACGAGCCGGGCAGCGCCATGCATATCCATCACTCGATCCTCGACATCGAGACCGGGCGCAACCTTTTCGCCGGGCCGCAGGGCGGCGAGACGGATGCGTTTTTCCACTTCATCGGCGGCCTGCAAAAGCATCTGCCCTCGGCCATCGCGGTGCTGGCCCCTTATGTCAATTCCTACCGGCGCTACGTCAAGGATCACGCAGCCCCCATCAACCTGGCCTGGGGGCGCGACAACCGCACGACGGGCATTAGGGTGCCGCTTTCGGGGCCGGACTCGCGCCGGGTGGAAAACCGGATGGCGGGGATGGATTGCAACCCCTATCTGGGGATCGCGGCCAGCCTTGCCTGCGGCCTGCTCGGGATCATCAAGGAAGAATGGCCCGACAAGCAGTTCAAGGGTGACGCCTATTCCGGCGAGCCGGATATTCCCAACGTGATGGGAGATGCGCTTGACATGTTCGAGGAGGCGAAAGACCTCCACGACATCCTCGGACCCGAATTCGCCCGCGTCTACGCCATCGTGAAACGCACCGAATACGAGGAATTCCTGCAAGTCATCAGCCCGTGGGAGCGCGAGCATCTCCTGCTCAATGTCTGAGCCTGGCGGAAGGCGCTGAGTCTTGAGTATTTCCTGAACGGTGAAACGATGAACCTGCTCCATGCCAATGACCGGCGCGGGAAATATCCCGATAGCTGGTATGCGGCCACCGCCGCGCCGTTGCCGCGTTTCGCGCCGCTCAAGGGGGCTGTGCGGGCCGATGTCTGCGTGGTGGGGGGCGGTTATACCGGCCTTTCGGCGGCGCTGCATCTGGCCGAGGCGGGGTTTGACGTGGTCCTCCTCGAGGCGCAGCGCGTCGGGTTCGGTGCCTCGGGGCGCAATGGCGGGCAATTGGGCAGCGGGCAGCGCATGGAACAGACCGCGCTGGAGCGGCTGGTGGGCGCGGACGACGCCGCGCATCTGTGGCGCCTGGCCGAGGAGGCCAAGGACCTTGTGAAGTCGCTGGTCGCGCGCCACGGCATCGACTGTCACCTGAAACCGGGCGTGGCCCATGCCTGCTTCACGGCGCGCGAGGTGGCCGGGGAGCACGCCTATGCCGAGCATCTGTCCGCGCGCTATGGCTACGGGCAGATCGAGACGCTCGATGCCGAGGGTTTCGCCGCGCTCTGCCCGTCGCCCGCCTACAAGGGGGGCACGCTCGATATGGGGGCAGCACATCTGCACCCTTTGGCCTATGCGCTCGGTCTGGCGCGGGCGGCCGACGCGGCGGGGGTGCGGATTCATGAGGGCTCGGAGGTGCATGATATCCGGCGGGGGGCGCGGGTGCGCGTGGCCACCGATGCGGGCCATGTCGAGGCCGATCATCTGATCCTGGCCTGCAACGGCTATCTGGGCGGGCTTGATCGCCGGGTTGCCGCGCGGGTCATGCCGATCAACAATTTCATCGTGGCAACCGCCCCTCTGGGCGAAGACGCACGGCGCGTGCTGACGCGCGATGTGGCCGTGGCGGACACGAAATTCGTGGTGAACTACTTTCGACTGAGCCATGACGGGCGGCTCCTGTTCGGCGGCGGCGAGAGCTATGGCTACCGGTTTCCGCGCGATATCCGGGCGACGGTGGCGAAGCCGATGCTGGAGATCTTTCCGCATCTGGCGGGCGTGCCGCTCGAATATGCCTGGGGCGGGACGCTCGCCATCACCCTGCGGCGGATGCCATGCCTGGCGCGGCTTGCGCCCAACATCCTGTCGGCCTCGGGGTATTCGGGGCACGGCGTGGGCACGGCGACATTGGCGGGGCGGCTCATGGCCGAGGCGGTGCAGGGACAGGCGGGCGGATTCGAGTGCATGGCGCGGGTGCCATGCCCGCCCTTTCCCGGTGGCGCGGCGCTGCGCAGCCCGCTTCTGGTGCTGGCGATGAGCTGGTTTGCGCTGCGCGACCGGCTGGGGTTCTGACAGGCTTTGACAAACCGTCATATTTTGGCCCTATATGTTTGGCAAATCCGAAGTTCAGTTTCAGGAAAGCCGAAAACATGACCCGAATGCCCAATGTTCACGCTGCGGATCCCATCCCCGACACCGCCCGCGCCGAGATCGAGCGCCTTTTGTCGAGCGGCGATCTGTTCCGCTATACCGCGCCGCAAGATGCGCCGGTGACACTCCTGGAGCGCGAGTTCGCGCAGGCCATGGGAGTGCGCTATGCGCTGGCGGTCTCGTCGTGCTCGGCGGCGCTGTTCTTGTCGCTCAAGGCGCTTGGCCTGCCGCGCGGGGCAAAGGTTCTGATCCCCGGTTTCACCTTTGCCGCCGTGCCCTCTTCGGTCATCCATGCCGACTGTGTGCCGGTGCTGTGCGAGGTGGGCGAGAATTACCGGATCGATCTGGCGGATTTCGAGGCGCGGCTGGGGGGCGTCGATGCCGTTCTTGTGAGCCATATGCGCGGGCATACCTCGGACATGGATGCGATCATGTCCATGGCCGAGGCGCACGGTCTGCCGGTGATCGAGGATGCCGCGCATTCGCTGGGCACGCTCTGGCGCGGGCGGCGGATCGGCACGATCGGGCGCGTCGGCTGTTTCAGCTTTCAGTCCTACAAGCTGGTGAATGCGGGCGAGGGGGGTATCCTGATCACGGACGACGCCGATCTGGTGGCGCGGGCGGTGATCATGTCGGGGGCCTATGAGCACAACTGGGCCAAGCACATGGATGCGCCCGACGCCACGCTGGAAGGGGCGTTTGCCCGCTGGCAAAACCGGCTTCCGCTTTACAATCTGCGGCTCAACAATCTTTCTGCGGCGATCATCCGCGCGCAGATCCCCGAGATCGCGCACCGGGTGCGGGCGGGACGGGCCAATCACGATCACGTGGCGGCACGGCTTGACGCCTCTGCCTGGTTCTCGGTGCCGCGGGCGCTGGCAGGCGAGGAACGCGCGCCCGATTCGATCCAGTTCAACCTCGTGGGACTGGACGAGCGCGAGATCTCCGCTTTTGTCGAAGAGGCGGCCGCGCGTGGCATCAAGGTGCAGGTTTTCGGACAGAGCGCCGACAATGCGCGCGCATTCTGGAACTGGGGGTTTCTGCCCGGTGGGGTGCCGGACTTGCCGCGCACGCGGGCGATGCTGATGCGGGCCTGCGATGTGCGCTTGCCTGCGCGCCTGACCCGCGCCGAGTGCGACGTGATCGCCGACACGCTTCTGGTGGCGGCGGAGACGGTGACAGGCGCGCGGCGCGCCTATGGCACCTGACAAAAAAACGGGCCGTCCGCCAGATGCGGACGGCCCCGGCTTCGTGAGTGGAGCCTGGTGAAGCGGGTCCGCTTATTCGGGCTGGCCCGCTTCGATCGAGATACGCAATTCGACCTCGTCGCTGATGAACGGCACGGCCATATCGACCCCGAAATCGGAGCGCAGAAGCGTGGTGGTGGCGTCAAAGCCGATCCAGGGACGGTTGTTCATCGGGTGGGCATCGGCCTTCTTGTTCATCACCGTGTCGAGCACGACAGTCCGGGTGGTGTCCTTGATCGTCAGGTCCCCGGTGATGAGCGCGGTATTCTCGCCGGTCACTTCGATGGCCGTCGAGGTGAAGGTGACAAGATCGCCGTCTTGCGCGCCGAAGAGCTCGTCGGACATGAAATGCGCCTCGCGCTTTTCCCAGCCGGTCATCATGGACATGAGCGGCATGGAAACGGTGACCGAGGAATTGGCCGGCTCTGCCTCGTCGAACTCGATCGTGCCCTCGAAGCCCGAGAACATTCCCGTGGTGGTCGAGAAGCCGAGGTGGTCATAGGTGAAAACAACCTGACTGTGGCTCGGGTCAAGCTGGTAGGTTGCGGGCGCGGCGAGGGCAGGGGTGGTGCCAAGGGCAAGCGCGGCGGCGAGCAGGATACGGTTCATTCAGAAATCTCCAATGCAGATCATGTCGAATTGACAGGATAAACATCGGGTCGGATCTGGAAAAGAACAATACAGCAGTTTCAAACAAACCTTGTGGATTGGCGAACATCCGCGCGGGCCCGCCGCGTCCCGACCGGATCAGGCGGCGAGCGAGAGTGCCTCGCGCAGATGACGCTCCATGCGGGCATCGCTCACCTCGAGCGACAGGATCAGGCACCCGGCCCTGTCGCGCGCGCTGAGCATCCCGTCGCGCAGCGACAGTTCCGACAGCGCGTCGAACGGGTGCACGACACAGCGCGCCGGACGGCCGTCAAGGGCCGGATGCAGGATGCGGATCTGGTCATTCCGCCGGTCGATCTGGACAACCGGGCGCGCATCCGGGCGGCGCGCATTGTGCACTGCCAGCAATCCCGCCCACAGCAGACACAGCGAAAACAGGAGCTTGATCAGCATCATCGCCGGGTCAGCCGCGACCGAGGGCAAGAGCCAGAGGCCGAGCGACGCGCCGATGAAGGCCCCGCCCAGAAGCCGCAAGAGACCACGCAGCAGCGCAGGCCCCGCATCGTCGGATACCGGTGCATCGGCGGTGTCGGAATATGGCGGGACGAGGAACTCTCGCTCGTAATCGGGAAGTGCGACCATGGGTATACTCCTTCAACTCTTGATCAACAGTCTGGCCCGGAAAAAAGCCGGGATTTGGGCACCGCCGTGGCCGTTCCGGGACGCGCCCGATCCGCCCTTGCAGGCAAGCGCGGGTCAAGCTATACGCCCCCAACCTTTCGCAATCGTTATGATCCGCGCAGACTCTCGTGGACGGGCCGCGAAAGGGAACCCGCCCGTCCTATGAAATGCGCCTTGACAGAAATGGAGACGACATGCCGCTTTACGAGCATGTGATGATTGCGCGTCAGGATCTTTCCAACGCGCAGGCCGAGGGCCTCATCGAACATTTTGGCACCGTCCTCGCCGATAACGGTGGCAAGGTCCTCGAATCCGAGTATTGGGGCGTCAAGACGATGGCCTACAAGATCAACAAGAACCGCAAGGGACATTACGCCTTTCTCAGAACCGATGCCCCCTCTGCCGCCGTGCAGGAAATGGAGCGGCTGATGCGCCTGCATGACGATGTGATGCGCGTGCTGACCATCAAGGTAGAGGCTCATGAAGAGGGCCCGTCGGCGCAGATGCAGAAGCGCGAGGAGCGTGGCGAGCGCGGAGACCGTGGTGACCGGGGCGACCGGGGCGACCGGAGTGACCGGGGCGACCGTCCCGAACGCCGCGAACGCCGCTGAACCATCGCGTGAGAAAAGGACGATAACTCATGGCTACCAAACCGTTTTTCCGCCGCCGCAAGGTCTGCCCCTTCTCGGGCGATAACGCGCCCGCGATCGACTACAAGGATACGCGCCTGCTGCAACGCTATATTTCCGAGCGTGGCAAGATCGTGCCGTCGCGCATCACCGCCGTTTCGGCCAAGAAACAGCGCGAACTGTCGCGGGCGATCAAACGCGCGCGCTTTCTTGCGCTGTTGCCTTACGCCGTGAAATAAGGAGTGACCCGATGCAAGTGATCCTTCTGGAACGCGTGGCCAAACTTGGCCAGATGGGCGACGTGGTCGATGTCAAAGCCGGCTTTGCGCGCAATTACCTGTTGCGTCAGGGCAAGGCGCTGACCGCGTCCGAGCGCAACATCGCCGATTTCGAGGCGCGCAAGGCGCAGCTCGAAACGCAGAACCTCGAAACCCGCAAAGAGGCCGAGGCCATGGCCGAACGTCTCGGCGGGCAGCAGTTCATCGTGATTCGTCAGGCCTCTGACAGCGGTGCGCTTTACGGCTCGGTGAGCACGCGCGACGCCGCCGACGCGGCGACCGAAAACGGCTTTACCGTTGATCGCAAGCAGGTGGCGCTCACCCGCCCGATCAAGGAGCTTGGCCTGCACGATGTGACCGTGACGCTGCATCCCGAAGTCGTGGTGACGATCCATCTCAACGTCGCGCGCTCGCCCGAGGAAGCCGAGCTTCAGGCCACCGGCAAGTCCATCCAGGACGCTGCGGCTGAGGCCGAGGCCGCCGCCGATTTCGAGATTGCCGAACTCTTCGACGATCTCGGCGGGGCCGCGTCGGACGATGATTACGCGTCCGCCGAATCGGACGACGACAGAAACTGATCCCCGTGATCGACAATTGACCGCCCGCACCATGTGCGGGCGGTCAATGCATCTGATACCCGCCGGTGGCCGTTCATTCACAAGATTGTCACGCGGGTCAAATTTCAGTTATAGTGCGTCGGTCGCTCTATAATGAGGGCCATCTGCATGGACCTGATCGATCTCAGCACGATACCTGACGCGGATGACCGTTTTGTTCGCTTTCTCGACGATGTATGTCAGTCGCTGGAATTCGATCATGCCTCCTATGCCACGTTCAATCCCATTTCCGGCGCGGTGCAGGGGTTTGCCAATTACCACCCCGATTGGGTGAACCATTACATGTCCCGTGGATTTCATCGGATTGACCCGACAATCCATGTCGGTCGCAAATCGATCGCGCCGGTGGACTGGACCAGGCTCGAACGGACGGCCCATTTCCAGACGATCTTTGCCAATGCGCCGGATTTCGGCATGTCGGAGCGTGGGCTTACGGTTCCGGTTCGTGGTCCCTATGGCGATGTCGGCCTTTTCAGCGTCACCCGGAAGTGCCCGGAAGACCAGTGGCAGGCACTTCGCAAACATGTCATCGGCAATCTCCAGATGGCTGCGGTTCACATGCATGACAATGTGATGAGTTCCAGTCTTTCGATGTCCGCTCTTCGTCTGCCGGCCCTTTCGCTGCGGGAGCGGGAGATCCTTCAATGGGTGGCCGAAGGCAAGTCGCAGCAGGATATCGGCGATATCCTGTCGATCTCGCATCGGACGGTAGAGGTTCACCTGCGCTCGGCGCGAAGCAAGCTGGGGGCGCTGACGACGCCTCAGGCCATTGGGCGCGCGGTCGGCTTTGGCATCGTGAAGCCGAGTTGAGCGAAAACCAGCCGCGGCGCGAACCTGTCCCGAAATCGTGATCAATATGCCTTCCAGATACGGGAAACCCCTAATGGAATAAATTCGCGCTTTGCGCGAACCTTGTCGGACAAGGCTAAAATGGGGATAGCACAATGATTATCGTTCTTGATGCTCTTAACAGGCATCGCTTTGGCGATGTTGAGAAAGAGATGTATCGCCTTCGGGCGCGTGTTTTTCACGACCGGTTGGGATGGGATGTGACCGTGCGCGACGGACTCGAGAAGGACGAGTTCGACGCGCTGGACCCGGCCCATGTGATCGCGCTTGATGATGACGGGAACGTCGTCGGCTGTATGCGCCTATTGCAGACCACAGGCCCGCACATGCTGGCGGATGTGTTCTCGGGACTGCTGGATGGAGAGCCACCACTCCGAAGCCCGCAGATCTGGGAGGCGACCCGCTTTTGTGTGGATACCGAACGGCTTAGCCGAGGTGGACGGGCGCGGAACTCGATTTCCTACGTGACCTCGGAGGTGATGGTCGGAGCGTTCGAATACGGGCGCAACGCCGGTGTTCTCGATGCTGTGGCAGTTATCGACCCGGTGATGAACCGGGTGATGATCCGCTCGGGCAACGCGCCGTACGATTATATCGGCAAGACGGTCGATATGGGTAAGGTTCATGCCCTTGCCGCGCTGCTTGACTGTTCCGAGGAGCGGATAGCGCGCATCCGCGCCCATGCCGGGATCGAGGGGGACGTTTTCCTGAGCGAAGAGCGCGCTCTTGCGCTGTTTGCCAAGACCAGGATGATTCGACCGGCAAAGACCGCTCTCGAAACCTATTGCGACGAGCAGGTTGCTGCCGCCACCACCACCAGTGAAAGGGTCGCTGCGCTGCGCCTCAAGGCCGCGCTCGCCGACAGGGTTCGTTCACACTCGGATATCAGCGCCTGATCCCCCAATCTCGCGCATCCCAACCGGGCCTTTCCCGAACCGGGTGTTGATACGAAAAGGGCCGCCCTCATTCTCCCCGGGGCGGCCCTTGCTTTGGTGCGGATATGAGCCTGTGGCTTACATCTCGTTCATGCTTTCGATGGCTTTTTCAAGCTCTTCGCGCGTGATTTCCTTGTCGTTCACCTCGGCAAGCTCGACCACGTAGTCGATGACCTTGTCCTCGAAGATCGGCGCGCGCAGTTGCTGGCGCATCTGCGGGTTCTTCTGCACGAATTCGAAGAATTCGCGCTCGTGGCCAGGGTATTGCCGCGCCTGGGTCATCACCGCCTGGGTCATCTCGGCATCGGTGACCTTCACTTCGGCCTTCTGGCCCAGATCGGCAAGCAACAGGCCAAGGCGCACGCGGCGTTCGGCAAGCTTCACCTGCTCCTCGGTCGGCTCGACCTCGTCGTGATCGTGGCCCTGCACGTCGGGATTGTCCTCGTGCCAGAGCTGGTGCGCGATCTGCTTGGCCTCGGTCTCGACCATGGTGGGGGGCAGATCGAAGCCGACCAGCGCGTCGAGCGCGTCCAGAACGTTGCGCTTGAGAATGGCGCGCGCGGCCCCGGCATATTCCTGCTCCAGCCGCTCGCGGATCTGCTCTTTCAGCGCATCGAGGCTCTCGGCCCCGTATTTCTGCGCCAACTCGTCGTTCACCTCGGCGGCGACGGGTTCCTTGACGGCCTTGACGGTGCAGTCGAACACCGCTTCCTTGCCCGCCAGATGCGGTGCCTGATAGTCGTCGGGGAAGTTGACCGTGACGGATTTTTGGTCACCCGCCTTCACGCCGACAAGCTGCTCCTCGAAGCCGGGGATGAAGCTGCCCGAGCCGAGGGTGAGCGGATAGTCTTCCGCCGCGCCGCCGTCGAACGGCTCGCCGTCGATCTTGCCGACAAAGTCGAATACGATCTGATCGCCGTCCTGTGCAGCGGCCCCGTCCTCGCGGTCGCGGAAATCCTGCGCGCTTGCGGCAAGGTTGCCAAGGGCCTCATCCACGGCGGCATCGTCGGCCTTGACGACCATGCGCTCCAGCTTGACGGCGGAAAGCTCGACGGTCGGGACCTCGGGCAGGGCCTCGTAGCTCAGCTCGATCTCGACATCGTCGCCCTCTTTCCATTCCTTGTTGGACATCTTCACATCGGGCTCGAACGCCGGACGCTCGCCCTTTTCCTCGAAATGGGCCTTCATGGCGTCATCGACGGTCTCTTGCATCGCCTCGCCAAGCATCCGCTGGCCGAACTGTTTCTTCAACAGCGGCAGCGGCACCTTGCCCTTGCGAAAGCCCTTCAGCTCGATATCCGGCTGGGCTTCTTTCAGCTTTTCGGTGACCTTGTCATCGAGGGCCTGCGCCGTCAGGATCATCCTGTAGCCGCGCTTGAGACCTTCGTTGAGGGTTTCGGTGACCTGCATGTTCGTCCTTCCATATGCATCGGGCCGCGGAGGCGTCCGCGGCGGTCAAGATCACGCGCCTTCTAGTGAGGGGCGCACTGCGCCGCAAGGGAAAACCGGCGGGACAGAGTGGGCTCAGGCCCCGCGCCAGATCCAGCCGCCACCCATCACGCGGCTGCCGCCGGTCTCGTAGAAGACGCAGGCCTGTCCGGGCGAGACACCTTCCTCCGGGGTGAGCAAGTCCACCTCGGCCTCGGTCTCCGACAGGGGGCGCAGCACCGCCTCACGCGGCGGGCGGGTCGAGCGCACCTTGACCGACAGGGGCCATTCGGGCCGCGAGGTGAGCGGCGCGTCGCCCAGCCAGTTGATCTCGCGCAGGGGCACGGTGCGGGTCGACAGCAGCGCCTTGGGGCCGACGATCACGCGGCGGCCCTCCACGTCGAGGCGCACCACGTAGAGCGGCTCTTCCAGCCCGCCGATGCCAAGGCCCCGCCGCTGGCCGATGGTATAGTGAATCACCCCCTCATGCCGCCCGAGGATGCGCCCGTCGGCATGGACGATCTCGCCCGGATCGGCGGCGCCGGGGCGCAGTTTCTCGATCACGGCGGCATAATCGCCATTCGGCACGAAACAGATATCCTGGCTGTCGGGCTTGTCGGCCACGATCAGCCCGTATTTCGCCGCCAGCGCCCGCGTCTCTGCCTTGGAGGCGAGCCCCCCCAGCGGAAAGCGCAGAAAGGCCAGTTGTTCGGGCGTGGTGGAGAACAGGAAATAGGACTGGTCGCGCGCCGAATCAGCCGCCGCATGCAGTTCGGGGCCGTTCGCGCCCATCTCGCGCCGGATGTAATGCCCCGTGGCCATGCAATCGGCCTCAAGATCGCGGGCGGTTTCAAGCAGGTCCTTGAACTTCACGCGCTCGTTGCAGCGGATGCAGGGCACGGGCGTGGCCCCGGCGAGATAGCTGTCGGCAAACTCGTCGATCACGGCATTTTGAAAGATGTTCTCGTAATCCAGCACGTAATGCGGAAAACCCATTTCCTCGGCCACGCGGCGGGCGTCGTGAATGTCGATGCCCGCACAACACGCCCCCTTTTTCGCCAGCGCCGCGCCGTGATCGTAAAGCTGGAGCGTGACGCCCACCACGTCATAGCCCTCTTGCGCCAGCTGCGCCGCCACCACGGACGAATCAACGCCGCCCGACATCGCCACAACCACCCGCGTCTCGGATGGCGGCTTGGCAAACCCTAGCGAATTCAGTGGCATGGTGGTGTCGAGGGACATGGAACGCTCCGGCAAGATCTGTCGAGATGTAGGAAAATCCTAAACATTTTCAAGGCTGTGCTTCATCCCCCGTTAAGCGCGTTTGCGCATTCTGAAGACCGCATCGGAAAAAGGGGTGAGAGTGATGTATCTGAAGAAAGTGGATGGGCCAAGGGCGGTCACGCTGCCGGATGGAACTGCGTTCAGCCGCGCCGATCTGCCACCACCCGAGACCACGCGTTGGGTCGCCTCGCGCAAGCTTTCGGTCGTGCACGGGATCGCCTATGGGTTGATTTCCCGCGCCGAGGCAATGCACATCTACGGGTTGAGCGACGAGGAATTGGACGGCTGGACGCGCGCGGCCAACAGGTTTGGAAAAAAGGGTTTGAAGGTCACCAAGGCAAGAGGAATTGACAACCCTTGAATGAGTTTCGAAAATGTTTCCCGGTGGTAACGCTAGATTAACCATTTCTGCTCAGTGTTGTGAACAAAGCGGCACCATTGAACGGAGACAGACCTATGCGTGTATTGCTCGTCGAGGATGACCCCACCACAACCAAGAGCATCGAGATGATGCTGACCCATGCCAATCTCAACGTCTACACGACCGATCTGGGCGAAGAGGGGATCGATCTGGCGAAGCTTTACGATTACGACCTCATTCTTCTCGATCTCGGCCTGCCGGACATGCACGGGCACGAAGTGTTGCGCCAATTGCGGCTGGCGCGGATTTCCACCCCGATCCTGATCCTGTCGGGCACGGACGACACCGAAAGCAAGCTCAAGGGGTTCGGTTTCGGCGCGGATGACTACCTTACCAAGCCGTTTCACCGCGACGAGCTTGTGGCGCGCATCCATGCCATCATCCGGCGCTCCAAGGGCCATTCGCAATCGGTGATCCGCACCGGCAAGATCAACGTCAATCTCGACGCCAAGACGGTCGATGTGGCGGGGCAGGCGGTGCATCTCACGGGCAAGGAATACCAGATGCTCGAGCTTCTGAGCCTGCGCAAGGGCACCACCTTGACCAAGGAAATGTTTCTCAACCATCTCTACGGCGGCATGGATGAGCCCGAACTCAAGATCATCGACGTGTTCATCTGCAAGCTGCGCAAGAAGCTGGTCGAGGCGACCGGCGGCGAGAACTACATCGAGACGGTCTGGGGGCGCGGCTATGTGCTGCGCGATCCCGAACCTGCCGCGCGCTCCGGCGGCGCACCGCTCGCCATCGGTGCCTGAGCGCGTCTGGACCTCGCCCCGCCGCCGCCCTATCACTCGGTTGGGCGGATCACGGAGGGGCCGATGTCCGAAGAGATTTCTGTCGAGCGCCTGACCGGGGCGCAGGCAAGCGCGGAACTGGCACGGCTGGCCGCGTTGCTGGCGCGCGCCAATGCGGCCTATCATGCCGAGGACGCGCCGATCATGTCCGACGCGGCGTTCGATGCGCTCAAGGCACGCAATGCCGCGATCGAGGCACGCTTTCCCGCGCTCCGGCGTGCCGACAGCCCGTCCGGTCAGGTGGGCGCGGCCCCCGCCGAGGGGTTCGCCAAGGTGCGGCACAGCCAGCGGATGCTCAGCCTTGCCAACGCCTTCGATGCCGAAGAGATCACCGAATTCGATGTCCGCATCCGCCGTTATCTCGGCCTGGGCGACGACGCTCCGCTCACCTATACCTCCGAGCCCAAGATTGACGGGCTGAGCCTGAGCCTACGCTATGAGGCGGGCCGCCTCGTTCAGGCGGCCACGCGCGGCGATGGCGAGACCGGCGAGAACGTCACCGCCAATGCCCGCACCATCGCCGACATTCCCGAGGCGCTGGAAGGCGCGCCCGACCTCCTCGAGGTGCGCGGCGAGGTCTACATGAGTCACGACGATTTCGAGGCGCTCAATGCGCGGCAGGCCGAAAGGGCTGACAAGCCGTTCGCCAATCCGCGCAACGCTGCCGCCGGGTCGCTGCGCCAGCTCGACGCCACGATCACCGCCGCGCGTCCGTTGCGGTTCTTCGCCTATGCCTGGGGCGCGACCTCCGCGCCGCTCGCCGAGACGCAGATGGGCGCGATCGAGCGGCTCGCCGCGCTCGGCTTCCAGACCAACCCGCTCACCGTGCTCTGTCACGGGCCCGAGGCGCTCATCGCCCATTACCGGCGCATCGAACAGGCCCGCGCCACGCTCGGCTATGATATCGACGGGGTGGTCTACAAGGTCAACGATCTTGGCTTGCAGGCGCGGCTCGGCTTTCGCTCGACCACTCCCCGCTGGGCGATTGCGCATAAATTCCCCGCTGAACTGGCCTGGACGCGGCTGGAATCCATCGACATTCAGGTCGGCCGAACCGGCGCGCTCAGCCCCGTCGCCCGGCTCAGCCCGGTCACGGTGGGCGGTGTCGTGGTGCGCAACGCGACCCTGCATAACGAGGACTATATCGCCGGGCGCGACAACCGGGGCGGTCCGATCCGGGAGGGCAAGGACATCCGCGAGGGTGATTGGGTGCAGGTCTATCGCGCGGGCGATGTGATCCCCAAGATCGCCAATGTGGACCTTGCCAAACGTCCCGCCGGTGCCGCGCCTTACGTCTTTCCCACCACCTGCCCGGAGTGCGGCTCGGACGCGCGCCGCGAGCCGGGCGATTCGGTGCGCCGCTGCATGGGGGGGCTCATCTGCCCCGCGCAGGCGGTGGAACGGCTCAAGCATTTCGTCTCCCGCGCCGCGTTTGACATCGAGGGGCTGGGCGCAAAACAGGTCGAGGCGTTCTATCGGGACGGCTGGATCACCGAGCCTGCGGAGATATTCACGCTGCGAGAGCGGTTCGGGCAGGGCCTTCAGCAATTGAAGAACCGCGAGGGCTGGGGCGAGAAGAGCGCCAGTAATCTCTTCGACGCGATTGACGAAAAGCGCACCATTCCCTTCGCGCGGCTTCTCTTCGCGCTTGGCATCCGCCATGTCGGCGAGCAGGCGAGCAGCCTTGTTGCGCGCCATTACGGCACATGGGCCGAGTTCACCGCCGCGATGGACGCGGCCCGTGATCTTCAGGGTCCCGACTGGGAGCGGCTTCTGGGCATCGACGGGGTGGGCGAGGCGATGGCGACAAGCCTTGCGCAGGCCATGACCGAGCCGCATGAACGTGCGAGCATCGAGCGTCTGACCCGCCACCTCACCATCGAGCCCGCCGCACGCCCCGATACGTCCGGCAGCCCCATCGCGGGCAAGACCCTTGTTTTCACCGGCAGTCTCGAAAAGATGACCCGCGCCGAGGCAAAGGCGCGCGCCGAAGCCATGGGTGCCAAGGTGGCGGGAAGCGTCAGCGCGCGCACCGATCTGCTGATTGCCGGACCGGGGGCGGGGTCCAAGGCCAGGAAGGCCGCGGAGATCGGCATCGAGGTGATCGACGAGGACGCCTGGCTTGCCCTCATCGGGGCCGCGTGAGCACCCGGCCCGCGATCCTTTTTCCGCTTTTCGCGGGGGTCGAGACGCTTGACGGCGTGGGGCCGAAGACCGCCAAGCATCTTGCCACGCTCGACATCACCCACCCGCGCGATCTTCTTTTCACGCTGCCCTGGTCCGGGGTGGACCGCCGCCGCCGCGCCACCGTGCAGGGGGCCGAAATCCCCGGCGTGGTCACGGTCGAGGTGGTGGTGGGCCGCCATGATGCGCCCGCGCGCCCCACGGGTCCCTACCGTGTGGTGGTCGAGGATGCCGCGACCAGCTTTCACCTGATCTTTTTCCGCGCGCGCGGCGATCACCTGCGCCGCCTGCTGCCCACGGGCGCGCGGCGCATTGTCTCGGGCAAGGTCGAGCTTTTCGACGGTATCGCGCAGATGGTGCATCCCGATCATGTCCTGCCCATCGAGGAGGCGGGCGAGATCCCCGATTTCGAGCCGGTCTATCCGCTGACCGCCGGTGTCACGCAGCGGGTGATGGCCAAGGCGGCGCAGGCGGCGCTTTTGCGCGCGCCTGACCTTGCCGAATGGATCGACCCCGCGCAGAAGGCGCAGGCCGGCTGGCCCGACTGGAAGGAGGCACTGCGCGCGGCGCACGCCCCGTCCTCGCTGCGCGACCTGTCGCCTGCGCACCCCGCGCGCGAGCGGCTGGCCTATGACGAGATGATGGCGCATCAACTCACCCTTGCGCTTGCGCGCGCCAAGCTGCGCCGCGCCAAGGGGCGCGCGACCGTGGGAACCGGCGCGTTGCAGGCACGGGTCATCAAGGCGTTACCCTTCGCGCTGACCAATGCGCAGACCCGCGCGATTGCCGATATCGCCGCCGATATGGGCCAGCCCATGCGCATGAACCGCCTGCTTCAGGGCGATGTCGGCGCGGGCAAGACGCTGGTGGCGTTCAAGGCGCTTCTGATCGCGGTCGAGGCGGGCGGGCAGGGGGTGTTGATGGCCCCCACGGAAATCCTCGCGCGCCAGCATTTCCAGGGGCTTGCACCGCTCGCCGAGGCGGCGGGCGTGCGGCTTGAGATCCTCACGGGCCGCGACAAGGGGGCCGCGCGCACGGCCAAACTCGGGGCGTTGGCGGCGGGCGGCATCGATATTCTCGTGGGCACCCATGCGGTCTTTCAGAAGGATGTGGAATTTGCCGACCTGCGCCTTGCCATCGTCGATGAGCAGCACCGTTTCGGTGTGCGCCAGCGGTTGGAGCTGGGCAAAAAGGGCGCGCAGGCCGATGTGCTGGTGATGACCGCGACGCCCATCCCGCGCAGCCTTGCGCTGGCGCAATATGGCGACATGGATGTGAGCGTGCTGGACGAGAAACCGCCCGGCCGGCTGCCGATCAAGACCGCGCTGGTCAACACGGGCCGGATGGACGAGGTCGTGGATCACCTGCGCCGCGCCATTGCCGAGGGGCGGCAGGCCTATTGGGTCTGCCCGCTGGTCGAGGAAAGCGAGGCGGTGGACCTCAGCAGCGCCGAAGAGCGGTATCGCCGCCTTCGCGCGGCGCTTGGCGAGGGGCGCGTGGGGCTGGTGCATGGCCAGATGCCGCCCGAGGAGAAAGACGCGGCCATGGCGCGCTTTCAGCGTGGCGAGACATCGGTGCTGGTGGCAACGACTGTGATCGAAGTGGGGGTGGATGTGCCCAATGCCTCGATCATGGTGATCGAGCGCGCCGAAAGCTTCGGTCTGGCGCAACTCCATCAGTTGCGCGGGCGGGTGGGGCGCGGCACGGCGGCCTCCACCTGCCTTCTGATGTATCAGGCACCCCTGTCCGAGGGCGGGCGGCGGCGGCTCGAGACGATGCGCGACACCGAGGACGGGTTTCGCATCGCGGAGGTCGATCTCGAGATGCGCGGTGCGGGCGATCTCATCGGCACGGCGCAATCCGGGCTGCCGCGGTTTCGCGTGGCCGATCTCGAGGCGCAATCGGCGTTGATGGCGGTGGCCCAGTCGGACGCGCGCACATTGCTGGCAGGTGACCCCGACCTTGCCTCGCCGCGCGGACAGGCGGCGCGGGTGCTCCTGTGGCTGATGGAGCGCGATCAGGCGATCCGGCTGATTTCCGTGGGATAGCGTTTTGTTCTCATTTGTTCTCATAAAGTTCTTTACATTGGCCTGTCAATATGAGAACACTTGAGCAACATCACGGAGGAACACGCCATGTTGCACCAGATCAGGACAACCGCTGCCCGCGCCGGGGACACGCTCCTTGGCGATGCGATCGGGGCCGTTGCCCTTATGGTCACGCTTATTGGCGCGCTCTACCTGCCCGCGATGTTCTGACCGGTTTCTGCCTGCCGGTGCGCGGCTCTTGCCGGTCCCCCCTGTCCCAACACGGGGATCGTGCACTCTGCCTGTCCCAAGGGTTTCGGGTTTGCCTCATTCCGCCCGATTTATCCCCATGGGCCGCGTAACCGGCCACTGATCCGCCGCCGTTCCCCGGAACGTGCGGCGGTTTTTTTCATCGGTCATCCTTCGGCGGATTGATCCGCTGCACCAGAACCGACCCGGTCTCGACGATCCCGCGCATCCGCTCTTCCAGCCGGATCATCTCCGACATGGCGCGTTTGAGCTTGTCGCTCTCGTCGCCCAACTCTCCCAGATCGGCAAAGACGCGCTCGGTCGTGGCGATCTGCGCCTCGGCATTGCTGACCACGGCGTGCAGATCCCCGACGAGACCTTCCAGTTCTCGCGCGCCGCTCTTTTCCTCGAGCGTGCGCACGGCACTGCGCGCCGCATCGAACCAGGCTTGCGACAGGCGCGGTTCGGCCTTTGCGCTCATCATCGCCGAGCGTTCAAGCCGCCGGATCCGGCTGGTGAGCCCGTCGATCCGGTCGCGCAACTCGCTCTGGATGCTGACGATATCGGCATTGACGGCAACGACGCGCGCGAGCACGGCGTCAAGCTCCTCCATCAGTTTGCAGACCCGGTCGAGAAACAGGTTCAAATCGCGCGCCAGCACGCCGAATTCGTCCGCCGTGCGAATCTCGGCCCGATGCGTCAGCCCGCCATAGGCGCGCGCGAGGTTGCTGACCACCGCGCGCAGGCCCAGAAGCGGCTCGAGCCGCGCGCGCAGGATGAGAAAGAGCAGCACCGAATGCAGCACGATCTTGCCCACCGACAGCGTGGCGGAGAGGCGCATGTCGCTCACCCATTCGGCGAAATCCGTGGCCAGATCGCGCCGCACCACCACCGCCCCCAGCACATCGCCGACATTTGCCTCGGTATGGCAGGCAAGGCAGAAGGGCTCGGCCGTGATGGGCTGTTGGGCGATATTGTGCTGGCGCGCAGGCCAATCGCCCTGGGGGATGCCCTCAGGGGTAAAGCCGAAGCCCGCCTCGATGGAGGTGACGGTGACCGGTGAGGGGGTGATGGCGATGCGATAGCCCAGATCGCCCCAGTTGCGTTCGAGGATCGGATAGAGCGTGCGTGCTGCCACCGGCCCGCCCTCGTTGCGCATGATCGAGCGCACATCGTCGGCAATGGTGGCGGCGGCCTCTTGCACCACGTCGGGTCCCTTCACGCGAAAGCCGTAATAGACCATCCCCGCCTTGAGCGCGAATTCGAGCACCGTGACGAGCACCAGAAGCACGAAGAAATCGCGGATCATGTGGATGAGAAAGGACTGGTCGAACCGCCCGATCAGCGGGCTTTTCTCGTCGAGCGGGCCTTGGGCCATGTCAGATCCCTCGCTGTTACCAGAGCAACTAGGCACGAAAAGCGAAAGGGAAAGTGAAACGCCCCTCACCGCGCGACGCAAATGCGCGAGCGGTCTGACACAATCAGGCGCAGGAGGTCTGCGCCGCGATCTCCTCCATCGCCTCGGTGGCAGCCTCGAGCGTGAGGAGGATCGAGGCATGACGGTTCTTGTAGTCGCGCGCGGGGCGCAGCACCTCGAGCCCGTCAAAGGGCGCGGGTGGGGTGGGACCATCTGATTTCAGCATCTCGCGCAGCGCATCGCGCGCACCCCGCACCTGCGCCAGATCGCAGCCGGGGATATTGGCCCCCACCACGCTCGCCGCCGCCTGACCGAGCGCACAGGCGCGCACCTCGGCGGCATAGTCGCTGACGCGGCCCTCGGACATCGAGAGATCGACCGTCACGGTCGAGCCGCAGAGCGGCGCGCGGCGCTTGACGCTGGCCTGCGGCGCATCCAGCCGCCCGTGTCGCGGAATATCCGAGGCCAGTGCGAGGATGCGCGCGGAATAGAGCTTGATCAGGTCGGTTTCGCCGCTCATGGCTTTCCCTTTCGTCCGTTGCCCCATAAATAGACCCGACACGCCCCGATGCAAAAGGATTTCGCCATGGGATTCGACCCCGCGACACTAAAGTATGATGCGCAGGGCCTCATTCCGGCCATCGCACAGGAGGCGGAGACCGGCGAAGTGCTGATGATGGCCTGGATGAATGCCGAGGCCGTGGCACGAACGCTCGCGACGGGGCGCGTGACCTATTGGAGCCGCTCGCGCGCCGCGTTCTGGGTCAAGGGCGAAAGCTCGGGCCATGTGCAGGAGTTGGTGGAAATGCGCATCGACTGCGACCGCGATTGCCTTTTGCTCCAGGTGCGTCAGACCGGGCCTGCCTGTCACACCAACCGGCGGTCGTGTTTCTACCTCGCGCTGCGCGACGGCGCGGAAACCGAGATCATGGCACCTGTGGCGGGCGCGCAATGAGTATTTTCAGAACGATGAAGGGCAAGGCATGGGCGCGCGACGGGGACTTCTGATCATCCTTTCCTCGCCCTCGGGGGCGGGCAAGTCGACGCTGTCGCAGCGCCTGCGGGCGTGGGATCCCGGTTTGCGGTTCTCGGTCTCGGCCACCACGCGCGCGCCGCGACCGGGAGAGGTGGAGGGACGGGATTACCATTTCCTGCGCGAAGAGGCGTTCAAACGCGCGGTGGCGGCCGGAGAGATGCTGGAGCACGCGCATGTCTTCGGCAATTTCTACGGCTCGCCCACGGGGCCTGTGCAGGCGGCGATCGACGCAGGAAACGATGTGCTCTTTGACATCGACTGGCAGGGCGCGCAGCAGATCCGCAACTCGGACCTCGGGCCGCATACGCTGTCGATCTTCCTCTTGCCGCCCTCGATCCGCGAATTGCATCGCCGCTTGCAGGCGCGCGGGCAGGATGCGCCCGAGGTGATCGCGCGGCGGATGCAGAAGAGCTGGGACGAGATCAGCCATTGGGACGGCTATGACTTCGTGCTGGTCAACGAAGACCTTGACGCCACCGAGGCAAAGCTGAGAACCATCATCGAGGCGACGCGCCTGCGCCGGTCGCAGCAGCCGTGGCTGACCGATCATGTGCGTGCGCTGCACGCCGAATTCGAGGGGATGCAATGACCATCTACGCCCTTGACGGCCATGCGCCGCAGTTAGATCCCGAGACCTGGGTCGCCCCTGATGCCAATATCATCGGCAAGGTGGTGCTGGAGGCCGGGGCCTCGGTCTGGTTCGGCTGCACCTTGCGCGGCGACAACGAGGTGATCCATGTGGGCGCGGGCACGAATGTGCAGGAACACACCGTGATGCATACGGATATGGGCTATCCGCTGGTGATCGGGGCGGGCTGCACCATCGGGCACAAGGTGATGCTGCATGGCTGCACGATCGGCGAGAACACCCTTGTCGGGATGGGGGCCACGGTGCTGAATGGCGCGCGGATCGGGCGGGATTGCCTGATCGGCGCAGGCGCGCTCGTGACCGAGGGCAAGGAGATCCCCGATGGCAGCCTTGTGATGGGGGCGCCGGGGCGCGTGGTGCGCGCGCTCGACGCGGCGGCGATTGCCGGTCTGCGGGCCGCCGCACAGCATTACCAGGACAACATGCGCCGGTTTCGCGCCGGGCTGCGGGCGGTCTGACGCGCGATGCAGGGATTTGGCTCGGTCCTTGCCGGTATGCCCTTCGCGGCGCTGCTCATCGGGCCGGACGAGCGCATCCATGCCGCCAATGCCGCGGCGCGCGAGATGCTGGGGCAGGGCATCGAGGGACGGCATTTCCTGACTGCGCTGCGGCAGCCCGACGTGCTTGACGCGATCGAGCAGACCGGGCGCGACGGGCAGGCGCGACGCACCACCTATCAGACATCCGAGGGCGGGCGCGACAGCACCTTTCAGGTGCATGTGGCGCATGTGGATGCGGGGGCGTCGGCGCGCGGCGTGCTGGTTGCCTTCGAGGATCTGACCGAGCGCGAGCAGGCCGCGCAGATGCGTCGCGATTTCGTGGCCAACGTGAGCCACGAGTTGCGCACGCCGCTCACCGCGCTCATCGGGTTCATCGAGACGCTGCAAGGCCCCGCCCGCCACGATCAGGCCGCCATCGACCGGTTTCTGGCGATCATGGGCCGCGAGGCGGCGCGGATGGAGCGGCTGGTGCATGACCTGCTGTCGCTCAGCCGGGTCGAGGGCGAGGAGCGTATCCGCCCGCGCGAGCCGGTCGATCTCGCGGGGATCATCGGCACGGTGATGACGATGTTGCGCCCTCTCGGGCACGAAAGCGGCTGTGCCATGAAATTCTCGGGCGGGCAGGGCTTTGTCGTGCCCGGCAATGCCGATCAGTTGCAGCAGGTCTTTACCAATCTGCTGGAGAACGCGATCAAATATGGTGGACAGGGCAACCAGGTGGAGATCACGCTGGAGCATCACGCCCGCGATGCCACCCTGCGGATGCCGGCCATCGTGGCGAGCGTGCGCGACCATGGTCCCGGCATCGACCCGCTGCACATTCCGCGCCTGACCGAGCGGTTCTATCGTGTCGATACGCATCGCTCGCGCGAGATGGGGGGGACGGGGCTTGGCCTTGCCATCGTCAAGCACATCGTCAACCGCCATCGCGGACGGCTTCGGATTGCGTCTGAGCCGGGGCAGGGCAGCACGTTTTCGGTGATCCTGCCGCGCTGGAACGGCTGAGATCGGGGATCAGCGCGGCAGGTTGTCTTCGTCCTCGGCCTGCCCGGCAAGCCAGTTGCGGAACGTCAGGAGCGCCGGATCGCGCGCATTCGCCTCGGGCCACACAAGGTAATACGCGCCGGTCATGAGCGTCTTGTCGCCCCAGGCCACGGCAAGGCGTCCCGTGGCAAGATCCTGTTCGGTCAGGTAATCCGGCAAGAGCGCCACTCCCAACCCGTGCAGCGCGGCCTGCGTTATGGTTGAGAATTGATCATAGACCGTGCCGCCTGGCCGCGCCTCGGTCACGCCATGCGCCGCAAACCATTCCGCCCAGGCATGGGGCCGGGTTTCGATATGCAGGAGCGGCAGGCGGAGCATGTCCGCCGCGTCGGCAATGGCACCGTATCGGGCAAGAAGATCGGGGGCCGCCACCGCAAGAACCGCCTCGCTCCTGAGGCGGAGCGCAGTCGTTCCCGGCCAATCCGCTTGTCCAAAATGTATAGCTGCATCAAAGTTTTGCGAGGCGAAGTTGAACGGACGCAATCGCGTGGAAAGGTTGATCGTCACCTCCGGGTGACGCCGGGCGAAATCGGCGAGGCGCGGCACCAGCCAGCGCATGCCGAACGTGGGCAGGATTGCAAGGCTGAGGCTGCCGCCGAGCGGATTAACCGTCAGCCTGACCGAGGCCTGGGCGATCTGCTGCAAGGCGGCCCGCACCTTTGCGGCATAAGTGGCCGCTTCCGGTGTCAGACGGATATGCCGCCCTTGCCGCAGAAACAGGGATACGCCAAGTTGTTCCTCCAATGTTTTCAATTGCCTGCTGACTGCACTTTGTGTTTGCGCCAACTCCTCCGCCGCCGCTGTCGCGCTGCCGAGACGGTCGAGCGCCTCCAATGCGCGCAGCGCGGAAATCGAGGGGAGGAAACGACGGGGCAGAGTCATACTTGCGTAAATCTCATGGTTTCATGTGAAAATATCGTTATTCCGGTTGGTTTTGCTAGTGTAGTCTGTCCGAAAGCCGTAACAATTCTCATAAGGAGGCTGCCATGAACGTGGAAGCACCGACCCTGCGCGCCAAGGATTCACCGGATCTTCACTCTTTCGAGTGGAGCGATCCGTTCCGCCTTGCCGATCAACTCTCCGAAGAGGAGCGCATGATTGCCGAGAGCGCGCGCACATTCGCGCGGGAGGTCCTGCAACCGCGCGTCATCGACGCCTATCGTGAAGAACGGGTGGATCCGGACATCTTCCGCGAGATGGGGCAAATGGGCCTGCTTGGCACGACGATTCCCGAAGAATATGGCGGGCTTGGCAGCAATTACGTCAGCTACGGTCTGGTCGCGCGTGAGATCGAGCGCGTTGATTCGGGCTATCGCTCGATGATGAGCGTGCAAAGCTCGCTCGTGATGTATCCGATCTATGCCTATGGCTCGGAGGAGCAGCGGCGCAAATACCTGCCCGGACTGGCCAGTGGCGAGCTGATCGGCTGTTTCGGCCTGACCGAGCCGGATGCGGGCAGCGACCCTGCAGGCATGAAAACCCGTGCGGTGCGCATTGACGGTGGCTATCGTCTGACCGGATCGAAGATGTGGATTTCCAACAGCCCGATTGCCGATGTGTTCGTGGTCTGGGCCAAGTCCGAGGCACATGACGGCAAGATCCGGGGGTTTGTGCTGGAAAAGGGCATGAAGGGGCTGAGCGCGCCGAAAATCGGTGGCAAGCTGAGCTTGCGCGCCTCGGTCACGGGCGAGATCGTGATGGACGGTGTCGAGGTGCCGGACTCTGCACTTTTACCAAATGTTCAAGGGCTTAAAGGGCCTTTCGGATGTTTGAACCGGGCACGCTACGGCATCGCCTGGGGGGTGATGGGGGCCGCCGAATTCTGCTGGCACGCCGCGCGGCAATATGGCCTCGACCGCAAGCAGTTCAACCGCCCGCTGGCGCAGACGCAGCTTTTCCAGTTGAAACTCGCCAATATGCAGACCGAAATCGCGCTTGGGCTGCAAGCCTGCCTGCGCGTAGGACGCCTGATGGACGAGGCGAACGCCGCGCCCGAAATGATCAGCCTGATCAAGCGCAACAATTGCGGCAAGGCGCTGGAGATTGCCCGCCACGCCCGTGACATGCATGGCGGCAACGGAATTTCCGAGGAATTTCAGGTTATTCGCCATATGGTCAACCTTGAGACGGTCAACACCTACGAGGGCACGCATGATGTTCATGCGCTGATTCTCGGTCGGGCGCAGACCGGGCTTCAGGCATTTTTCTGATGCGCAGGCGGGGGGAGTTATCCTGAAAAAAACTCATGGGTCGGTCACGAGCAATCTATGGGGCAAGACGGCGGTAAGCGCCCCTGATGCGGCCAGCTTTCAAGGTGAGCGAAGCGTCGATCTGGCGATCATCGGCGGGGGATATACCGGGCTCTCTGCGGCGTTGGCGGCGGCGGAGCAGGGGGCCGAAGTCACGCTTCTGGAAGCCGAGACCGTGGGGCATGGCGGCTCTGGGCGCAATGTCGGGCTGGTCAATGCCGGGCTCTGGCTGCCGCCCGAGGCGGTGAACGCGCGGCTCGGGCCGGCGGCAGGCGAGCGGCTCAACGCGGCTCTCGCAGCCGCGCCTGATATGGTGTTCGATCTGATCGAGCGTCACGCAATGGCGTGCGAGCCGGTGCGCGCCGGGACCTTGCACCTTGCACATGCGCGCAACGGATTGAAAGATCTGGAAAACAGGGCGGCGCAACTTGCAGCGCGAGGGGCACCCGTGCGCCTTCTGGACGCCGCAGAGACGGCGCGGCGCACCGGGTCTGACCGCTTCCATGGCGCGCTTTATGATCCGCGCGCGGGGACGATTCAGCCGCTTGGTTACGCGCGCGGACTTGCCCGGGCGGCGCAGGACGCGGGCGCGCGGCTGCATGAGAAAAGCCCGGTCGTTGCGGTGCAGCAAGTGGGGGGGCAATGGATCCTGCGCACGAGCGGCGGCAAGCTGCGTGCGCGTTCCCTGATCGTCGCCACCAATGCCTATCATCAGCCGATCGACCAGACCCCGGTTCCGAAGGTGCCGATCGTCCAGTATTTCCAGATCGCCACAGAGCCGCTCGGGGATAATCTTGCCGGCGATATTCTCATGAATGGAGAGGGGTGTTGGGATACCGGACTGATCATGACCTCGCTGCGTCGTGATCGTGCCGGGCGGCTGATCCTCGGCGGCATGGGCGGAGGCGGGCGCATCCATGAGGATTGGGCGCGGCGCAAGCTGGCGCAACTCTATCCACGTTTGCGGGGTGCCGGGATCGAGCACACCTGGTCCGGGCGCATCGCGATGACCGGGGACCACCTTCCCAGAATTCGTAGGTTCGGCCCCAATGCCTTTGCAATATATGGATATTCCGGGAGAGGGATCGGGCCGGGAACGGTCTTTGGCCGCGCCGTGGCGCACGCGCTCATCGAGCAGAGCGAAACCGCCTTGCCGGTGCCCGTGATTGAGGGCCACCACGAACCTTTCGTGCGCCTCAAGACCCTGTTCTATGAGACAGGCGCGCGGCTGGCCCATTTCGCCGCCGCCCGCTCATGACATTTTCGCACAGGACCTGTGACCGGGTCCCGGCTTGGCGATGCGCGCGCGCGCGCCTATCTGCCTGCGAAACAAACCGGAGCGCCCCATGGCCCTGACCGATACCGACGCGCGCTTTACCCAAGGCAATCTTTTCCGGCATGTCACCGTCATGTCGGTCACGTCGAGCCTGGGCATTGCGGCGATTTTTGCCGTCGACCTGATTGATGTGCTCTTCATCTCGATGCTGGGCCAGGCCGAGCTTGCGGCGGCGGCGGGCTATGCCGGGGTGGTGATGTTCTTTGCCAGCGCGATGAATATCGGCCTGTCGATCGCGGCGGGCGCACTCGTGGCGCGGGGCCTGGGACAGGGCAACAAGCGTCTGGCCGCCGAACACGCGGCCAGCACGGCTGTGGTGGCGGTGGCGTTCGGTGCCCTGCTGCCGCTTCTGGCCTTGCCGAATATTCATGCCATTCTCGGGTTGCTCGGGGCCGAAGGAGAGGTGGCAGACCTTGCCGCGCGCTATCTCTGGATCATCCTGCCGACCACGGCACTCTCGGGATTGGCGATGGTGGCCGTGGCGGTGTTGCGCGCCCATGGCGACGCGCGGGACGCGATGACGCCATCGCTGCTTGGGGCTCTGGTCAACGGCGTGGCCGATCCGATCCTGATCTTCGCAGTCGGGCTTGGCCTGGACGGGGCGGCGATTGCGACGGTCCTGGCGCGTCTGGCCACGGCTACGATGGCCTTGTGGTTGGCGCAGAAGGGTCATCGGGGGTTCTGCTGGCCCGATCTGCCCTGTCTGCGGCGCGACCTGAAAGACGCGCTCGGCATCGCGCTACCCGCGATGCTGGCCACGGTGGCGACACCCGTCGGCACGGCCATCGTCACGCGCGAGATGGCGCGCCACGGCTCGGACGCGGTGGCGGGCATGGCGGTGATCAACCGGCTGGTGCCGTTTGTTTCTGCGGTGATCCTGGCGCTGTCGGGCGCGCTCGGGCCGATCTTCGCGCAGAATTTCGGGGCAGGGCGGATGGACCGTGTTCTGGGCACATTCCGGGAGGGGCTGCGCTTTCTGACAGTTTACGTTCTGGGTGTCTCGGCACTGTTGTTCCTTGTGCGGGAGCCGGTCGCCGATCTGTTCGATGCGACCGGCAAGATGCGGGATCTGCTATATCTTTTCATGGGCCCACTGGCGCTGGCGATGATCTTCAACGGGGCGATCTTCGTCTCCAATGCGGCCTTCAACAATCTCGGACATCCGGGATATTCGACGGTGGTCAACTGGGGGCGCAACACGCTTGGCACCTGGCCGTTTGCGGTTGGCCTCGGGATGATCTGGGGGGCCGAGGGCGTGCTTGTGGGGCAGGCTGTTGGCGGCGCGGTGTTCGCGGTGGTCGGTCTGTGGCTGGGGCTTCGGGTGATCGAGGCCCCGTGTCGCGACCCGCTTGGCGCGCATCATACATGCCCGGATCAGCGGATGCAGGTCGTCTCGCATCGCAGTTACCGGTGACAGGCAGTGCACATGAATTGCGCATAATCAGTATTATGTAATATTAATGTCTGCCACGAAGACGCGTCCTGTTCGGAATA
The DNA here is from genome assembly GCF_040547525.1 of Roseovarius sp. MBR-6. Lineage (NCBI taxonomy): Bacteria > Pseudomonadati > Pseudomonadota > Alphaproteobacteria > Rhodobacterales > Roseobacteraceae > Roseovarius > Roseovarius sp. MBR-6. The sequence goes on along the minus strand of NZ_JBEPPW010000001.1, from coordinate 142,091 downwards.
TCGCGCCAAATCAGATAATTGAACGGTTGAGTTCAAAACGCGGCATTGACGTGACTTTCCCGCCTCCGGCTCTCGACAGAAACCCGCCAGCCGGTTTATTCCCATGGGTAAAGGAGCGTTTCGCATGCCATCCATTCTGATTCTCAACGGCCCGAACCTCAACCTGCTCGGCACGCGTCAGCCAGAGGTCTATGGCCGCACGACACTGGCGGACATCGAGACCATGTGCCGCGCCCATGCAGAGATGCTGGGTATCGACCTCGATTTCGCGCAGAGCAACCATGAAGGCGCGCTGGTCGATGCCATTCACGACGCGCGCGGGCGTCATGGCGGTCTCATCCTGAATGCCGGGGCCTATACCCACACCTCGATCGCGTTGATGGATGCGATCAGCTCGGCCGAGGTGCCGACGATCGAGCTGCACCTGTCCAATGTCCACGCGCGCGAGAGCTTTCGCCACATCTCTTATATATCCAAGGTTGCGCTTGGTGTGATCTGCGGCTTCGGCGCGCAGGGATATATCCTGGCCATCGACGCGATGCGCGGCCATCTGGAGCGGGCCGGATGATCGAGCCTGCGGCTGTTACCCGGCTGCTCGACGCCACGACCATGGAGGAGTTGTGGGACATCCACACCCGCACCATGGCCGATTACGGCTTTGACCGGCTGCTTTACGGCTGCACACAGTTCCGCACCTCGACCTCGCTCGGGAATCCGGATGATTTCATCGTCCTCACCAATCATGCGCCCGCCTATATCGAAGGTTTTGTGCATGGCGGGCTCTATTTCCACGCTCCGATGGTGCGCTGGTCGCTGGAGCATGACGGGGCGTGTTCCTGGTCGCTTCTGGCACCGCGCTTTGTCGCGAACGATTTCACCTGTGAAGAGCGTGCGGTGATTGATTTCAACCGCAAGCACGATGTCACGGCGGGCTATTCGATCAGCTTCAAATCGCTGCGCCCGCGCATGAAGGCGGCGATTGCGCTGACGGCGCGCGCGTGCATGACGCAGGCGGAGGTCGACGCGCTCTGGCAGGCGCATGGCGCGACGATCCTTGCGCTCAACAATATCGCGCATCGCTGCATCCTCTCCCTGCCCTACGATTCGCCCAAACGCCCGCTTACCGAGCGGCAGCGCGAGGTGCTGGGCTGGGTCGGCGATGGCAAAGCGGTGCAGGACATTGCGATTCTCATGGGGCTGACGCCTGCCACGGTGGAAAAGCATCTGCGCCTTGCCCGCCACGCGCTTTCGGTCGAAACCACGGCTCAGGCTGTTCTGAAAGCAGCATTTCAGAACCAGATTTTCGTCCTCGACCGGTAATTTTATTTCAAAATCAAATGAATCATCTGCGGTAAGGATTTCCTTACTTCCTTTACGCTAGGTAAAAGGGCACACTATCAATGTTCCGTGAGTGGTGGCTTTTAAGCTTGGGACATTGGGGAAAGGCTCATCTCTCTGGTTTTTCGAGGGGCCAATCCCCACCGGTTCTGCCGGATGCCGGCTGCATCTCTTTATAGTCAAGAGAGGCAGTCGGCGCTTCTGACCGTCGTTTCATCCCCATTTTGCGACCGGTTCAGGCGGTGCGCTCCTTCGGGAGCGCACCGCGCCTTTCCTGCTCCGAGCGTTCGCAAATAAAAAAGGCCCCCGAAACCGGGAGCCTTTCGCGCAAAGCGCCGTATCTGTCAGCCCTGGGCAACCTTGGCCACTTCGGCGGCGAAATCTTCCTGCTTCTTCTCGATGCCTTCGCCGACCTCGAGCCGCACAAAACCGCTGATCGCCGTGCCTGCCTCCTTGGCCGCCGCCTCGACCGTCAGATCGGGGTTCATGACGAAGGCCTGACCGAGCAGGGTCGAGTCGGCCATGAACTTCTTCATCCGGCCCACGATCATCTTTTCGATCACCGCGTCGGGCTTGCCCGATTCGCGCGCGATGTCGATCTGAACCTGACGCTCCTTCTCGACCAGCGCCGGATCAAGCGCCGCCTCGTCAAGGGCGGCAGGGTTCGAGGCGGCGATATGCATGGCGACCTGACGGGCAAATCCCTCGTCGCCATCGAACGCCACAAGAACGCCGATCTTGCCCATGCCCTCGGCGGCAGCATTGTGGACATAGGACACGACGCCCGCGCCCTCGACCCGCGCCATGCGGCGCAACGACATGTTCTCGCCGATCTTGGCGATCTTGTCGGTGATCGTGTCGGCAACGGTCTTGCCGTTGATTTCGGCAGCATTCAGCGCCTCGAGATCGGAGACGCCAAGGGCGACCCCGGCGACATCGGCGACCATCGCTTGGAATTCGGCGTTCTTGCCGACGAAATCGGTCTCGGAATTGATCTCGACCGCGACGCCGACGCCGCCATCGACGCGCACGGCGACAAGGCCCTCGGCGGCGGTGCGCCCGGATTTCTTGGCCGCCTTCGACAGGCCCTTGGTGCGCAGCCAGTCCACGGCCGCCTCCATGTCGCCGCCCGTCTCGGTCAGCGCCTTTTTCGCGTCCATCATGCCTGCGCCCGTGCTGTCGCGCAGTTCCTTCACCATTGCAGCAGTGATCGCCATCGGGGATCTCCTCAAAGTCTAGCGGGTCTCAGGGGGCGAGATAGCCCTGCCCCCATGACGGTTTCGTGACGGCTCAGCCCTCGGCCGGCTCGGTGATCTGTTCGGCCAGAACGTCCTCGACCGGGGCCTCCTCGAGCGCGCCCACATCCACACCGGCAGCGCCAAGCTGGGCGGACATGCCGTCAAGCGCGGCGCGGCTCACGAGATCGCAGTAAAGTGCTATGGCGCGGGCGGCGTCATCGTTGCCGGGGATGATGTAATCCACGCCCGAGGGCGAGCAGTTGGTATCGACCACGGCGACGACCGGGATACCCAGCTTGTTGGCCTCGGAAATCGCCAGCGCCTCTTTCTTGACGTCGATCACGAACAGAAGGTCCGGCACGCCACCCATCTCGCGGATGCCGCCAAGGCTGGCCTGAAGCTTGGCCTGGTCGCGCTCGATGCCAAGACGCTCTTTCTTGGTCAGGCCCTCGGCACCGGTTTCAAGTGCCTCGTCGATCTCACGCAGGCGCTGGATGGATTTCGAAACGGTCTGCCAGTTGGTCAGCGTGCCACCCAGCCAGCGGTGGTTCATGTAATACTGTGCGCATTTCTCGGCCGCCTCGGCAATCGGCTGCGCCGCCTGCCGCTTGGTGCCGACAAAGAGGATACGGCCGTTCTTGGCCACGGTCTCGCGGATGACGTTGAGCGCCGCGTCGAGCATCGGCACGGTCTGCGTAAGGTCAATGATGTGGATGCCGTTGCGCGCGCCGTAGATGAATTCGCCCATGCGGGGATTCCAGCGTTGCGTCTGGTGGCCGAAGTGAACGCCAGCTTCCAGAAGCTGACGCAGATTGAACTCGGGAAGAGCCATTTTCGTTTCCTTTTCCGGTTTGCGCCTTGGCACGGGATGAGAAGCGGATGCTTCAACCGGTGGACCGTTCGGGGATGTCTCCCCCGAGGGCCCGCCCATGCCTGCGGATTTACAATGCCGCGCGTATAGCGCCCTGCGCGGACGGGTGCAAGCGATATGCAGCCCGCGCGATTCGGTCATTGTGGCGTGGGTTTTTCGTGCCTAGATAGCGGCGTGGCCGCGCGATGGATTTGACATGAATACGCCTTTCGACGAATTGACCCCGGAGCCAAGGAAACCCAAGCGCCTGTCAGGACTACGCGCCAGCTTCCTCACGGGCATCGTGGTGATCGCGCCCGTGGGGCTCACGCTCTGGCTGATCTGGACGGTGGCGGGCTGGGTGGATGGCATGGTGCTGCCGCTCATCCCCGAGGGCTACAAGCCCGAGCAATATATCGGCATCAACCTGCGCGGGGTCGGTGTCATCATCTTCCTGATCTTCACGATTGTGGTGGGCTGGATCGCCAAGGGGCTGATCGGGCGCTCGCTGATCGTTTTCGCGGAATCGCTTGTCAACCGGATGCCGGTGGTCCGGTCGATCTATTCGGGCGTCAAGCAGATCGCCGAAACGGTGTTCGCGCAATCCGAACGCAGTTTCGAGAAGGCCTGTCTGGTGCAGTATCCGCGCAAGGATATCTGGGCCATCGGCTTTATCTCGACCGAGGCGCGCGGTGAGATCAACGAGAAGGCGCAGACCGCCAGCGACCTGCTGAGTGTCTTTGTGCCGACCACGCCCAACCCGACCTCGGGCTTCTTGCTCTATTTCCCGCGCGAAGACGTGATCATGCTCGACATGAGCATCGAGGACGCGGCCAAGCTGGTGATTTCGGCGGGGCTCGTCTATCCGCCGGATCGCAAACCCGAGGATGACGCCACGCGTCGCCGCGCCTGATCCCCCTGTCCCCCCCGTATCAGGCGAATTTCGCCTGACGCGCCGCGCGCAACCGCGCGAAATCCTCGCCCGCGTGATAGCTTGAGCGCGTGAGCGGCGTGGCCGAAACCATCAGGAACCCCTTGCCATAGGCCGCCTTTTCGTAGGCGGCGAATTCATCGGGATGCACGAAACGCGCCACCGCGTGATGCTTGGGCGTGGGTTGCAGATATTGCCCGATGGTCAGGAAATCGACATTCGCCGCGCGCATGTCGTCCATCACCTGATGCACGCCCTGCCGCTCTTCTCCGAGGCCGACCATGATGCCCGACTTGGTGAACATTGTCGGATCAAGCTCCTTGACCCGCTGCAACAGGCGCAAGCTGTGGAAATAGCGCGCGCCGGGGCGGACCGATGGATAAAGACCGGGCACGGTTTCGAGGTTGTGGTTGAACACATCCGGTCTGGCCGCAACCACGGTTTCAAGCACGCTGTCGGCGCAATGCAGGAAATCGGGGGTGAGAATCTCGATGGTTGTTCCCGGCGCGCGGTGGCGGATGGCGCGAATGGTCTGGGCGAAATGCTCTGCCCCGCCATCCTCCAGGTCGTCGCGGTCCACGCTGGTCACCACAACATGTTTGAGCCCCAGCTTCTGCACCGCGTCGGCCACGCGCCCCGGCTCGAACGCATCGAGCGTTTGCGGCTTGCCGGTGGCGACGTTGCAGAAGGTGCAGCCGCGCGTGCAGATCTCGCCCATGATCATCATGGTGGCGTGCCCCTGCCCCCAGCATTCGCCCGCATTGGGACAGCCTGCCTCCTCGCAGACCGTCACCAGCTTGTGCTCGCGCATGATCCGGCGCGTCTCGAAATAGCCCTTCGATGTCGGGGCCTTGACCCGGATCCAGTCGGGCTTTTTCGGTTGGGCATTGTCGGGGCGGTGCGCCTTTTCGGGGTGCCGGCCGCCGGGCAGTTTGAGATCGCGCACGATATTTTCCCCGCGAATGGACTGGTAACCTTTGCAAAGTATAAGCGACAGCGGTGGAGAGTGCCAGTGAGGCGTTGCCGCATCCCGGTATGCGCCTGTGTAAACGGTGCCACCGCTGTCACGAGTGTCCCGGTGTTCGGCGGCCCGCGGCGTCCACGTCGCGGGCCGTGCCCGTGGCCGCCAGACCGGCCGCGCGCAGGATCTCGGCCAGATCGTCGAACCATTGCGCGCGCTCCGCGCCCGCGCGGCGCACCAGCGCGATGCGGCGCGCGGGTTCGGGGGCTGCAAAGCGGCGCAGTTCCAGCCCCGGTGCCGCCCGCGCCTCGGTCTCCGCCGCCATTTCAGGAATGAGCGTCAGGCCGAACCCGGCGGCCACCAGCCGCGCCAGCGTGCCGAGCGATGAGGCCCCGGTGTCGATCTGCGCGTGTCCCCTGCCCCGCCCGCAGACCTCGAGCGCCTGATCGGTCAGGCAATGCCCGTCCTCCAGCAGAAGAATCGGGCTTGAACCAAGGGCGCGCGGATCGAGCGCGTCCAGCGCGTCGCCAAGGGCGGCCAGCCGCGCCGCGCTGCCCGCCAGAAGGAACCGGTCCTCGAAGAGCGCCACCGCCTCCAGCCCCTCGCAGGGCAAGGGCAGTGCCATGAGCGCCGCGTCGATCCGTCCTGCGCGCAGATCGGCGGCCAGATCCTCGGTGCGCGCCTCGCGCACCCGCACGTCAAGCAGGATGTCGCGCGCGCGCAGCCGCGCCAGCGCGCCGGGCAGGATATAAGGCGCGATGGTCGGGATGATGCCAAGCGCAAGTTCGCCCGCCAGCCCGTCGCGCCAGCGTGCGGTCTCCTCCAGCGCCTGCATTTCCGCATGCACCCGCAGGGCATGGGCCAGCACCCTTCGGCCAAAGGGCGTCAGCGCGATGTCGCGGGCGCGCCGCTCCACCACCGGCGCGCCGAGCGTCGCCTCAAGCTCGCGGATCTGCACCGACAGGGCGGGCTGCGAGACATGCACCGCCTCCGCCGCCCGCCCGAAATTGCGGTGTTGGGCCAGAGCCCTGAAATAGCCAAGTTGCCGCAGCGTGATGTTCATCGCGCCATGATCGGGCGGGCGCGGCCTGCGTGCAAGGGCGATCAGCCGATCATGTCCGCCTGCGCGCCCAGCCTCTCGTAATGACGCTTGAGCCGGTGGAGCGCGATGCGCAGCACGATCTTGCCCGAGCGCGCGGACCAGCCCATCTTGCGCTCTGCCGTCTCCAGCCCCTGAAGATAACAGCAGCACCGCAGCACCACATCCCCCAGCCCCGGCCCCAGATCCCGCAGCGCGCCGATGAGCCGCGCGCGCGCCGCCTCGGCCCCGTAGCCGGACGCGTCGGGCACGGTCCCGTCCTCGTCTACATGGGTCAGGAAATGATCCCAGTTCTGCGCCATGCGCGGGGCCATCTGCGCCAGTTCGAAATCCTCGCGCAGCCGCTCGCCCGCGCGCACCAGATCGGCGCCGAGAAACGGTGTGCCGTCCTTGTCGCGCCGCCGTGCCAGCGCGGCAAGCGGCGTGTCGCTCGGCGCAAGGCGTTGCGGGCGCGCCTCGGTCCCGTCCTCGGTCAGGATCACCGCCGGTTCCCGCAGTCCGGTGGCGGCGTTTTCCTCCTCGGCCAGCAATTCGCCAAGGGCCGCGCGGCCTTTGGCGGTGATGTGATAGCGCGAGATGCGCCCCGGCGCGTCGCAGGCGATCCAGGCCTTGAGCGCCAGCGCCTCGGCCACATCGCGGTCCACCACGGCGGTGCGGGTGGTGCCGGTTTCGGTCTCGCGCACCACGACGGCCTTGTCCATCTCGGAGGCCACCGCCAGCAACGCGCCGCGCTCGCAAAGCCGCCGCAGCACGCGCCGTGCCTCCTGCCGGAGCCGCGCCACGCTCAACGGGATTTCGGAATGGGTATCGGGTTGACGGGTCATGCAGCGTTCCTTGGCTGAAGAACCGGCCTGCCTTGCCGCGCCGCCCCCCTTCCCAAGCCGCCGCAGCGCCTCGTCCACAAGCAGATCATCCCTGCGTGTCTCGAAGGCGCGGATCTGGCGCAGGACGGTCGAGGCATGTTTCCCCGAGCGTCTGGCAAGATCGCGTATCGACGCGCCACTCTCGGTATGGGCGAGATAATGGCGCGCCGCTTCGGGCACCCAGGCGGGCACCTTCGGCTGGGTCGGTTTGGTGGTAAGCTGTTGTTGCATCACAATTCCCCAGAGTTCGGCCTGCGGCGGCTCAGACACGCCGCCCAGGTTATCCACAAGGTTATCCACATGGCGAGTGCAACTTAAGCGGGCAATGATTACCGGTTCGTTAACTGTTTCCGTAAAATCAACCTTCGTTTACAAATCGTAAACAATTCACAGGACCGTCGTGCGCCGGTGAGCAGCGTGACGCAACACCGCACACACCCGTGCAAGGCTTCCCTCACATGATCCCTGTGGAGGCACGAGAATGCATGATATCCGCGCAAGACTTGTCCGGCTGAGCCGCCCGCCGCTCATGGTGCGCGCCGCGCGCATCGGGGCCGAGCACTATGACCGTGCCCGCGTTCTGCAGCATCTTCTCGGGGTGCAATCGCCGCCCGCACCGGCCCCGGCCTTGGAGCGGCTCATCGAGATCGAGGCAGCCGAGGAGCAGGACCGCAAGACGCGCGCCGCCCATTACAGCGCCGCGCGTCATGTCACGATATTGATTGCCCTGATGGCTGAGGCACGGAGCCTGGCCGACGCGCCCGCGCCTCAGCCAAAGGCGTCGCGCATCCCGGCCTTGCGCTGCGCCACATAGTCGGCCAGCGCCTCGCCGATGCCCGGGTCAAGCGCGGGCTGCTGGTAATCGGCCAGCAGTTTCTTGACCCGCGCATTGGCCAGCGCCATCGTGTCGCGCCCGCCCTCCTCGGACCATGTCTCATAGGGTTTGTAATCGAGCAGGTCCGAGCGCCAGAAGGCCGACTTGAAATTGGCCTGCGTATGCGCGCAGCCAAGGTAATGCCCGCCCGGCCCCACCTCGCGGATCGCGTCCATTGCCTGACCGTTCTCGTCCATGTGAACGCCAAGCGCCAGATGGTGCAGCGCGCCAAGCTGGTCGGCATCCATGACGAATTTCTCGAAGGACGACACCAGCCCCCCCTCCAGCCAGCCACAGGAATGCAGCATGAAATTGACCCCCGCGAGCAGCCCCATGTTGAGGCTGTTGGAGGTCTCGTAGGCCGCTTGCGCGTCGGGCAGCTTGGAGCCGGTGAACGCCCCCGCCGAGCGATAGGGCAGCCCCAGCCGGCGCACCAACTGCCCCGCGCCATAAGTGATGTGCGCGGCCTCGGGCGTCCCGAACGTGGGCGCGCCGCTGTTCATGTCGATCGAGGTGACGAACGCGCCCGCGATCACCGGCGCGCCGGGGCGCACAAGCTGGCTGTAGGCGATGCCCGCGAGCACCTCGGCCAGCACCTGCGTGAGCGTCCCCGCCACCGTGGTCGGTGCCATGGCACCGCCGACGATGAAGGGCGAGATGATGCTGGCCTGATTGTTGGCGGCGTAGACCTCCAATGACCCCATCATGACATCGTCAAAGGTCATCGGCGAGTTGACGTTGATGAGGCTGGTCATCACCGTGTTCTGTTGCACGAACGCCTCGCCAAAGAGGATCGAGGCCATGTCCACGCTGTCCTGCGCGCGGCTGGGTTCTGTCACCGATCCCATGAACGGCTTGTCCGACAGCGTCATATGCGCCAGCAGCATGTCGAGATGGCGCTTGTTCACCGGAATATCGGTGGGCTCGCAGACCGTGCCGCCGGAATGGTGCAGCCATTTGGACATGTAGCCAAGGCGCACGAAGTTGCGGAAATCCTCGATGGTGGCGTAGCGGCGGCCCTTCTCCATGTCATGCACGAAGGGCGGGCCGTAGACCGGGGCCAGAACGAGGTTGCGCCCGCCGATCTCGACATTGCGCGCGGGGTTGCGGGCGTGCTGGGTAAAGCTGGACGGGGCCGTGGCGCAAAGCTTTCGGGCCAGACCGCGCGGGATGCGCACGCGCTCGCCCTGCACATCGGCCCCCGCCTGCCGCCAGCGTTCGAGCGCGGCGGGGTTCTGCACGAAGTTGACGCCGATCTCTTCGAGCACGGTATCGGCGTTCCACTCGATGATCTCGAGCGCCTCTTGGGTCAGCACCTCGAAATTGGGGATATTGCGCTCGATATAGTGCGCGGTCTCGACGCTCACGGCGGTGCGCTCGGCCCGTCGCGCGGCCCCGCCGCCGCCCCGTGCCCGTCTGCCTTGCGTTGCTGCCTCTGCCATGAAAGCCCCCTTTGCTGAGCCGGACCCCGAGTCGAAGACGCCCGCGCACGGGCGGGCTTTGACGGGTTCTAACCCGCCTGACGAGCGTCTCAGTGGCCGATAGCGGCGCGTGCGACGTGAAAACGACATGTGACCGAAACACCATGACCGGAAGGTTTTTCTCCCCCGCAGTGGTAAAAGAGAATGGAGCGGCGCGCCTCCTTGTCCTAGATACGCACGGATATGAATGTGGTGCTGCAAAGACGGCGCCTGCGATCCGGGGACACTCCATGACATGTTTTTCCAAGACTCTGCGCATTGGCGCAGCCCTGGCACTCGGCGCGCTTGCCGGCCCCGCACTGGCCACCAATGGCTATTTCGCCAATGGCTATGGCGGTCAGTCCAAGGGCATGGCGGGTGTGGGCGTCGCCGTCCCGACCGGCGTTCTGGGCATGGCGCAAAACCCGGCCACCGGCGTCAAGGTCGGCAACAGCGCGGCGCTCTGCCTGACTTTTTTCGCACCGGACCGGGACGTGACCATCGCCCCCGGCGGGCCGCTCATACCGGGCAAGTTCAAGTCGCAGAACGATGTTTTCGTCATCCCCTGCGGCGGGGCCAATTTCGAGTTGGGGTCGCGTGCCACTCTTGGGCTTTTTGTCTTCGGCAATGGCGGCATGAATACCGAGTTCGACACGAATTTCTTTGCGGGCTTCGGCGCGGGGTCTGCGCCGCTTGGCGTCAATCTCGAGCAGGCATTCATCACGGCGAACCTCGCCTATCAGGTCACGGACCGGCTGAGTCTCGGCATCTCGCCCATTCTGGCCGTGCAGCGGTTCAAGGCCGAGGGGCTTGAGGCTTTCGACAATCCCGGGTTTTCGGCAGCCCCCGGTCAGGTGACGAATCGCGGCCATGACTGGTCTACCGGGGGCGGCGTCAATCTCGGGCTGCTTTACGAGGCAAGCGAGGCCTGGACCCTGGGTGCGGCCTATCGCAGCCGTATCCAGATGTCGCGCTTTGACAAATACAGCGGGCTATTTGCCGATGGCGGCGATTTTGACATTCCTGCCATGCTGACGCTTGGTGCCGCCTATACCCCCGCCGCCCTGCCGGACTGGACCTTTACAGGCGAATATCAACGCATTTTCTATGGCGAGGTTGACAGCATTGCCAACCCGAGCGCGCCGCCGGGTGGCCCGCTTGGCGCGCCCGGTGGCCTTGGTTTCGGCTGGGAGGATGTCGATATCCTGAGGCTGGCCGCGATCTGGCGCAAATCCGACCGGCTCACGCTGCGCGGCGGCGTGAGCTATTCGACCGATTTCATCTCGAACGATGGCGAAGTGGTGATCAACACCATCGCCCCCGGCACGCCTCAATGGCACATCTCGGTCGGCGGCAGCTATGCGCTCAATGACCGCTGGGAGGCGACAGTCGCCTATACCCATGCCGTCTCCAACAGCTTCAGCGGGTCGAACCCGGCGCTGACCGGCGCGCCCCAGAACGTCAAGATCCGGATGCATCAGAACGAGGTCGTCACGGGCCTGAGCTATCGCTGGTAGGCCACACTTGCGCAGGCCCGTCCCGCGCATTAATGGGCGGTCATGAGCCAGATCATTCATGACCGCCTGTTGATCATCGACTTCGGCAGCCAGGTGACGCAGCTGATTGCGCGTCGCCTGCGCGAGTTGAACGTCTATTGCGAAATCCATCCCTATCAGAAGGTGGATGAAGCGCTGTTGAAGAACATCGCCCCGCGCGCGGTGATCTTCTCGGGCGGACCTGACAGCGTGACGCGAGAGGGATCGCCCCGGCCGCCCCGCGCGGTCTATGATCTCGGTGTCCCGATCCTCGGGATCTGCTACGGCCAGCAGGTGATGATGCAGGACCTTGGCGGCAAGGTGGAGGCCGGAGAGCACGCCACCGCCGAATTCGGCCGCGCCTTCGTCACACCCGCCGGGGTGCAGAGCGATTTCACGGGCGGTTGGTTTGCCGACGGCGCGCGCGAGCAGGTCTGGATGAGCCATGGCGATCATGTCTCTGAAATCGCGCCGGGGTTCGAGGTTCTGGGCACCTCTCCCGGCGCCCCCTTCGCCATCACCGCCGACCGCGACCGCCGCTTTTACGCGGTGCAGTTTCACCCCGAGGTCCACCACACCCCGAACGGCGCGCGGCTTTACGAGAATTTCGTGCGTCTGGCCGGGTTCAAGGGCGACTGGACCATGGGTGCCTATCGCGAAGAGGCGATTGCGAAGATCCGTGCGCAAGTTGGCGACCGCCGCGTGATCTGCGGGCTGTCGGGGGGCGTCGATTCGTCGGTCGCCGCCGTGCTGATCCACGAGGCGATCGGCGATCAACTCACCTGTGTCTTCGTCGATCACGGTCTCTTGCGGCAGGGCGAGGCCGAAGAGGTCGTCGCCATGTTCCGCGACAACTACAACATTCCGCTGATCCATGCCGACGAGGCAGAGCTTTTCCTGGGTGAGCTTGACGGCGTAAGCGACCCGGAAACCAAGAGAAAAATTATCGGCCGTCTCTTCATCGACGTGTTCCAGAAATACGCCGGGCAGATCGACGGCGCGGAATTTCTGGCGCAGGGCACGCTTTATCCGGACGTGATCGAAAGCGTGTCGTTCTCGGGCGGCCCCTCGGTCACGATCAAATCGCACCACAATGTCGGCGGCCTGCCGGAAAAGATGGGCCTGAAGCTCGTGGAGCCGCTGCGCGAACTCTTCAAGGACGAGGTGCGCGCCCTGGGCCGCGAATTGGGCCTGCCCGCCTCTTTCATCGGTCGTCACCCTTTCCCCGGCCCCGGCCTTGCCATCCGCTGCCCCGGCGAGATCACGCGGCAGAAACTCGACATCCTGCGCAAGGCCGATGCGGTCTATATCGACCAGATCCGCAAACACGGACTTTACGATGACATCTGGCAGGCCTTCGTCGCCATCCTGCCGGTGCGCACCGTGGGCGTGATGGGCGACGGGCGCACCTATGATTTCGCCTGCGCGCTGCGCGCGGTCACAAGCGTGGACGGGATGACCGCCGATTACTACCCATTCACGCATGAATTTCTGGGCGAAACCGCGACGCGAATCATCAACGAGGTCAAGGGCATCAACCGCGTGACCTATGACATCACCTCCAAACCGCCGGGAACGATCGAATGGGAGTGATCCGCCTGACCGGGCGGATGACCTGCGCACCCCATGAGATCGACATCGCCCGCGCTGCCCTGCCCGAACACATCCGTCTGAGCCGCGCCGAGGCCGGGTGTCTCTCGTTCGACGTGACCGAGACCGCGCCGGGCGCGTTCACCGTCAGCGAGAGCTTTGCCGACCGCGCCGCTTTCGACGCCCACCAGACACGCACCCGTGCCAGCGACTGGTGGCGCGCGACCGGCCATATGCCGCGCGAATTTACCGTGACCGAAGGATGACAGCCCCCCTGCCCGCGCCGCAGACGCTGCGTGCCGCGCTCTGGATGCTGGGGGCGGTGGCGTCTTTCTCGTCCATGGCAGTCGCGGGGCGCGCGGTCAGTCTCGATCACGACACGTTCGAGATCATGCTTTACCGCTCCATCGTGGGCTTTCTGATCGTGCTGATCGTGGCGCGCGCGACCGGGCACCTGGGCGAGGTGCGCCGCGACCGTCTCGGCCTCCACGCGCTTCGCAACCTGAGCCATTTCACCGGGCAGAACCTGTGGTTTCTGGCGATCACGCTCATTCCGCTGGCGCAGGTCTTCGCGCTCGAATTCACCTCGCCGCTCTGGGTGCTGGTGCTGTCGCCCCTGGTGCTTGGCGAACGGATGACGCGCATCCGGGTGCTGGCGGCGACGCTCGGTTTTGTCGGCATCCTGATGGTCACGCGCCCCAGCCCCGAGACGCTCGGCCTCGGACAATTGGCCGCCGCCTGTGCGGCGCTCGGCTTTGCCGGGTCGATCCTTGCCACGAAGCGTCTCACGCGTCACGAGAGCCTCACCTCGATCCTGTTCTGGATGACGCTCATGCAGATCGGGCTTGGCCTGCTTTGTGCGGGCTATGACGGCGACATCGCCCTGCCCTCGGCCACCGCCCTGCCCTGGCTTGTGCTCATTGGGGTGGCGGGGCTGGTGGCGCATCTGTGCCTGACCACGGCGTTGTCGCTGGCACCTGCCACGGTGGTGGTGCCGGTGGATTTCCTGCGCCTGCCGCTCATCGCGGTCATCGCGCTTTTCCTCTACGGCGAGACGGTCGAAATCTGGGTGATCCTGGGCGCTGCCGTGATCTTTGGCGCGAATTACCTCAACCTTTGGCACGAAACCCGTCAGAAGTGATCACGAACCCGTGATCTCGCGTCAAAACTGTGTCGCCGACGCAACCCTTTGAGGAGTGGGAATTTGTGACGCGGCGTCAAAGATTGACCGAAGGGGGTGTGACGGTAATGTGACCTCAAATCTTCTGGAGGAGAGGGACAAATGAAAACACAACTTCTGGCCGCAACCGCGCTTGCCGTCACATCATCGCTTGCCACGGCAGGCGAAATTGAACGCCGCGGCGATCCGTCGATGATCCTGTTCGAGAAAAGCAAGAACTACGTCGAATTCTCGGCGGTGAACGTCAATCCGTCTGTCTCGGGCAAGCCGCGACCGGGGATCCCCACCGGAGGCACCGGGGGCATCCAGAAAAGCTATCGCTCTTTCGCGGGCTCCTACAAGCACCAGTACAACGACAAGCTCGCCCTTGCCCTCGTCATCGACGAGCCGATGGGGGCCTCGGTCAACTACAGCACGCCCGGATCGTTCTTTGCCGGCTCGGACGCGGCAGTGAACTCCATCGCGTTCACGGGCCTGGCCAAATATGCCTTTACAGAGCGCATGAGCGTTTATGGCGGTCTGCGCTACATGGGCCTCGGCGGCGATTTGACCGTGATCTCGCCCGCGACGCTCGGCAGCGCCATCCCCGCTCCGGGGCGGCCTTACGAGCTGAACGTGACGAAGGATTTCCAACTCGGCTACCTGATTGGGGCTGCCTATGAAATTCCCAAGATCGCGCTGCGGGTCGCTCTGACATACGAGTCGAAAACCGAACACGATTTCAAGGACAATCGCGGCGACTCCTTCGATGTGGAGATCCCACAGGCAGTGACCTTCCATTTCCAGACCGGTATCGCCGCCAACACCTTGCTGTTCGGCTCGGTCAAATGGCGTGAATGGAGCAAATTCTTCGTGCAACCGCGCGACTTCTTCTCGGTCGCAACCGGCGTTCCGGTCAACGTGCCGATCGCGTTCGGCACCGACGACATCTGGACCTATGAGATCGGTGTCGGTCGTCGCTTTTCGACCAACTGGAGCGGGGCCGCGACCGTCGGCTATGAAGCGGACACCGGCAACCAGGTCGGCAACCTTTCGGGCACGGACGGCTATATCCGCTATGGCCTCGCCGCGATCTACGAGAACGAGAACATCAAGATCACCACGGGTATCAGCTATGCCGATATCGGCAACGCGACCACCTCGGTCTCGAACTTCTCGGGCAGCAGCGCCTTCGCCGTCGGCACCAAGGTCGGCTTCAAGTTCTGATCCCGCCTCACGACCGCACCACAGCCCCGCCCCTCATCCGGGCGGGGTTTTTCTTTGGCCTCTTGCCAAATCCGGGCGAAACCAGCAGGTAAGGCGCGGTAAAAGGAGCCACCGATGATCTACCCAACCTCCCGGCATTGGCACGATGCCCCGCAAAAGAGGGTGCTTTTCTATGGCATGTCGGGATTGGGCAAGACCCATGTCTCGCAGATGCTGCGCGATGCGGGCGGGTGGTTTCACTACTCGATAGATTACCGCATCGGCACCCGCTACATGGGCGAATTCATCACCGACAACGCCAAGGCGCACGCCATGCAGGTGCCCTTCCTGCGCGAGTTGCTCTTGACGGATTCGATTTACATCGGCTCCAACATCACGTTCCACAACCTTGCACCGGTCTCGACCTATCTCGGCAAACCGGGCGCGGGTGCCAAGGGCGGGATGCCGATCGCCGACTATCGCCGGAGGCAGGAACAGTTCCGGCAGGCCGAAATCAGCGCCCTGATGGACACCGGCTATTTCATCGAGCGCAGCCAGCGGCTCTATGGCTATCCGCATTTCGTCTGCGACACGGGCGGGTCGATCTGCGAATGGGCGGATGGTGACGATCCCGCCGATCCGATCCTGACGGAGCTTTCACGCCACTGCCTGCTGGTCTATATCGAGGGGTCCGAGGCGCATACCGCCGAGTTGATCCGCCGCTTTGACCGCGCCCCCAAGCCGATGGCCTATCAGCCCGAATTCCTGTCCCGTGTCTGGGAGGAATATCTATTCAAAAACAAAATCTCAGAGGCCGAAGTTGATCCGGATGCCTTCATCCGCTGGACCTATGCGCAGGCGCTCGCGCATCGCCAGCCGCGCTATGAGCGCATGGCGAAATGGGGCGTTCGGGTGAGCGCCGACGAGATCGCCGCCGCCTCTGACGCCGCCCGGTTCGAGGCGCTGATCGCCACCGCCATCGACCGCCGCACCGCCTGAAACCACCGAGAGACGCCCATGCCCATCAAGATCCCCGCCAACCTGCCCGCCTATGACGTGCTCAAGCGCGAAGGCGTGATGGTGATGGATCCCGACCACGCCGCGCGGCAGGACATCCGCCCGCTGCGCATCGGCCTCTTGAACCTCATGCCCAAGAAAATCCAGACCGAGAACCAGTTTGCGCGGCTGATCGGGGCCACCCCCTTGCAGATCGACTTCGATCTCATCCGCATGACCGAGCACCAGACCAAGAACACCGCCGCCGAGCATATGGAAAGCTTTTACCGCCCCTTCTCGGAGGTCGCGGAAGCGGGCGACAAGTATGATGGCCTCATCATCACCGGCGCGCCGATCGAGCATCTCGATTTCGACGCCGTGACCTATTGGGACGAGTTGGCCCGCGTGTTCGAGTGGACCCAGAGCCATGTCCACTCCACCTTTGGCGTCTGCTGGGGCGGCATGGCGATGATCAACCATTTCCACGGCGTGAAAAAGCACATGCTGCAAGCCAAGGCCTTTGGCTGTTTCCGGCACCGCAACCGCGCGCCCGCATCGCCCTATCTGCGCGGCTTTTCGGATGATTGCGTGATCCCCGTCAGTCGCTGGACCGAGATGAAGCGCGCCGAGATCGAGGCCGTGCCGGGGCTCTCGATCCTTCTGGACAGCGACGAGGTCGGCCCCTGTCTGGTCGAGGATCAGGGCCGCCGCGCGCTCTATATCTTCAACCACTTCGAATATGACAGCGACACGCTGAAACAGGAATATGACCGCGATGTCGCGGCGGGAACGCCGATCAACGTGCCCTGCAACTACTATCCCGATGACGATCCCGCGCAGCCGCCGCTCAATCGCTGGCGCAGCCACGCGCATCTTCTCTATGGCAACTGGATTTCCGAGATTTACGAGACAACCCCATATGACAGCACGAAAATCGGGGTGGAAACGACCGATCTGCGGGTCTGAGCGGTGAAGCTGATCCTGTTCCTTGCCCTCCTCGCCGGTCTGGCTGTTTTCGTGCTGTGGAAGGCGCGCGCGCATGAGGGCCGCGCCGAGGCGGCCTTTCCCCCCGAGGGGCGCATCATCGAGGTGAACGGGCACCGCGTCCATGCCGTGATCATGGGGGAAGGGCCGGACATCGTGCTGATCCACGGCGCTTCGGGCAATACGCGCGACCTGACCTTCGATCTCGCCCCGCGCCTTGCCGCGCGCTACCGGGTGATCGTGCTTGACCGACCGGGCCTTGGCCATACCGACCGGATCGACGGGGATGGTGCGTCGATCACCGAACAGGCCGCGCTGCTTCAGGCCGCTGCCGCCGCCCTCGGGGCCGAGCGGCCCATCGTTCTGGGTCACAGCTATGGCGGCGCGGTAGCGCTTGCCTGGGCCGTGACCCGGCCCGAGCATGTCGCGGCGCTGGTCATCCTGGCCGGGGCCTCGCACCCGTGGCAGAGCGCGCTGCCGCTGGAATACCGCCTGCTCTCGCATCCTCTGGTCGGTCCCCTGCTTGCGCCGGTCCTCACGGCAGTCGTTCCCGATAGCTATGTCGAGCGCGCGGTTGCGGGCATTTTCGCGCCGCAGGTGGTGCCCGAGGGCTATATCGCCCATGTCGGGGCCGCCCTCACCCTGCGCCGTGACACCCTGCGTGAAAACGCCCTGCAACGCGCCAACCTGCTGAGCGAAATCGAGGCCCTGCACCCGCTTTATGCGAAAATCACCGCGCCGACCGAGATCGTGCATGGCGACCGCGACGCGACCGTGGGTCTTGCCATCCATGCCGCGAGACTGGCGAAGGACATCCCCGAGGCGCGGCTCACCGTGCTGCCCGGCATCGGGCACATGCCGCATCACGCCGCCCCCGATCAGGTGACCGCCGCCATCGACCGCGCCGCCGCGCACGCCGGATTGCGCCCCGCCCCCTGAGCGGCCATAGTTGCCCGACAAAACGACCGGAGCCGCCCATGGACCTGCCCTTTGACGGCGCGATCAGCGCCTTTTACGAGACCGAAGCGCCCGGGGCGATCCGCAAGGCCATCGCGCGCGCCGACAAGGACGATATTCTCGACCCCGGCTTTCCCTATTCCGAACGGATGCAGCGCAAAGCCTATGAAAAAGCCTTTGACAAGCTCCAGATCGAGCTTGTGAAGCTTCAGCATTGGGTGAGGGAAAGCGGCGCGCGCGTGGCGCTGGTCTTCGAGGGACGCGATGCGGCGGGCAAGGGCGGCACGATCACGCTGCTCACGCAGAACCTCAACCCGCGCGGCGCACGTGTCGTGGCGCTCCCCAAGCCCTCGGATCAGGAGGCGACGCAATGGTATTTCCAGCGCTATATCGCCCATCTGCCCGCCGCGGGGCAAATCGTGCTCTTTGACCGAAGCTGGTATAATCGCGGCGTGGTGGAGCCGGTCTTCGGCTTCTGCACCGAGGCGCAGCGCGAGCACTTCTTCGCGCAGGTCCCCGATTTCGAGCGGATGCTGGTCGAGGAGGGAATCCACCTCGTCAAATTCTGGCTCAATGTGGGCCGCGCCGAGCAGTTGCGCCGCTTCATGGACCGCGAACGCGACCCGCTCAAGCAATGGAAACTGAGCTGGATCGACGTCGAGGGCCTCAAACGCTGGGACGCCTACAGCGCCGCCATCGCCGAGACCCTGACCCGGAGCCACACGGCGCACGCGCCCTGGAGCGTGGTGCGCTCGGATGACAAGCGGCGCGCGCATCTTTCGGTCATGCGGCACCTTCTGGCCGGGATCGACTATGCGCGCAAGGATGCCAAGGCCGTCGACGCCCCCGATCCGGCCATCACCGGCGGCCCCGAAATCTGGTGCCCCTGACGGTGCTTACGCGGCCTCGCAGATCAGCCGGTAGAGATGCCATGTCGCATGACCCAGAAGCGGCAGCACGAGGAAGAGCCCGAGAAAGGCAGGCAGCAACGCCACAAAGGTCAGCGCCGCGATCATTGCCGCCCAGACCAGCATCGGCACCGGGTTTTCCGTCACCACGGTGAAACTCGTCAGCATCGCGGTCACGAAATCCACCTCCCGGTCCAGCAAAAGCGGCAGTGCGATCACCGTGATCGCATAGATCAGCAGCGCGAAACAGGCACCCACCCCCGTGCCCACCACCAACATGCTCAGCCCCTGCGATGTGAAATAAACGTCGAAGGACGAGGAGATGTTGGTCATCGTCGAGAGTCCCAGAAACAGCGCAAAGATCATGTGGGCCAGAAAGAACCAGAACAGGAACACCATGATGATGATCGCGCAGATGGAGGGCAGTTGCCGCCGCCTTTGATGCGCGATGACGCCGAGGATCTCCCCCATCACCAACGGCTCGCCCGCGCTCAGCCTGCGGCTCACCTCGTATAGGCCCACGGCGGCGAAGGGCCCGACCAGGGGAAATCCGACGGCGGCGAAAACCAGCCAATAGCTTTTGCCCGTCGCCCACGTGACGCCCGCAAGGAAAAGACCGACCGCCACATAGACCCCGGCAAAGAGCAGCGCGTAACCCGGCGCACGGGCCATGTCCGCCCATCCCCGGCGCAGCGCCTCGGCCAGCATGGCAAGGCTGACCTCGCCCATCTCCGGCACGCCCTGGGGCCGTGTCCTGTTCATGCCTCACCTCCCGGTTTTTCCGACACGTTAGCCAAGGTGCGGGCTCGCGCAAAGATAGAACTCGGATTCAGCTTATCCCGTCCCTTTCGGCGGGATCGAATAGGTCAGGTTTGCCCGCGCCACCGGCTCGACCGTGCCTTCCGAATGGATCAGCACATCGCCGATGGCCAGCACGCGCCCCACCTTCAACAAGCGGCACTCGGCAATGAGATCAACCCCCGCCGCAGGCTTGCGCAAGAAATCCACGGACGCATTCGTCGTGACGGCCAGCGCCTCCGGGCCGATCATGGCAAGAAGCGCAAGATAGACCGCCACATCCGCCAACGCAAAGATCGACGGCCCCGACACCGTGCCGCCGGGGCGCAAATGCCGCTCTCCGACGACAAGGCGCACCTTGATGCGCCGCGCGCCCACGTCCTCTATCGCGAAATCCGCCGCCACCTGCGGAAATTCCCGCGCCAGAAATTCGGTCAGCTCATCCGCCGTCATCTTCACGTCCATTCCTTTCCTCCGCCCTGTTGCGCGGTTAGAGTGGCCCCAACCACAGGAGGGAAACAAGATGTCAATTCTCGACCGCACCGATGAGGGGGCCATCGCGCGCCTTACGCTCAACTCGCCCGGCAATCTCAACGCACTTTCGGACGCCATGCTCGCCGCCCTCAGGGAGGAATTCGCGCGCTTGGCCGAGGACCCCACCATCCGCGTCGTCACGCTGCGCGGCACCGGCAAGGCGTTCTGCGCGGGCCACGACCTCAAGGAAATGCAGGCCGCACGCCAGTCAGAGGACAAGGGCCGTGCCTATTTCGCCGATCTCTTCGCGCGCTGCACGAGCGTCATGACGGCGATTCGCGACCTGCCGCAACCGGTCATCGCCGCGCCCCACGGCATCGCCACCGCTGCGGGCTGTCAGCTTGTGGCGTCCTGTGACATGGCGGTGGCGGCGCAGGGCACGCGCTTTGGCGTCAATGGCGTCAATATCGGCCTCTTCTGCTCCACGCCCATGGTGGCACTCTCGCGCAACGTGCCGCGCAAGCAGGCCTTCGAGATGCTGACCACCGGGGCCTTCATCGACACTGAGCGCGCGCAGGCGCTGGGCCTCATCAACCGCACCGTGCCCGAGGACCGGCTTGACGACGAGGTTATGGCACTGGCCGAAACCGTCGCCGCCAAGCTCGGCTCGGCGGTGCGGATCGGCAAGCGCGCCTTCTACGAACAGTTGGAGATGGGGCTCGATGACGCCTACGCCCATACCGGCGCGGTGATGGTCGAGAACATGCTCGAACCGGACACCGACGAGGGCATCACCGCCTTTCTTGCCAAGCGCGCGCCCGAATGGCAGCAATGACGCCCCTTTCCAAACCCCGCCGGGTCCCCTAGATCGGGCGGCATGACACAGGTTCTAAATATCGTCGGTGGCGGCATGGCGGGCTCCGAGGCCGCTTGGCAGGCCGCCAATCTGGGGGTGGATGTGGTGATCCACGAAATGCGCCCCAAGGTGGCAACCTTCGCGCATCGCACCGGCGATCTGGCCGAGATGGTCTGCTCCAACTCGTTCCGCTCGGACGATGACGAACAGAACGCCGTGGGCCTTCTGCATTGGGAGATGCGCGCGGCGGGCGGGATCATCATGGCGATGGCGGACCGCCACCGCCTGCCTGCGGGTGGCGCGCTTGCCGTGGACCGCGATGCCTTTTCCGGGGCGGTGACCGAGCGGCTGCTCGCGCATCCGAAGATCACCGTGCAAGGCGCTGAAATCACGTCACTTCCAGAAGATGGCCACTGGATTTTCGCAACCGGGCCGCTGACCTCGGACGCGCTCGGGGCCGCCATCGCGCGCGAGACCGGGCGCGAGGCGCTTGCCTTTTTCGACGCCATCGCCCCCATCGTGCATTTCGACAGCATCGACATGTCCAAGGCCTGGATGCAGTCGCGCTATGACAAGGGCGAAACCGAGGCAGAGCGCACCGCCTATATCAACTGCCCGATGGACCGTGCCCAATACGAGGCCTTCATCGACGCGCTGCTGGCGGCGGAAAAGACCGAGTTTCACGAGGGCGAGACGGCGGGCTATTTCGACGGCTGCCTGCCCATCGAGGTCATGGCCGAACGCGGCCGCGAGACACTTCGCCACGGCCCGATGAAGCCCGTGGGACTCACCAACCCGCATCAGCCCGACATCAAGGCCCACGCTGTTGTTCAGTTGCGCCGCGACAATGCACTCGGCACGCTCTACAACATCGTGGGGTTTCAAACCAAGATGAAGTATGGCGCTCAAACATCTGTTTTCAAGATGATTCCCGGACTGGAGAATGCCAGTTTCGCGCGACTTGGCGGCATCCACCGCAACACGTTTCTCAATTCGCCCACGCTTCTTGACCGGCAAATGCGCCTGCGCACGCGACCCCATATCCGCTTTGCCGGTCAGATCACCGGGGTCGAGGGGTATGTGGAATCCGCTGCCATGGGGCTTGTCGCGGGGCGGCTGGCCGCCGCCGAAATCCTCGGTCACTCCGTGCCAGAGGTGCCACAGGACAGCGCCATGGGCGCACTCCTGCATCACATCACCGGCGGGGCGGAGGCCAGGACCTTTCAGCCGATGAATGTGAATTTCGGCCTATTCCGACCCGTGGAGGGCCTCAAGGGCGGGCGGCGCGGTCGCGTGCATCGCTACAAGGCCTATACGGACCGCGCCAAGGCGGCCTGGACCGGCTGGCTGATGGATCAAGACATGAGATTTGCCACGTAACGCCCTGTCATCATGTTCATAACACGGTTTGCCCCCTCGCCAACCGGCCTGCTGCATCTGGGCCACGCCTTCTCGGCGATGCTGGCACATGATATGGCCCGCGCGGCGGGCGGGCGGTTTCTTTTGCGGATCGACGACCTTGACCAATCGCGTTGCCGCGCCGAATGGGAGGCGCGGATCCTTGACGATCTGCACTGGCTCGGCCTCGACTGGCCCGTGCCCGTGCTGCGCCAATCGGCCCGCCTGCCGCGCTACCGCGCCGCTTTGCAAGCGCTCTGGGACCGCGGCCTGCTCTACCCCTGCACCTGCACCCGCGCCGATATCCGCGCCGCAGCCTCCGCCCCCCAGGAGGGCGCGCCGATGCATGGCCCCGACGGGCTGGTCTATCCCGGCACCTGCCGCCCCGCGCGGCCGCCCGCAGGGACGATGCCGACGGATCTGGCATTGCGGCTCGACATGGAACGCGCATCAAGATCGATCAACAATCCTCTGATATACAAAGATAACGACTGCAAGATTACAGTGC
This sequence comes from Roseovarius sp. MBR-6, assembly GCF_040547525.1. Lineage (NCBI taxonomy): Bacteria > Pseudomonadati > Pseudomonadota > Alphaproteobacteria > Rhodobacterales > Roseobacteraceae > Roseovarius > Roseovarius sp. MBR-6. The sequence goes on along the minus strand of NZ_JBEPPW010000001.1, from coordinate 119,108 downwards.
ATGACCTGACCGGAAATGTCGGTGACGTGGTCCTCGCGCGCCGCGACATGGGCGCGTCCTACCACCTTGCGGTGGTGCTCGACGATGCCGACCAACACGTCACCCATGTGATCCGGGGCGAAGATCTCCGCGAGGCCACGCAAATTCACATCCTGCTCCAGCGTCTCCTCGGTCTGCCCACACCCGCCTATCATCATCATCGCCTGATCCGGGACGAGACCGGCAAGCGCCTTGCCAAGCGTGACGACGCCCGCGCCATCGCCACCTATCGCGCCGAAGGGGCCAGCCCGCGCGACATCCGCGCCATGCTGGGCCTGTAAGGCTTCATCGTTCCAGAAATACTCGAAATCCGGCCGGGCCAGTCATTCCACGTTCTGAACCTGTTCGCGCATCTGGTCGATCACCGTCTTGAGATCAAGGCCAATGGCCGTAAGCCCCGCATTCTGCGCCTTCGAACAGAGCGTGTTGGCCTCGCGCATGAATTCCTGGCTGAGAAAATCGAGCTTGCGCCCCACGGGCGAGCCCTGCGCCAGCAACCCCCGCGCAGCACTCACATGGGCGCGCAACCGGTCCAGTTCCTCGGTCACGTCAAGCCGCACCGCCATCAGCGCCAGTTCCTGCGCAATCCGTTCCGGCGCGATCTCGGCGGGCTGCTCCATCACCCGGGCGAACGCCGCGCGATGGCTCTCGGCAATCGCCCCGGCACGGGAGACGAGCGCGCCGTCCGCAGCCTCGGTCAGCGCCCCGATCCGCGCGATCTGCCCGGTCAGGACCTGCGCCAGCGCGGCCCCTTCGGTTGCGCGCATGGCGTTGAAATCCAGAAGTAACAGCTCGAAATCGGCCAGCAGGACCTCGGCAAGGTCCTCCTCCTCCTCGGCGACCATGGCACCCGGCTCCAATATGCCGCGCAGCGCCAGGACCTGGGCCGCCGTTGCAGGCGCCAGCGTCAGGCCGCGAAGATCGGCCCGCCGCTCGGTCTCGGCCAGCGCGGCCAGGGCCGCGTCCAGCGCCGCCTCGTTGAGCAACAGCCCCTCCGCCGCTGCCGTCTGAAACCGCAGGTTCACCGTCACGTTGCCGCGCACCAGATATTTGCCCGCCGCCGCGCGAATACCCGCCTCAAGCCCCGCGACCTCGGGCAGGCGCAACCGAAGATCGAGCCCCTTGCCATTGACGCCGCGCATCTCCCACACCCAGCAGGCGCTCCCGTGGGCACCCGACCGGGTGGCAAAGGCAGTCATCGAACGCAGCATGAGAGGCCCCTTTCAAAGGTTGCAACCGCCCCTTCCTACCCGGCGCGCGTCTCGCAGGCAACGCGGCAAGGGTTAACCAGATGCGGTGAATTTTAGATACATGCGCCATAAATTGTGCGAATCTCACCCCGTCGCCCGCCCCGGCAAGCGGGTTTTTACCGGACCCGCGCAGATATGGGCGCGGGCATCGGGTTTGCAGGAGGGTAGCCGCATGTGGGACGATCAGAGAGACACGCAAGGTGCCGATGCGCCCGAGGCATCCCGCATGGAAACCCACCTGCGCGCCTTCCACGCGCATTGGGACGCCTGCCGCAAGGGCCGCGACGTGCCCAGCCGCGTCGATATCGACCCGCGCCGGATCGAGCCGCTTCTTGCCAATGCCTTTATCGCGGAGCGCATCGCGCCGGGGGTGGTGCGGTTGCGCATTGCCGGGATGCATCTGAACGATCTCATGGGCATGGAGGTGCGCGGCATGCCGCTGTGCAGCTTCATCGCCCCCGCCGCGCGCGCGGCCTTCGCGCTCCATCTTGTCGATCTTTTCGACGGTCCGGCGCGTTTGCGCCTCCGGCTTCAGAGCGGTGCCGGGCCGGGATGCCCCGCGCTCTCGGGCACCATGATGCTCCTGCCGCTTCGCAGCGATCTCGGCGACGTCTCGCGCGCGCTCGGCTGCCTTGTGACCCATGGCGCGATCGGTCGCCCCGCGCGCCGCTTCACCATAGAGAGCGCGCAGGTCATGCCGCTCACGAAACCGGCGCAGCCGGTGCCATTCCCGCCGCCATTCTCAGTGATCGAGGGCAGGCAAGCTGCCTCGCGTCCGACGACCGCGCCGCGCGCGCATCTGCGTCTGGTGACCTGAGCCTGCGCCTCAACTGGTCTCGACGATCACAAGATCGCGTTCGGACGCGCCCCGCGCGTGATCGAGCGCCTGCTGATATTCCGGACTATTGTAACAGGCCTCTGCCGCCTCGAGAGAGGGAAACCGTGCCACCACGTTACGGGCCCGGTCGCGCCCCTCCAGCTGCACATAGCGCCCGCCGCGCGCGATGAACTCACCGCCATGTTTGGCAATCGCCGGTCCGGCAAGCGCGGCATACCGGCCATAGGCCTCGGCATCGGTGACGGTGACATGGGCAATCCAGAGGGCAGGCATGGGCAGGTCCTTTCGGGGATCAGACGCCGTCGACGATGACAAGGTCGCGACTGCTGGACGACAGTGCAAGGGGCAGGATGCGGCGATAGGCATCGGAATTGTAAAATGCGAGCGCGGCGTCGCGGTCGGGAAACGCGATGATCACATGACGGTCGGGACAATTGCCCTCGACAACCACCTGCGCGCCGCCCTTGACAAGGAAGCGCCCACCGAATTTTTCGGCAAGCGCAACGGTCTGTGCGGCATAGGCCTGGTAATCCTGCGCATCGTTGATCGTTATCCGGCCGATGATATACGCACTCATTCCCTCTCCTTTCAGGAGACGAGCACCGCCTCCGCCGCCTTGATCGCCGCCTCTGCGCCACCGATATCGCTGCCGCCGCCCTGCGCCATGTCCGGGCGGCCACCGCCGCCCTTGCCGCCAAGCGCGGGCACCGCCGCGCGCACCAGATCGACTGCCGAAACGCGCGCCACCAGATCGCCGGTCACGCCGGCCGCCACCGCCACCTTGCCGCCGGTATCGGCAATAAGCAAGATCGCAGCGCTGCCGAGCCGCGCTTTCATCTCGTCAATGAGCGGAGGAAGATCGCGCCCCTCCACGCCTGACAGCACCTGTGCGAGGAAGGTCACGCCGCCCACCTCGCGCGGCTCGGAGGCCGCCCGCTGCCCCGCGCCGCCCGCCACGGCCAGTTCGCGGCGCAGTTGCGCCACCTCATTGGCCAGCGCGCGACGCTCCTCCATCAGCATGCGCACACGCTCCGGCACATCCTCTGGGCGTGCCCGGAGATCGGCGGCCACGGTCCCGAGCCGTGCCGCCTGCCCGCTCAGATAGTCGACGGCCGCAGCCCCGGTCAGCGCCTCGATCCGCCGCACGCCGGCGCTCGACGCGCTTTCTCCGACGATGACGAATGTGCCGATCTCACCGGTCTGGCGCACATGCGTGCCCCCGCAGAGTTCGATCGAATAGGTCGCGCCATTGCCCCCCTTGCCCGAGCCGTCCAGCGTGCCCATGGACACGACCCGCACCTCGTCGCCATATTTTTCGCCAAAAAGGGCCTGCGCGCCGATGGCGCGGGCATCGTCCGGCGTCATGATCCGCGTGGTGACAGGGCTGTTCTGGCGGATGAACGCGTTCACCTCCGCCTCGACGCGGCTCCGTTCCGCATCGTCGAGCGCCTTGGCATGGCTGAAGTCAAAGCGCAGGCGGTCTGCCGCGTTGAGAGAGCCACGCTGCGCGACATGATCGCCAAGCGCCCGGCGCAGCGCCTCGTGCAGAAGATGCGTGGCCGAATGGTTGGCGCGGATGGCGCTGCGGCGGGCCGGGTCCACGGAAAGGCGCGCCGCCTGCCCGGCGGTGATCTCGCCCGCCTCGATCACCGCGAGATGCGCAGAAACGCCTGCGATCTTCTTCGTGTCCGTCACACGCGCGCGGCCCGTCGCGGTCTCGATCACGCCGGTATCGCCCACCTGCCCCCCGGCTTCGGCGTAAAACGGCGTCTGGTTGACCACGATCTGAACGACCGCTCCGTCGACCGCACTCTGCGTCGTTGCTCCCTCCTGCACCAGCGCCAGGATCTGGGCCTCGGCGCTCTCGGTGTCATAGCCGAGGAATTCGGTCCCCCCCTTCTCCTCGGCGATGTCGAACCAGACCGCCTGATCTGCGGTCTCTCCCGTGCCAACCCAGGCCGCTCGGGCCTTGGCCTTTTGCGCGGACATGGCTTTGTCGAACCCGTCGATATCGACGCTTCGCCCCTTCTCGCGCAAGGCGTCCTGCGTCAGATCGAGCGGGAAGCCAAAGGTATCGTAGAGCTTGAAGGCCGCGGCACCGGGTAATGCTGCCGTCTCGGGAAGGGTCGCCAATTCCTCGTCGAGGAGTTTCAAACCGCGCTCGAGGGTCTGGCGAAAACGCGTCTCCTCCAGCCGCAAAGTCTCTTCGATCAGGGCCTGTGCGCGGCCGAGTTCGGGGAAAGCCTGCCCCATCTTCGCGACAAGCGCGGGGACCAGCCGATGCATCACCGGATCCTTTGTCCCGAGCATATGCGCGTGACGCATGGCGCGGCGCATGATCCGGCGCAGCACATATCCGCGCCCCTCGTTCGAGGGCATGACCCCGTCGGCGATGAGAAAGGAGGTGGACCGAAGGTGATCGGCGATCACCCTGTGATGCACCCGCCCCGGACCGTCCGGGTCCTGGCTGGTGGCATGGGCGCTCGCCTCGATGAGGCTGCGCATGAGGTCGGTATCGTAATTGTCATGCTTGCCCTGCAAGAGCGCGCCGATCCGCTCCAGCCCCATGCCCGTATCGATCGACTGCATGTCGAGTGCGCGCATCGAGCCATCCTCGAAGCGTTCGTTCTGCATGAACACAAGGTTCCAGATCTCGATGAAACGGTCACCGTCCTCATCGGCGCTGCCCGGGGGACCGCCCCAGATATCGGGCCCGTGATCATAGAAAATCTCGGTGCAGGGGCCACAGGGGCCGGTCGGACCCATCGACCAGAAATTGTCATCCGTGGCGATGCGGATGATCCGCTCATCGGGCAGGCCCGCGTATTTCTTCCATATCTCCGCCGCCTCGTCATCGGTGTGGTAGACGGTCACCAGAAGCTTCGACTTGTCGATCCCGAAATCGCGGGTCAGCAAATCCCAGGCAAAGGGAATCGCCTGCTCCTTGAAATAGTCACCAAAGCTGAAATTTCCAAGCATTTCAAAGAAGGTATGGTGTCGCGCGGTATAGCCCACATTGTCGAGATCGTTGTGCTTGCCGCCGGCACGCACGCATTTCTGGCTGGTGGTGGCGCGCACATAATCGCGATGCTCGACCCCGGTGAAGCAGTTCTTGAACTGCACCATTCCGGAGTTGGTGAACATCAGCGTCGGATCGTTATGCGGCACCAGAGTCGAGCTTTCGACCACGCGATGGTCCTGGCGCTCGAAGAAATTCAGAAAGGTGGAGCGGATTTCGTTCAGCGTTGGCATGAGCACGGGCTTCTTGCTGGAAATTGGACTGCGATTGACACGCTTTAGCCGCGCAAACGCCCCGTGTCCACCATCGAACCTGCGACCTCACCCCTCCATGACGTCGGTCGGGTCATCTGCGGACATGCTGAAGTCGAGCCCATGGGCAGCCCTGATCTTGTCCTCGATCTCGAGAGCGATTTGAGGATTGTCCTTGAGGTAAGTCTTGGCATTCTCTCGCCCCTGACCGACCCGTTGATCGCCATAGCTGAACCAGCTTCCGGATTTCTCGACCACGCCCGCCTTGACGCCCATGTCGATCAATTCCCCGGTCTTCGAAATGCCCTCGCCATACATGATGTCGAACTCCACCTGCTTGAAGGGCGGTGCCACCTTGTTCTTGACCACTTTCACGCGGGTGGCGTTGCCCACCACTTCGTCGCGATCCTTGATCGCGCCGATCCGGCGTATGTCAAGGCGCACCGAGCTGTAGAACTTGAGCGCATTGCCGCCCGTCGTCGTTTCCGGGCTTCCGAACATGACGCCGATCTTCATGCGGATCTGGTTGATGAAGATCACGGTGCACTTGGTGCGGCTGATGGATCCGGTCAGTTTTCGCATGGCTTGGCTCATGAGGCGCGCATGCACACCCACGCTCGAATCACCCATCTCGCCCTCAAGCTCCGACTTGGGGGTCAACGCGGCGACCGAGTCGACCACGATGAGACTGACCGCGCCGGATCGCACCAGAGTATCAACGATCTCGAGGGCCTGCTCGCCGGTATCAGGTTGCGAGATAAGCAATTCATCGAGATCCACCCCAAGCTTGCGCGCGTAGATCGGATCGAGGGCATGTTCGGCATCCACAAAGGCGCAAACCCCCCCTTTTTTCTGCTCCTCAGCCACGCAATGAAGTGTCAGCGTCGTCTTGCCCGAGCTTTCCGGCCCGTAAATCTCGACGACGCGCCCCTTGGGAATGCCGCCTATCCCGAGCGCGATGTCGAGACCGATGGACCCGGTCGATGTGGACTCAATATCGGCAATCGGATTGTCGCCGCCCATCCGCATGATCGAGCCCTTGCCGAATTGGCGCTCGATCTGCGCGAGAGCGCTGTCGAGGGCCTTCTGCTTGTCGGCGCTGCGTTTGTTGTCCATCGAGAGAAGATCCGCCATTGCCATGAATTCCATTCCTTATTTCACAGGCCGCCATCGGCGGCAATGCTGCGCAAAGTTCACTCTATGTTCTGCATGCCTTTATGAGCACAAAATGTGAACATTGCAACATGCAATCTCGTGGTGACACTCTGGACGCAATTGCTTAACACAAGGTTACCCTCCACCCGGTGCCGTGAAAGTTCCGTCATGCTGATCTTTGCCAGACAAAAACTCGTGTTTCTGTCGGTGCCCAAGACCGGCAGCACGGCATATGCGCGTGCCCTGGCCGAGCACGCAGCGCTTGTCGTCAGCGCGCCACCCGAACTCAAGCATGCGCCCGTGTTCCGCTACAACCGGTTTTTCCGGGAGATGGTGGAGCGCTTCGTGGGTTCTGATGTAACGATCGTCGCCGTCATGCGCGAACCTGCGGACTGGCTCGGAAGCTGGTATCGTTATCGCAGCCGCGAAGCGCTCCGCGGTCATCCGAACAGCACCTACGGCATGGACTTCGACGCCTTCGTCGAGGCCTATTGCGATCCCGAACCACCGGATTTTGCCCGGGTCGGCAGTCAGGCGAAATTTCTCGAACCACAACGGAACGGCACGCGGGTGACGCATCTCTTTCGATACGAGGACCAGCGCTCTTTGCAGGGGTTTCTCGCAGAGCGACTCGGGGTGGCCGTCGCACCCGAGCCAACCAATCGCTCGCCAGATCGCACCATTTGTCTCGCGCCCGGTACACGCGATCTTCTGCACAGGACATATGCCTCTGATTTTGCGCTTCACGCCAGCATCAAAGCGGATGGCACCTACGACCTGCCGAGACCTGCGCGGCGCAAAAGCCCATGATCACGGCACATCGTTTTCGCTCCCTGACGGAAGCTTTGCCGCCATTCGCTCGACGGTTGCGGCCAATTCGTCAAGGGAGAACGGTTTCGGCAGGAACACGGAGTGGGCAATGCGCGACCGGCTGTCTCCGACGGTCTCTTCGGCATAGCCCGAAATGAACACGACACGCACCTCAGGACGCCGCGCCAGCGCCTTTGTGACCCAGCTCGGACCATCCATTCCCGGCATGACAACATCCGTGACGAACACATCCACGTGGCAAGACTGATCCCGGAGCAGTTCGAGTGCCTCTTCGGCCGATCCTGCCTCGATCACGGTGAACCCCCGCAGCTGCAAGGCGCGACTGGCAAAGGCGCGCACGGGAACCTCATCCTCGACGAGCAGGACAACACCGCCGTTCGAGGGGCCGCGCACACGCGACTCGACGGGCGTGGTGGCAATCTCCACCGCGTGGTCATGCGCAGGGAAAAGAAGTTGGAACGTGGTGCCCTCATGCTCGACGCTGTCGACAAAGATGAATCCACCGGTCTGCTTGACGATCCCGTAGGCTGTGGAGAGGCCGAGGCCTGTTCCCTTGCCGACTTTCTTCGTGGTGAAGAACGGCTCGAAAACATGCTCCAACTTGTCTTTCGCGATTCCCTGCCCCGTATCGATGACCTCGACCGAAACGTAGTTTCCCGGAGCGATCTGGGCGCGATCACGATTGAGCGGAGTCTTGATGGTGCGATTGCGGGTCACGATCCTGATTTCACCCCCATCAGGCATGGCGTCCCGTGCATTGACAACGAGATTCATGACGACCTGTTCGAACTGGCGTTTATCGGCACGTATGGCGGACAATCCCGGGGCATGGTCGAGCGTCAGGGACACCTGTTCGCCCACGAGACGGTTGAGCAGGTGCGTCAGGTCGGAGAGCGTATCGCGCAGGTCCAGGATTTCGGGTCTGAGGGTCTGCTTGCGCGAGAAGGCCAGCAACTGGCCAACAAGCGACGCCGCCCGGTTGACGTTCTGGGTGATCTGCATGAGATCGGCATATTCCGGATCGCCGGGATCACGGTCGAGCAACAAGAGGTCGCAATGTCCGGAAATCGCTGTCAGAAGATTATTGAAATCATGCGCGATACCGCCGGCAAGTTGCCCGATGGCCTGCATTTTCTGGCTTTGAACGAATTGGGCCTGGAGTGACTTCAGCTCCGTGGCGTCGCTCAGAACGGCGATGAGAACAACCTCGGCACCATCGAGGGCGCGCCGAAGGGCGACCTGTACAAACGCTTCCCGGTCCGCGCGTCGCACCCTCAGAAACTCCGGCTTGACCGTGCCACGCCCGGCGGCGGCATCGGCGACCCAATCGGAGACAGGCCGACCGAGCCCCTCGAGCACCTCCGTCAGCCGGAAGGGATCGTCACTGCCTTGCCCGATCAGCGCGCGCGCGGGCGGATTGGCACGCAGAACCATGCCGTCGCCCCCGAGCTTCAGCAGGGGCACCGGCAGGACGTCAAATAGCGCCCAATCGTCGGGTGTGGCGAGCGGATCCTCGGCAATCGGCACAAGAAAGACCTCGCGCCGACCGGCCAGACCGGAGCGTTCCGCATAGATGCAGCGCAGCGGGCCACCCGGCGTCGGGATGTCGCAAGCGGTTCCGGGCTGCGGCGGCAGGGGGAAGATCGCGTCCAGTGACGTGATCCGCTCTCCGATCAGGTCGCGCGCGGCCGGGTTCATGAACAAGACGGTATTGTTACGGCCGAGGGTCAGCATCGGCAGCGGGTGGACATCGCTGCCGTGGGGGGGACGATCCGATGTCGGCTCGATCCGCCACACGAAGCGCCCGGTGCCCGCGCGGTGCGCGCTGATGCGCAAATGGCCGGCGCGCGTCACGATATCCTCCACCGCCGAGCCGGACGCAGTGGCGCGACTCTCGATCCGGAAGAGCAACGGGCCGGGATTGGCCAGATGATCGCGCAAGAGCGCGGCAAGACTGGTTTGCCCTTCGCCCGCGAACAGGTTCCGGGCGGCGCGCCCGATATGGATCACACGCCCCCCTGCCCCGGTCATCACGACGGGCGCGGGATCCTCTTCGATCACCCCGTAAGAGGGAACAGGCATCGGCGCATGATCTGCGGCCCTTTGATGCGATATCCGCAGCCAGAGCGCCGACAGAAACATAATCGAGGCTGCAAGTCCCAGCATCAGGCGCAGGTTCCTGTCACCGGTCAACAACGCGGCAAGCCCAAGGATCACTGCAGCGAGCACGATCACCGGCGCGCGAGCCCGCAGCGACGCGCCACCGAGTTTGCCATCCTCAGCGGGAAGACCGAACAACGCCACCCGACGCCCCTTTCATGCGAGACACTGTCGGCCTGATATTGTGAGCCAAGTTTTAAGAACGACTTAACGGCAGCCCGAAACTCACGTCAAGATTGATTGAAATACGAAACATCATGCAAAAGATGTGCCAGAAAAAACCCGTCGCCCAGCCCGGATATTGGCCAACGACGCATCTCACGGATCCCGAACGCCGCGTCACCGCTTGAAAATCGCTCGATAACATGTTCGTTTTCTTCCATAAAAACAGAGCATGTCGTGTAGATGAGCACGCCCGACGGGGCAAGCAAACTGGTCGCCTGTGCCAGGATGTCTGCCTGCAGGCCCACAAGCTCGTACAGTCGTTCTGGCGTGAGCGTCCATTTCGCCTCCGGGGCACGACGCCATGTGCCGGACCCCGAACACGGCACGTCGCAAAGAATCGCATCGAATGGACCGGCCGCCGCGAGGTCAGAGGTCTCGCACAGCTGGACGCTAATGCCGGCCCGCTCCGCGCGCGCGGGCAGGTCGGCCATCCGCTGCGGCGCGGCATCATGGGCAAACCACGTGGCGTCCAGCCGGGCGGCAAGCGCCAGCACCTTGCCGCCACCGCCCGCGCAATAATCGAGGACCCGCGCGCCCTGCGGCAGGCTGATCGCCTCCATCGCGGCCTGACTGCTTGCGTCCTGAAACTCGACCAGACCATCCCGGTAAAGCAGGGATTGAGATATTTTTCTAAATCCCTCAGTGACATGCAATCCAAAGTTGATATTGTCAACGGGACGCGTCACGACGCCGTCTCCGGCAAGCCCCGCCTGCGCCGCCGCGCGCGTGATCCGTCGCGCATTCACCCGGAGCGTGATGGGCGCACGATGACGCAGCGCCTCGGCGGCGGCGGTGGCGTCCGGCCCGAGCGCCCCCTCGAAATGCGGCCAGAGCCAGTCCGGCAAGTCGCGCGCTTCTGCCTCGGTGGGGGGGCGGCCACCCTGCCGCTCCTCCGCCGTGAGAGGCGCGGGCGCGTGACCGTCACCCGTAAAAAACATTTCCGGATCAATATTTTGCGCCCTGAAGCTGCCAAGCATGAGCGCGCGGCCATCCTTCCCGCCGCCAAGCGCCGCAAAGGAGCGCAGACATCGCAGCGCATCGAAGACGTGATCGCGCACCGCCGCCCGGTCGCCCGATCCGGCATAGCGCGCGGACCGGGCCCAATTGGTAAGCGCTCGCTCGGCCGGCGCGCCCGAAAGGATCGAGTCAAGCACCTCGATCGCTGCGGAGACGCGCGCGCCGGGGGTCATGCGACAACCTTGGAATCGTAAGACAAGCGATTGAGAAAGCTATCCAATCCTATAATTCGGGCTCTCACGGGTGATCTGCACATCATGCACATGGCTTTCCTTCAGTCCCGCTCCGGTGATCCGCACAAAGCGGCAGTTGGTGCGCATTTCCTCGACCGTTGCGCAACCGGTATAGCCCATGGCGGCGCGCAGCCCGCCGACAAGCTGGTGCAACACGGTGCCCGCGCCGCCCTTGTAGGGCACTTGTCCCTCGATCCCCTCGGGCACAAGCTTGTCGCTGGCCGCGTCCTTCTGGAAATAGCGGTCCGCCGAGCCGCGCGCCATCGCCCCGAGCGAGCCCATGCCGCGATAGGCCTTGAAGGTGCGGCCCTGGTAGAGGATCACCTCGCCGGGGCTTTCATCCGTGCCCGCAAGCATGGAGCCGACCATCGCGCAGGAGGCCCCCGCCGCGATGGCCTTGGCGAAATCGCCCGAGAACTTGATGCCGCCATCGGCGATCACCGGCACATCGCCCGCCGCGCGCGCGCTGTCCATGATCGCGGTGAGTTGGGGCACGCCCACGCCCGCGACGATCCGCGTGGTGCAGATACTGCCCGGTCCGATCCCGACCTTGACCGCATCGGCCCCCGCGTCGATCAGCGCGCGCGTGGCCTCGGCGGTGGCCACATTGCCCGCCACGATCTGCACCTCGTTGGAGAGCGTCTTGGCCCGCTCGACGGCGCGTGCCACGCCTTCGGAATGGCCATGCGCCGTGTCGATCACCACCATGTCGACGCCCGCCTCAACAAGCGCCGCGGTGCGCTCGAACCCGGCATCGCCCACGGTCGAGGCCGCCGCCACCCGCAGCCGCCCGAGCCGGTCCTTGCAGGCGGTGGGGTTGAGCACGGCCTGTTCGGTATCGCGCAGCGTCAGAAGCCCGGTGAGCTTGCCCTGCCCGTCCGTCACCAGCAATTTCTCGATCCGGCGCGCCTTCATCAGCGATTTTGCCTCGTCGCGGTCGGCAGGTTCCTGAAGAATCGCGAGATTGTCCGAGGTCATCATGACGCGCACCGGTGTCCTGTCATCCTCGGCAAAACGCATGTCGCGGTTGGTCACGATGCCGACGACGCGGCCAGTCTCGTCCACCACCGGAAATCCGGTGACATTGTAGCGCTCCTGCAAGGCCTTGGCGTCGGCCAGCGTCTGATCGGGGCGCAAGGTGATCGGGTTGTAGACGATGCCGGATTCAAACCGCTTGACGCGGCGCACCGCGCGGGATTGTTCCTCGACCGAAAGATTGCGGTGGATCACCCCCATGCCGCCCGCTTGCGCCATGCAGATCGCCATGCGCGCCTCGGTCACGGTGTCCATGGCGGAACTCAGCAGCGGAATGTTCAGATGGATCGATTGCGTGACACGGGTGCGGGTATCCGCCGTCGCAGGCAGGACCGAGGATGCCGCAGGCACCAGCAGCACGTCATCAAAGGTGAGCGCCTCGCGAATCTCCATTCCGGTTCTCCATGGATGTCTCGTTTGGCGGGTCCCTATCGCACGGATCGGCAACAGGCGAAAGGGCGTTCTGGCCATCCTGCGACTGTGTGCCCGGCACCGGATCATAACCGCAGCCGCCCAGGGGATTGCACCGCGCAATGCGTTTGAGCGCGAGCCAGCCACCGCGCCAGGCGCCATGCGTCTCAAGCGCATCGAGCGCATATTGGCTGCATGTCGGCTGATAGCGGCAATGCCAGCCGATCCAGGGGGACAGGATCAGACGATACGCCCTTACAGGTAATGAAAAAATCCGCGCAAGCGGGGTCATGCGCCCGGCCCTAGACGGCGCAGCGCATAGCCGAGATCCCGGCGCAGGTCGTCGTAGGGGCGTATCGCGGTCGCGTCGGCGCGCCCGATAAGCACGTAATCCCATCCCGGCAGGCCGCCCGTGGGAAGCAGTTCACGCGCGATGGCGCGCAAGCGGCGCTTGGCGCGGTTGCGGGTGACGGCGTTGCCCACCTTCTTCGAGCAGGTAAACCCCACCCGGATCAAGGCGCTATCGTCGCGCCGGTCGCGCGCCTGAACCATCATCGTGCCGGTGCCCTGACGGCGCGCCCGCGCGCAGGCCAGAAAATCGGCACGCTTGCGCATCACATCGACTGACAGCACATAAGATGACGCCACCGGAAGCGTTCTCCCTGCGTGACTGTCAGGGGCCTCCGGCGGCGTCGAAATCATCGGCAAAAGCTGGCGCTTACGCGCTCAGCACCTTGCGGCCACGAGCGCGGCGGGCATTGAGAACCTTGCGGCCCCCCTTGGTGGCCATGCGCGCGCGGAACCCGTGACGGTGCTTGCGCACAAGGTTCGAGGGTTGAAAGGTGCGTTTCATCGCTCCGTCTCCGGTCTTGGGCGGGCGGCGGCGTGGAATCGCGCCCTGCCCGAATTGATCTGAAGCCCGGTCTATAGAGAGGGCGCGCGGCCAAGTCAAACCCCCGCCAGGTGTTTTCACCGGATTTCTGCGGCGAATAGCCATGTTACAGGAAACGGCCCGCGCTTCACCCCGGATCACCCCCTCGTGAGGCCACTGGCAAGACCCCGCTGGACCGTGCATCTAGGGGATGCGATTGTCAGAACCGGGGATCCCATGGACCAAAGCTCGACACCCGCGCCCGCGCGGCGCAAGACCGGCCTCATGCGGCACCTGCCGCTGATGGCCATTCTCATCGTGGCGGTGATCGGCGCGGTCACGCTGCGCGACTACATCACCTTCGACACGCTGCGCGATAACCGCGAGGCGCTGATGGCGTTCCGCAATGACAATATAGTGCTGATGGCGCTGGCCTTCATCGCCACCTATTTCCTCATCGTTGCCTTCTCGCTGCCCGGCGCGGCGGTGGCCTCGGTCACGGGCGGATTCCTGTTCGGCCTGGCGCTTGGCACGATGCTCAACGTGACCGCGGCCTCGCTCGGGGCGATGGCGATCTTTCTGGCGGCCCGCTGGGGGCTGGGGCGCAGCATGGCCGCCCGGATAGATGCCTCCGAGGGCACGCTCAAGCGTCTTAAATCCGGCCTGCACGACAATGAAATCAGTGTGCTTTTCCTGATGCGGCTGGTGCCGGCAGTGCCCTTCTTCGTGGCCAATATCCTGCCCGCGCTCGTCGGCGTGCGCTTTGTCAACTTCGCCATCACCACGGTTCTGGGGATCATCCCCGGCGCAATCGTCTTTACCTGGATCGGCGTGGGCCTCGGCGAGGTGTTCGACCGGGGCGAGAGCCCCGATCTTTCCCTCTTGTGGGAACCTCACATCATCGGCCCCATTCTCGGGCTGGCGGCGCTATCGGCGCTGCCGATGGTGATCAAGTATTTTCGCGGTAAAAGGGACATCTGAACATGCAGAAACTGAATGCGGACCTGCTGGTCATCGGGGCCGGCTCGGGTGGGCTGTCTGTCGCGGCGGGTGCCGTGCAGATGGGGGCAAGCGTCATCCTGCTCGAAGGGCACAAGATGGGCGGCGACTGCCTCAATTTCGGCTGCGTGCCCTCCAAGGCGCTGATTGCCAGCGGCAAGGCGGCCCGTGCACAGGCCCATGCCGCGAAATATGGCGTGGCCGATGTGGTGCCGCAGGTGGATTACGCCGCCGCCAAGGATCATGTCGCGGGCGTCATCGCACAGATCGAACCGGTGGACAGCGTCGAGCGGTTCGAGGGCCTCGGCGTGCGGGTGATCCGCGACTATGGCGCTTTCGTCTCACCGACCGAGGTTCAGGCGGGCGATCACCTGATCACCGCGCGGCGCATTGTCATCGCAACCGGGTCGTCACCCCTGGTGCCGCCGATTCCCGGCCTCGATTCGGTCCCCTATGAGACCAACGAGACGATATTCGAGCTGCGCGAGCGGCCCGACCACCTGCTCATCATCGGCGGCGGTCCCATCGGCATGGAGATGGCGCAGGCGCATCGGCGTCTGGGATGCGCTGTCACGGTGATCGAGGGGGCAAAGGTCCTCGGTCAGGACGACCCTGAAATGGCCCAGGTCGTCATCGACCAATTCAAGGCCGAGGGGATCGTCATCGAGGACGGGGCCATGGCCGCGGAAATTCGCGGCAAGGCCGGGGCGATCGAGGTCGAAGCCAAGGACGGGCGCGTCTTTCGCGGCACGCATCTGCTCATGGCCGTTGGGCGAAAGGCCAATACCGATCGCCTCAACCTCGAGGCCGCCGGGATCGAGACCACGAAACGCGGCATCAAGGTGGATGCGTCGATGCGCACCACCAATCGCCGCGTCTATGCCATCGGCGATGTGGCGGGCGGGCTGCAATTCACCCATGTCGCGGGCTATCAGGCAGGGCTGATCATCCGTCAGGCGCTGCTGTCGCTGCCCGCAAAAAACCGCACCGATCACATCCCCTGGGCCACCTATACCGATCCCGAACTGGCGCAGGTCGGCCTCACCGAGGCGCAGGCGCGCGAGGACCATGGCGGGAATCTCGAGGTGGTGCGCTTTCCCTACAACCACAACGACCGCGCCATCGCCGAGCGCAAGACCGAAGGCCTTATCAAGGTCATGGTGGTTCGCGGGCGGCCCATCGGCGTGTCCATCGCGGGCGCGCAGGCGGGCGAGCTGATCAATCTCTGGGCCTTCATCCTCGCCAACCGGCTCAAGATGAAGCATGTGGCGAACATGGTCGCCCCCTACCCCACGCTTGGCGAAATCAACAAGCGCGCGGCGGGGGCCTATTTCTCGCCAAAGCTGTTCGAGAGCCCTATGGTGAAACGGGTGGTCGGCCTCATTCAACGCTGGCTGCCCTGACCGGGGCTTGGGAGGGCGCGCGTGTTAAGATCGCTTTCGGGGCGTTTCCTGATCCTCACGGCCATCTTCGTGATGCTGGCCGAGGTGCTGATTTTCGTGCCCTCCATCGCGCGGTTCCGTGAGCAATTCCTGCTCGACCGGCTGGAACGCGCGCAGATCGCGTCGCTCGTGCTTCTGGCCGAGGGCGAGGTGACGCCGGAGCTTCAGGAAGAGCTGTTGCGCAATGCCGAGGTGTTCAACGTCGTGCTCGCCCGTGACGAGGCCCGCCAGCTTGTGCTGTCCTCGCCCGTGCCCGCGCCCGTGACCGGCACTTTCGATCTGCGCAACGCCCCTGCCATCACGCTCATCGGCGACGCCATGCACCGGCTCAGGACGCCCGAGCCCGAGGTGATCCGCGTGATCGGCGAGCCGGTGCGCATGGGCGGGCTGCTCATCGAGGTCACACTGGCGACCGGCGGGCTGCGCGCGGCGATGATCGATTACGGGCTGCGCATCCTTTGGTTGTCGCTGGTGATCTCGGTCTTTACCGCGACCCTTCTTTTTGTTGTGGTGCAATGCTTTCTGGTGCGCCCGATCCGGCGCGTGGTTGGCAACATGCGCGATTATGCCGCCAATCCCGAGGATGCGCGCCTCGTGATCAAACCGAGATCCACCATCACCGAGTTGCGCGAAGCCGAAGAAAGCCTGCAAACCCTCCAGACCCAGCTCACCGCCGCGCTCAAGCAAAAGGAGCATCTTGCCCAGCTTGGCGGTGCCGTGGCCAAGGTCAGCCACGATCTGCGCAACATCCTGACCTCGGCGCAGCTTTTCACCGACCGGCTCGAGATGAGCGAAGACCCGAGCGTCAAGCGCATGGCCCCCAAGCTGGTCAATTCGCTGACCCGCGCCGTGCATCTGTGCGAGGCAACCCTGGCCTATGGCAAGGCCGAGGAGCCCGCCCCGACCCTCGCCCGCCACCGCCTGCGCGACCTTGTGGCCGATGTGATCGACAGCGAACGCATGGCTGCGGAGGGCCACGATCTGCGCCTCGCGAATGCCGTTCCCGATGAATTGGTCCTGCTGGCCGATGGCGAGCAACTTCACCGGGTGATGTCCAATCTCATACGCAATGCCCGGCAGGCGATCACGCGCAGCGGCACGCCGGGAGAGATCACCGTCAGCGCCGCCGAGGATGCCCGCGAGTGGATCATTCGCGTGCGCGACACCGGCCCCGGCCTGCCGCCCAAGGCGCGCGAGCACCTTTTCAAGCCGTTTCAGGGCGGGGTGAGCAAGGGTGGCACCGGTCTTGGCCTGACCATCGCCGCCGAACTGATGCGCGGCCATGGCGGCACCCTGATGCTGGAAAAAAGCGACGAGAGCGGCACGTCCTTCTGCATCACACTGCCCAAGGGAAATTTCGCGGCGGTGTCATAAATCTGTCCCCTGCCCCTTGCATCACCCGGCGGCAAAGTCTAAACGCTGCTCCAACGGACCGATAGCTCAGCTGGATAGAGTACTTGACTACGAATCAAGGGGTCGGGGGTTCGAATCCTCCTCGGTCCGCCAAGCGCCATTGAAATCATGAGATAAAGTGGCGACTCTGGCGAAATACCCTGTACAAAGCCGCACTTGTCAGAATTCTTTGTGCGGACTGTGTCGGCAGGATCAGGGGCGTCCCGCGACCAGTGCGGGCAACTGCGTGGTAATGTTCTCCATCAACACAAGAGCGCACTCCACCGTCTCGCCCGTCATCGCAATCTGAAGCTGCCCCGCAGGCACGGCTTGATCCCACGCGAAATTTGCCGTGAGAAAGTCCAGCACGGCGCGCTTGTAGTCCGTGTCGGGGTTTTGCAGGTGATCGCCTTTTGTCTCCAGCACCACGACACGCCCCGCGCCCGCCTTGCCGCCCGCAGCAAAGATGAAGTCAGGATAGATCCGCCCGCGTTTCCAGCCTTGAAGGCTCATGCCGTAACCAGCCTTTGCCACGTTCCTGTGCCACCACTTAACCGTGCTGTCGCCGTCCAAGTGAACGGCCACATTCTGTTCCTCGTCGTTCAACTCGTTTCGGAAGACCGGGCAAAACAGGCTGCGCTCCATGGGCCCGCCAGTGCCATTCTTCAAATCCGGCGCGTCTGCCGGTTCGGTCGTCGGCATGTGGTCAGGCATCGGCCAGTTGTTGCCGTCCAGACGCAGACGGAACTGAATGTGCCCCGCCCTCACGCCATTGCGAAACACGGTCTCGGCGCGGGCATCGCGCTCCTTGGTCAAGGCCAGCCGCAGAGCATCTATGATGACACCGGATGCGGCCCCCAGCTTTGCCGCGTCGAATCCCCGCACTTGCAGCCCCGCGACCAGATCGGCCACGATCCCGCGCGCCACGAACGGGTTGGGCACCAGATCGGAAATCGCCCGCACCGCGTAGGACGGGTCAAAGCGCAGCGCCTCCGCCGCAGCGGCCAGAACCTCGTCTTTGAAGAATTTGTCTTCTCCGGCGTCGGTCAGGGCTATGCGTTGCATCTGCCCGGCGGCCCGCGTCGGGTTGTCGGGAATCTCTGCGACAACGGACGCGGGCGCATAGTCCCGCCAGTCGATAGCCGCAAGGATATCGGTCTCGTAGTCGAGGTCGCGCTGATCCTCGCCGTCAACCCGCAGCACCTTTGGCAGATAGATTTTCAGGCTTTTGAATTCCGCGCGCCGCTCGATCTTGCGTGCCTCGCCGGAATTGCCCGTGGCCCCGCCGGGCGGCATTTCGATCACCAGATCGGCCAGGCCGTCGCGTTCAAGCCCGGTCTTGATCGCCCCCACCACGTCGCGCGTCGCCGCGTGATGCGTGACCACATAGCATTCATCCAGCGCCGCCACGCCGGTTTTCAGCGCATAGGGCTGGCGCAGGATGCGCCCCACAAGCTGCGTCATGGCCGATTGGTTCGACGCCGCCGCCAGCGAACAGAGCACATAGGCAAAGGGGCAATCCCAGCCCTCTTGCAGCGCCGCCTTGGTCACGATCACCCGCACCCGGTTCTGACGCGACAGAAGGTCCTGGTTCTCGGGTTGCTTCAAATCGTTCTGTTCGGCGGTCTTGATCGCAATTTCCGCCTCATCCAGCCCGGACGCCAACAGCCACTCCTTCACGTCTTCGGCGTGGATGTGCTGGCCGTCGCGCTGATCTCTGCCTGTCCGTTCCACCTGCACCAGCATGATGGGCCGGATATAGCCCAGCGCGCCCCGGTCAGCGCCATAGGCGGTTGCCTCGGCTTGCAGGATGTTGAGCCGGTCCAGCGCCGCCGTCAGCGTGCCGCGCCAGTCGGTGCCTTGCCGGGGGTCGAGGTTCAGCGGCATCTTGATCATGTCTTCGGCGTGCAGCTCGCGCCCCGTCACCTCCACCAGCAGGTTGGCATGGCGCGCCGGGCACGGGTTGGTCCCGCTCCGTGCCGCTACATCCTTGGGCGTCGCCGTCAGTTCCAGCACGAAAACGGGGTTGAAGCCATAAAGCGTGTCATGCGCCAGTTGCGACGTGGCCTTTTGCCCCTCATCCATCACCACGACCGGTTGGATTTTCCGCAAGGCGTTGCCAAGCGAATCCTTCACCATCGGCAACATGCCCTGATATCCGTCAAGGTTCGGCACCGCATCGAATTCGCGCGCGTGTGCCGCCTGATCGCCCTCGGGCGCGAAGAAGCCGTGCACATCGCCCCGGTCGCGGAACATGCGCAGGGTTTCCCTGTTCTGCCGGTTCCCCGATTGCAGCATCAACACCATGACGCACAGGTTGCTGTCCACGTCGCGCGCGTGCAGACGATCCCCTTTTTCCATGATCTTGACGCGCCCCGCCGCCGTGCGGTCAAGGGCCTGGCGATAGGGGTGCTGGCGGTTTTTCAGGCTCTTGAGGGTCTGGGAATAGATCGCCTCGTTCGGCACGACCCACAGGACAAAGCCGGTATTCTTGCCCAGATAGCGCCCCATGATCCGGCTCACCGCGTTGACCGCCAGCCAGGTCTTGCCGCCGCCCGTGGGCACCTTCAGCGTGGCATTGGGCACAGGGCGGCCAATGCCGTCCCGGCGCGGGGAAAACGGGATCGTGGCGCGCGATGCAGGCAAGCGGCCCGCCTCTTTCAAATTCGCCCATGCTTTCGCGGCGAAGTCGGGCACTTCCAGCCCAAGGTCCGGGTCGGCCTCTGCCATGGCAGCAATCTTTTCGGCCCGCGCCTTTTCCGGTTTCAACGCGTCCAGCCAGGCATCCAGCGTCTCCAGCACGCGCACCTGATAATCGAGCGTGCGCATCAGGTGCGGTCCACGCGGTAGAGGGCAAAGGGCAAGGGGGCGAAGTCCACCGCCAGACCTTCGGCATCGAGAAGCCGCTGCGACACGTAGCGCGCCGGGGCAAAGACAAGGTGGCGCGCGTCGGGCTGCGCCTCGGCCAATTGCCGCGCGAAGCTGAGCGTCAACGCCGCCTCGGGCGATTTCAGCCAATCCAGATCGGGGCGGTAGATGAGCCAGACATGGGTGCCGCCCGCCTGCCCGACATAGGCGTGCGCCTCGTCCATCTGCGCGGGGTCGAGCGCTTGCGAGGTGGCCATGTGAAACAGCACCCCCGCAAGGGCGGCAAAGCCGGGCAAATCCCGCCCGGTCAGGATCGCATCGAGCGCCACCGGCGCGCCCAGCGTGCAATAGGTGAATTCACCGCCAAGCCCCTCGGCGCGCTCCTCTACCCGGCGCTCGCCGGTGACGATCAATTCGCCGCCCTTCACCTGCTTGGTGATCCGGTCATATTCATGGCCGTGCAGGTTCTCGATCTTTTCGACCTGTTCGGTCAGGCGGTCGGCCTTTTGCAGCTTGGACCATGTGAGGGGTTCGCGCAGCAATTCGGTTCGCTGCGTGCCGGTAAAGGCATAGCCGTTGATGACGCGCCGCACCCGCTCGGCGGTGAGCCGGTCGGCATAGTCCTCCATCTCCACAAGGATGAAGCGCCGGTTGCCCCCGTCGCGCTTGTTGGCCTCCAGCACGGCATGGGCGGTGGTGCCGGACCCGGCGAAGGAGTCGAGGATGATGGAATCGCTACGAGTTGCTATCTCAATAACTCGACGAATTACATCAACGGGTTTTGGCGCGTGTATTGTCAAATCGTCTTCTGAATACTCGGAGAATATTTCTAGAAGCAGTTTCTTTGAACCCTCTGTGGTTCCAACTTCGGCGGCAGGCCAAAGCGTCATTGGCACAAGCCCCTTGGCTTCCTCAGGGAACTGCTTGATACGGGGCTTTCCCGCGCCGTTCTTGGGCCAATAGACAAGATCAAGTTTCTTGAGATTTTCAAATTCTGCCTCTGTAGCCCCCCAACACCGCCCTTTCGGCGGTCGATGTGTAACGCCTGTGGGTGTAGTTATCGGATAAACTTGGTTTTCACGAAAGCCTTGTGCTGAGAACGGGATTGAAGCCCAAGCGCCACGAGGATCGCTGTCAGGGTTCGAATAACCGCTATCTTTCGGTATGAGCCGATTACGTCTCAACTTCCAAGTGTCTTTAAGGGCTTTGGAATAAACTAGGATATGATCAAAACTTGGAGACAAAACTGCGCGATTCTCTCGGGACGTGCGTTTTTGCCAGACGATTTGACCGATTGAACAGTCTTCACCGAAGATCTCATCCAGCATTGCCCTCCCACGATGCACCTCATTGTCATCCAGCGTTATCCAGATGCTGCCATCATCAGCGAGCAATTCATGCAACAACCGCAGCCTCGGCCACATCATCGCGCACCATTTGTCGTGGCGCAGCCCGTCCTCGATCCCGATGGGGTTGGCGTCCATCCACTCGCGGATCATCGGCGCGTTGACATTGTCGTTATAGGCCCAGCCTTCTTCGCCGGTATTGTAGGGCGGGTCGATGAAGATGCAGTCCACCTTGCCCGCATACTGCGGCATCAGCGCCTTGAGCGCGTGCAGGTTATCGCCCTGAATGATCAGGTTGCCATCCAGCCGGGGCGCGCCAATGCCCTTGTCGGGGTGTGGGTCAAGGGGCCGAAACGGCACCGCAAGGTGATGATTCCAGACGAATTCCTTGCCCTTGAATACCAGTTCCGTCATCGCACGCCCCCTGCTCTGCCCCGATAGAACAGAAAACAGCACGCCGGGGCAAGGGCCGGATTGCCGCTCAGGCCATGCCCCGCATCAACCCGCCCTGCCGTGACGGCGACACGGGGTCAACAGGCGCGCAGCGCGGTGGCGGGAAGGGTCGTGGAAATCGTTGCGATGGTGGGTGATAAGAGATTCGAACTCCTGACATCTTCGATGTGAACGAAGCGCTCTACCACTGAGCTAATCACCCGTGACGCGGCTTTTAGCGTCACTCCAATGGCTCTGCAACCACCTCTTTCATCTCTTCGTCATCTTCTGCATCACGCTCGGCGCGCCCTGCCGCGCCCTGCCGGATGCGGGCGATAATGACGCGCCCTTTGCCCAAGTCTCGAACGCGGTTGATCTTGACCTTGCCCATGGGCGCAAGGTTGAGATCGCGCCCCTCCGCAAGGGCCTCGCCGATCACCGCAAGCGCGGCATCGAGCACCGGTTTGGCCAATTTCTTCTTGATATCGGCGCGCTTGACCACCTGCGCCAGCAATTCCTGCCGCTTCAACTCGGGCAGGGACGGCATTTCGGCTCCTGAGCTGTCCGCGACGACCAGCTTGGGTTTGTCAGCACCGGGCCGGGTCGCGGCGGGCTTGCGGGTCGTGCTGCGCGTGGAGGGTTTGGTCGCCATGGGGTGCCTCTGACTGGGTGCGATTGTTTCACATCTGGAAACACGCTAGCCGCTTATCCGCACCAAGGCCAGCGTGAGTTTATGGGCAAGTTGACGGGCGTCGTGACCTGTCGCGCGCCACTCGGTGCCATGGCTGCGCAAGCACGCAGACAGATTTTAAATTTATTGCTCAATAGTGTATTTTCATGATACAATATTTCGCATCGCGGCGTGCGTCATCAGTTGCCTGCGTTACCCGGTCTTGTTCGCCCGCGATCAAGTTACTTGGGGGAAGAACCATGAAAACCAAACTCATTTCTGCGGCTCTGGCCGCATCGCTTGTCGTGGCGGGTGCCGTGCAGGCCCGCGAACAGGCACGCATGTCCGCCGATCAGGTCCGCACGGCAACCCTGTCGACCAGAGGCAGCGCGCCCGGCAGTGCGCGTCCCGAGATCGTCATCTGGGCAATCCTCATTCTCGTGACCATCGCCGCCATCGTCTCGACCGCCAGCGCCGGTGGCGGCAACTATCCTTACATGATCGCCAGCGACGAGGCGCTCAAGACCGAAATCAAGCGGGTCGGCACCTCGGCACAAGGCTTCGGCATCTTTGAATTCCGCTACAAGGGTCATCCGCAGCGCATTCGCGGCGCCATGGCGCAGGATGTCGCCCGCCTGCGTCCCGAGGCCGTCAGCCGCCACGAAAGCGGGTTTCTCATGGTCGATTACAACCTGATCGACGTAACCCCGGCCTTGCTCGACTGACTGATCGGCGGCGCGGGAGTGCCCCCCCGCGCCGCGTCACCGGATCAATGTGCCACGGCACCCCGGCCTGCGTCACCGGATTGCCGCGCGGCGTCTGCGGCGGCGGCCTCTTCGGCGGCCTCGTCCCAATCCACCGGCTCGGGCGTGCGCACCAGGGCCAGCTTCAACACGTCGCGCACGTGATCGACCGGGATGATCTCCAGCCCCTGCTTCACGTTCTCGGGGATCTCGGCCAGGTCCTTCTCGTTTTCGCGCGGGATGAGCACCGTCTTGATGCCGCCGCGCAGCGCTGCCAGCAGCTTTTCCTTCAAGCCCCCGATGGGCAGCGCATTGCCGCGCAGCGTCACCTCGCCGGTCATGGCGATATCCTTGCGGATCGGGATACCCGTCAGCACCGACACGATGGAGGTCACCATTGCCAGCCCCGCCGAGGGGCCGTCCTTGGGCGTCGCCCCCTCGGGGACGTGGACGTGGATATCCCACTTCTCGAACTTGGGCGGCTTCACCCCGATTTCGGGCGCGATGGAGCGGACATAGCTTGACGCGGCATCGATCGATTCCTTCATCACGTCGCCCAGCTTGCCGGTGGTCTTCATCCGGCCCTTGCCGGGCAGGCGCAGCGCCTCGATGTTCAAAAGCTCGCCCCCCACCGAGGTATAGGCAAGCCCGGTAACCACGCCCACCTGATCACTCTCCTCGGCCAGCCCGAACTTGAACTTGCGCACGCCAAGGAAATCGTTGAGGTTTTCGGGCGTCACGGTCACGCTCTCGGCCTCCTTGCGGATGATCTTCGTCACCGCCTTGCGCGCGATCTTGGCAATCTCGCGTTCAAGGTTCCGCACGCCCGCCTCGCGGGTGTAATAGCGGATGATGTCGGTGAGCGCCGCATCGGTCAGCTCGAACTCGCCCTTTTTCAGGCCGTTGTTCTTCACCTGCTTCTCGAGCAGGTGCTGTTTGGCGATCTCGCGCTTTTCATCCTCGGTATAGCCCGCCAGCGGAATGATCTCCATCCGGTCAAGGAGCGGCCCCGGCATGTTGTAGCTGTTGGCCGTGGTCAGGAACATCACGTTCGAGAGGTCATATTCCACCTCGAGATAGTGATCGATGAAAGTCGAGTTCTGTTCCGGGTCCAGCACCTCGAGCATGGCGCTTGCCGGATCACCCCGGAAATCCTGCCCCATCTTGTCGATTTCATCGAGAAGGATGAGCGGATTCGTGGTCTTGGCCTTCTTCAGCGCCTGAATGATCTTGCCGGGCATGGAGCCGATATAGGTCCGGCGGTGGCCGCGGATCTCGCTTTCGTCACGCACGCCGCCCAGGGAGATGCGGATGAATTCGCGCCCCGTCGCCCGCGCCACGGATTTCCCGAGGCTGGTCTTGCCCACGCCCGGCGGGCCGACAAGGCACATGATCGGGCCTTTCAGCTTCTTGCTGCGCTGCTGCACCGCCAGATATTCGACGATCCGCTCCTTGACCTTCTCAAGCCCGTAATGATCGGCATCGAGGACCTCCTGTGCCTTGTGCAGGTCCTTCTTGGTGCGGCTCGTGACACCCCACGGGATCGACAGCATCCAGTCGAGATAGTTGCGCACGACGGTGGCCTCTGCACTCATCGGGCTCATGCTCTTGAGCTTTTTGAGTTCCGCCTGCGCCTTTTCGGCGGCTTCCTTGCTCAGTTTCGTCGCGGCGATACGCTCTTCCAGTTCGGCGATCTCGCCTGCGCCCTCCTCGCCATCGCCAAGCTCGCGCTGAATGGCCTTCATCTGCTCATTGAGGTAATATTCGCGCTGCGTGCGCTCCATCTGGGATTTCACGCGCGTCTTGATCTTCTTCTCGACCTGCAAGACGCTCATCTCGCCCTGCATCAGGCCGTAAACCTTCTCGAGCCGCTCACTCACGCTCAGCGTTTCCAGAAGCTCCTGCTTGCGTTCGACATCGAGGCCAAGATGGCCCGACACGAGATCGGCGAGCTTGGCTGCATCCTCGGCCTCGCTTACGGCCGCGAGCGCCTCGTCGGGGATGTTCTTGCGGATCTTGGCGTAACGCGCGAATTCCTCGCCCACCGTGCGCAAGAGCGCCGTCACCGTGGTCGGATCGCCCGGCATCTCGTCAAGCGCCTCGGCGCGGGCCTCGAAATAGGCGTCATTGCCGATATATTCGACGATCCGCACGCGGCGCACACCCTCCACCAGCACCTTTACGGTGCCATCGGGCAGCTTCAGCAGTTGCAGCACATTGGCCAGCACGCCGACGCGAAAGATGCCATCGGTCTCGGGATCGTCATCGGCAGGGTCGATCTGGCTCGACAGCAGGATCTGCTTGTCGTCGGCCATCACCTCTTCCAGCGCGCGCACGGATTTCTCGCGCCCCACGAAAAGCGGCACGATCATGTGCGGAAACACCACGATATCGCGCAGCGGCAGCACCGGGTAGGAGGCGTTGAGGGGGTCTTGCATGATCTATCCTTATAGTAGCAAACCGGTGCTGCCCCGCCAAGCGGCGGCGGCATCGGATCCTGTCAGACGGTTAAACTGGTGCAAACTGCGAGACTTTTCAACCGCACACGCCCGATTTGCCCCAAAATGCCTGCGCGTCGCGGACACCGCAAGGCACCAATTCGCCCGGAGTCCAAAAAGCCTGACCCCGCGAGAGCCAACTCCGCCGTAGCGGCCGGACTTGCGCTTATGTCCGAGACCCGTCACAGTCTCTCCGAGGATGGTCCCAAACCAGCCGCATGGACCGTGTATTGATCACTCGTCAACAAGGACACGCCGCCATGAAAGCTGTGATTTCGAAGCTGCTCTACTCCCGCGAGTTTCGCAACTCGGTGTGGGGGGCCTTGGCGCGATGGCTGATCAGGCAAACCGCGCAGCGCATGAAATATTCGCTCGATTTCCAGGTCGATATGCTCGCCGTCGATCGCCCGCATTACGCCTGGTGCATGCTCAATGCCGCACGCCTTGCCAAGCGGCTGGGGCATGACCGGATTTCGGCCATCGAATTCGGCGTGGCGGGCGGGAACGGGCTGGCCTACATGTGCGAATTCGCCCGCGAGGTCGAGTGCGTGACCGGCGTCGGGATCGATTGCTACGGCTTTGACACCGGCACAGGGATGCCCGCGCCCGAAGGACCGTTCGACCTGCCCTACTGGTTCGCCGCGCAGCAATACCGGATGGATCAGCCTGCGTTGCGCCTGCGCGTGCCGCAGGCGCAACTGGTGATCGGCGACATCCGCGAGACGATCGCGGGCTTTCTCGACACGCATCGGCCCGCGCCCATCGGGGTCATGTTCAACGATACCGATTACTACAGCTCGACCCGCGAAAGCCTGCGCATTTTCGAGCAGGCAGCCGAGAAGCCCGAGCATTTCCTGCCGCGTCTGTTCATGTATTTCGACGATGTGCTGGGCTCTGAGCTGGAAATGTATGGCACGCATAACGGGCAGTTGCGCGCCATATCCGAATGGAACGCCACACAGGAGGGGGTGCGCATCCACCTCAACCAGAACCTGATCCATCAGGATTTCCTGCCCTATCGCCATCAGATCTATTACGCCCATATCTTCGGGCATCCCGAATACGACACCTATATCGGCGACGGACGGCAGGAGGCGATAGAGGAACTGCTCAAGCTGCGCACCTAAGTATCGGAAGCTGGGCTGATGACACGACGCGGTAAGGCGCACGCACCGCTCAGTTCCGCCGCCGCGCGCCATAAGCGGCGATCTCGGCTTCCAGCCGGTCGGCATAGGCGGCGCGCTCGGACACGCTCATGGCGTCGAGATGCCCGACAAGCGCCGCCTGTCCCATCTCGAAGCGCGCGGCAAAGACGGCGCGCTGTTCGGCCAGCCGGGCGGCGACCTTTCCGGCATCGAACGGCTCGGTGCGCAGATCGGCCACCAGCGCCGTCATGCTCTCGCGCAGCGCGCCGCGCGACCCGCCTTGCGCGCGCATGGCCTCGCGCATCCCGCGCGCGATTTCGCGCCGGTCGCCCTCGCTCAGCGCGCGGCTCAAAGGCCCGCCCGCCATGTCGAGCCGCGCCGGATGGTGCCCGTGATGCGCCCCGCCATGGCGCAGCCACCAGCCCGCCGCGATGCCCGCCACCGCAAGGTTGAGCGCCAGCGACACCACCAGCACCGCCCGCAAGCCTCCTGACAGGCCGTTGTTCCGCTCTGTCGCCATCAGAAATCCCCCGCCAGATCGAACGCCAGTTCCGGCGCGACATCGACCAGATACGCCGCTTCCGCCGCGCCGATAACCGCCTCGGGCAGTGCCGTGCCGATCCAGACCCCCGCCGCCGCCGCCGTGGCCAGCCCCGCGAGCGCGGGCCAGCCGCCGAACGCCTCGCGCAGCCGCGCCACCAGCGATGCACGGGGCGCGGCGGGCTGCACCCCTTCGGCCGCGCGCAGAACCGCCGCCATCAGCGCCGCTGACGGCTCGGGCGGGGTCCCGCGCGCCGCCTCGAAAAACGTCTCGAGCCGCGCATCCTCGTGCCTGTCATCGCTCATCGGCATAGCCCAATTCCTCTTTTCTCGTGCCGAGCGCCGCCGCCAGCGCCCGCCGTCCGCGCGTGGTCAGGCTCTCGACCGCCTCGACACTGGCCCCCATGATCCCGGCGATCTCGGGATTGGCCAGCCCCTCGATATGGCGCAGCACCACCGCCTGTCGCTGCCGCTCGGGCAGATCGTTCAACGCGGCCTGCAACGCCTCTGCGCGGGTGCGCATCTGCATCCGTTCGGCCACCCCCGGCTGAGGGTCGGGCGGCTCGGGCACCGCATCGAGCGGCACGGAGCCACCCCGCGCCCGCCGCCGCCGGTCTATGCACAGATTGGCGGTCACGCGGTAAAGCCAGGTCGTGACCTTCGCCTCGCCCGCGCGCCAGTCGGGCGCCTGCCGCCAGAGCCGCAGCATCGCCTCCTGCGCCACTTCCTCGGCCTCGGCCCGGTTGCCCAGAAGGCGGTAGGCATGGGCCAGCACGCGCGGTGTCAACCGCATCGTCAGCACCCGCGCCGCCGTCCGGTCGCCCGCGGCAAAGGCCGCAAGCAGCGCCTCGTCGGGCGTGGTATCGGGGTCGTCAAAGGGCATGGCCATCGCGCGAGGCTACATCCGGCCCGCCACCGCCACAAGCGGCGGGCGGGCCGGCACCGCATCAGCGGTTGTAGTAATAGTGGTGGTGGATCACCGGCCCCTGCTCGCCCTGGCCCATGCCATGACCGCGATAACCGCCCTGCCGGTCGCCCTTGCCGTGATGGCTGCGCATCCCGTCGCCGTAACCGCCCTTGCCATGACCGCCCATGCCGTGTTGCCCGCCCTGCATCATCTGGCGCATCTCGCGCATCTTGGCGAATTCCTCGGACGATATGGCCCCGTCGCCATCGGCATCGAGCCGCTCGAACATGCGCGACATCGGCCCGGCCTGCAATTCCTCGATGCTGACCATGCCGTCGCCGTCACCGTCATGATGCTCGATCATCCGGTCGGCGCGGGTGGCCACCTGTGCGGTGGCGCGCTCGGTCATGCGGGCGACGATCTCATCGCGGCTGAGTTGCCCGTCACCATCGGTATCGGCCCCCTCGAAGCGCGTGGCCATGTCGCCCATGCCCATCATGCCCTGGCCCATCATGCCTTCCCTCGCACCTTGCTCCGTGCCTTGCGCTCGCACCTCGCTCAGCGCGCCAAGGCCGATGGCCATTGCAAGCCCAGTCATGAGAACGGTCTTTTTCATGGTGATCCCTCCTTCAGGGTCCGATTTGATACTCTTGCGACGCAGTCCTGTGACCCGCATCTGCAAGCTGATACGCCGCGCGCCGCCCATTCCGTCGCAAAAAACCCGCTGACCGGATTGCATCCATAAAATGGCCACAGTTTTGCGGTCTGATCAGCAGCCAGAGGCAGATCGGAAGATCAGGACACACGACAAGATCAAGAAACGACGGGGCATGAAATGACAAAACACAGCGCAGACCTGACCGCAGACACCAGCGCGACGGCCATCGACCACAAGATATGGTCCGAAGGCCAGAAGCCGAAATCAGTAGGGGAATTCCTCACCTTTGCGGCCAAACGCAGCGGGCTGTCGCCCCTGCATCTGGGCCGGGACTACATGCGCCACGCCAGGTCGGGGCGCGGCATCGAAATCACCGATTACGTCAACCACCAGCTCTGGGACAAGGCGATGCATCCGGGCGACACAGCGGATCGCTTCGTCGGGGCCAATACCAACTGGCCGATATCGCACAGCGTGAACTCCCGCACCTGGTGGGCGGCAACCGAAGACAAGTTCATGATGCAGACGATCCTCGCCTCCGCCGGCATCGCCATGCCGCGCACCCTTGGCGTGATCGACCTCCACTCGGCCCGGCTCTATCCCGGCGTCACGCGCATCACCACGCCCGAGGCGCTCCGCGAACTTGTTCTCGGACACCCTCCGGCAAGCCTCTTCGCCAAGACGCTGGACGGCATGATCGGTCGCGGCGCGCTCGTCATCGAGGCGGCGACCGACACCCATCTCACGGTCAGCGGGCGCGCGCCGGTGACATGGGCGCAGGCCATCGACACGATCTTCGGCACCACCTGCTATCTGATCCAGGAGCGCATCGAGAACCATGCAAGCCTCGCGCCCTTCTGCTCCGGTGTGCCCTCGGTGCGTCTGCCCGCGTTCATCACCGGCGACCGGGTCGAGGCCCCGATGGCCGCGCTCAAGCTGCCGCGCGCGGGCAATGTGACCTGCGCTTACTGGCGCAAGGAAAATCTCGCCTGCGGCATCGACCCCGAGACCGGACAAATCAACCGGGTGGCCGGACATGACGGCCCGGTCACGGCGGCCCTGCCCGATCATCCCGACCGGCCCGGATTGCTCGGCCTGCAACTGCCCTTCTGGGACGAGGTGCGCGCGATGCACGACGAAGCGGTGCGCGTTTTCGGCGCGATTCCCTATCAATCCACCGACATCGCCATTACCCCGACAGGGCCGGTCCTGATCGAGTTGAACTATGCAGGATCGTTCGACATCCTTCAGAACGCGACCGGCAAGGGCTTCCTGCAACCCGAGGTGCGCCGCTTCTTTGCGAGCCGCGATGTGAACTGGACGCCCGCGCCCCGGCGCGGCCTGTTGGAACGGCTCACCCAGCGCTGAGAGGGCCCGAAGAGCGGGATACCACAGCCATGGCTCTCGACACGGCATGAAAAAAAGCCGCCCCCCAAAAGGGGGCGGCGCGTTGGCGTCCATGGGCCTCCGCTCAGACCGCCTCAAGCGTGGGGTAATCGGTATAGCCCTCGGCCCCGCCGCCATAATAGGTGGCCTGATCGCCCTCGTTCAGGGGCGCGTTGGCCGCCAGCCGCTCTGCCAGATCGGGATTGGCGATATAGGGCCGCCCAAAGGCCACCAGATCGACCTTGCCCGACCCGACACGCGCCATCGCCAGATCGCGGTCATAATCGTTATTGGCCATGTAGACCCCCTGCCATTTGGCGCGCAGCGCGTCAAAGCCGCCCTCGCGCGCGCCGCCGGTGCTGCCCTCGATGAGGTGCAGATAGGCCAGCCCGCGCCCGTTCAGCCGCTCCACCACCCAGCCGAAGGTGGCATCGGGGTCGCTGTCCACGGCATCGTTGAACCCCGACCACGGCGAGAGGCGAATGCCGATCCGCCCCGGTGCCCAGACCGTTTCCAGCCCATCCAGCACCTCGAAGAGCAGTCGCGCGCGGTTCTCGACCGGCCCGCCATAGCCATCCTCGCGCCGGTTCGGCCCGTCCTTGAGGAACTGATCGAGCAGGTAGCCATTGGCCGCGTGCAACTCGATCCCGTCGAACCCGGCCGCCTTGGCGTTGCGCGCGGCCTGCACGTAATCGGCCACGATGCGCGGCATCTCGTCCTCGCGCAGCGCGCGCGGGGTCGATGTGTCCTCGAACCCCTTGGGGGTAAAGGTCTGCGCCTTGGCGGCAATCGCCGACGGGGCCACCGGGGCCTGCCCGCCGGGCTGCAAGGAGACATGGCTGATGCGCCCGACATGCCAAAGCTGCATGACGATGCGCCCGCCTTTCGCATGCACCGCCTCGGTCACGCCCTGCCACGCCGCGACCTGCTCGGCGCTGTGGATACCGGGGGTGGCGATGTAGCCCTTGCCCTCGGGGCTGATCTGCGTGGCCTCGGTGATGATGAGGCCCGCACTGGCGCGCTGCGCGTAATACTCGGCCTGCAAATCACCCACCTCGCCGCTCACATCATCGGCGCGGTTGCGCGTGAGCGGGGCCATGACGATCCGGTTGGGCAGGTCGAGGGTGCCGACCCGGATGGGGGAAAACAGGGTGTCGGACATGGGGGATGCTCCTTGAGGATGCTGTTGTCGGTCGGATCAGAGATATGCCCCGGACCCGACAGCACAAAGCCCTGCTCCCTCACAGCCACCCCCACAGGAATGCACAACGCCCGCCCCTTGACAGCGAGGGGCGCGACTGCGGGCGGGATGAACGGCGCGTGGCACATGATGCACCGAGCCGCGCGAGCGCCCGTCCTCCCCCCTCACAGCGGCGCAATATCGCCCTCGGCGCGGCCCGCGTGAAATTCCGCCTCCCAGGCCGCAAAGCGGCCTTCGGCAATCGCCGCCCGCATCCCCGCCATGATGTCCTGATAATAATGCAGGTTGTGCCATGTCAGCAGCATCCCCGCGATCATCTCGCCCGCGCGGTAGACATGATGCAAATAGGCGCGGCTATAGCCCCGGCAGGCGGGGCAGGTGCAGGCCTCATCGAGCGGGCGCGGATCGTCGGCGTGGCGCGCGTTCTTGAGGTTGATCTGCCCGTGGCGCGTCCAGGCCTGCCCGGTCCGGCCAGAGCGCGACGGCAGCACGCAATCCATCATGTCGACGCCGCGCTTGACCGCGCCCACGATATCGTCGGGCTTGCCCACCCCCATCAGGTAGCGCGGCCGGTCCTCGGGCAAGAGATCGCAGGCGTAATCGAGCACCGAAAACATCGCCTCCTGCCCCTCGCCCACGGCCAGACCGCCGATGGCATAGCCGTCGAAACCGATGGCGCGCAGCGCCGCCGCGCTCTCCTCGCGCAAGTCGCGCGTCACGCCGCCCTGCATGATGCCAAAGAGCGCATGGCCGGGCCGGTCCCCAAAGGCCGCCTTCGAGCGTTCCGCCCACCGCATCGAGAGCCTCATGGCGCGCGCCACCTCCGCATCCGAGGCAGGAAGCGCAGGACATTCATCGAAACACATCACGATGTCCGAGCCCAGAAGCCGCTGGATCTCCATCGAGCGTTCCGGGCTCAGCATGTGGCGCGAGCCGTCCACATGGCTCTGGAATGTCACGCCCTCCTCGCTCAGCTTGCGCAGCCCGGCAAGGCTCATCACCTGGAAGCCGCCCGAATCCGTCAGGATCGGCCGCTCCCAGTTCATGAAGCGATGCAGACCGCCCAGCCGCGCCACCCGCTCCGCGCCGGGGCGCAGCATCAGGTGATAGGTATTGCCCAGAAGGATATCCGCGCCCGTCGCGGCCACGCTTTCGGGCAGCATACCCTTGACGGTGGCGGCCGTGCCCACCGGCATGAAGGCGGGCGTGCGGATCTGCCCGCGCGGCGTGGTGATCGCCCCCGTCCGCGCCGCCCCGTCGCGCGCCGCCACCTGAAATCCAAACCCCATCGCCCGACCCTCTTTTCGGCTTTTGCCCTCCCTTAAAGGGGTTTACCCTGACGCGGAATACCCCTTGCCACGACATTCAAAGGCCAGACCATGACCGAAGACATGATTTTCGAGCTGATTTCCGCCAATATCCTCTGGGTCCTCCTTGCGATCTTCGGGCTGCTGATCATCACACGCGGCCTTCAGATCGTGCCGCAATCCGAGCAATACGTGGTCGAACGCTTCGGCAAGCTGCACAAGGTGCTTGGCCCCGGCATCAACCTGATCGTGCCATTCCTCGACAAGGTGGCGCATCGCATCTCGATCCTGGAGCGCCAGTTGCCCAACGCGAGCCAGGACGCGATCACCCGCGACAACGTGCTGGTGCAGGTGGAAACCTCGGTCTTCTACCGCATCCTGCAACCCGAAAAGACCGTCTACCGCATCCGCGAGGTGGACGGGGCCATCGCCACCACCGTGGCGGGGATCGTGCGCGCCGAGATCGGCCAGATGGACCTCGACGAGGTTCAGTCCAACCGCTCGCAACTCATCACCAAGATCAAATCGCTGGTGGAAAACGCCGTCGATGACTGGGGCATCGAGGTGACCCGCGCCGAGATCCTCGATGTCAATCTCGACGCGGCCACCCGCGCGGCCATGCTGCAACAGCTCAACGCCGAGCGCGCGCGCCGCGCGCAGGTGACCGAGGCCGAGGGCACGAAACGCGCGGTCGAATTGCAGGCCGATGCCGAGCTTTACGCCGCCGAGCAGCAAGCCAAGGCCCGCCGCATCGCCGCCGATGCCGAGGCCTATGCCACCGGCGTGGTGGCACAAGCCATCGCCGAGAACGGCCTTGCGGCGGCGCAATACCAGGTGGCTCTCAAGCAGGTCGAGGCGCTTGACGCCATGGCGCGCGGTTCGGGCAACCAGACCATCGTTCTGCCCGCCAACGCGGTCGAGGCCTTCGGCAATGCCTTCCAGATGCTGAAAGGGCGTGGCTGATGGGCGCGCTCTGGCAGGTCTGGTGGGTCTGGGCAGCGGCGGCGCTCCTCCTCGCCATTCTCGAAACGGTGCTGCCCGGCTTTGTCCTCCTGGGCTTTGCCTGTGGTGCCGCGCTGGTGGCACTGCTCGTGCTCTTGCCGCTCGATCTTGGCCTCTCGGCCCTGCTGGCGATCTTCGTGCTCTTCTCGCTCCTCTCCTGGATCGTGCTGCGCCGCGCCCTGCGCCGCCCCGACGACCAGACCCGCGTGATCCGTGAGGATATCAACAAGTAACCCGCCCTTGCGGGCCTGACCCTATCGCGGCTATGTCCTGCGCGCGCGCCCGGACAGGAGCAAGGCCATGACCGACGACACCGCACCCCAGCCGCTGCAATTCGGCTGGGAGGAATGGATTTCGCTGCCTGAGCTTGGCGTGCCCGCGATCAAGGCCAAGGTTGATACCGGCGCGCGCACCTCCGCGCTTCATGCCTTCGACATCGAGACCTTCGGTCCCTCGGCGCGCCCCAAGGTGCGCTTTACCGTCCACCCGATCCCGGGGCGCGACGATCTGGTGATTCCGTGCTCGGCGCTGATCATCGACCGGCGCGAAGTGGCCTCCTCCAATGGCGAGCGCGAATTGCGGTATGTGATCCAGAGCACGCTGTCGGTGAACGGCGATCACTGGCCCATCGAGATCACGCTGACCAACCGCTCCACCATGGCGAGCCGGATGCTGCTCGGGCGGCAGGCGCTCAAGGATCATATCTCGATCGTCGCCACCGATCGCTTCCTGCAACCCGAACTCAGCTACGATGTCTACCACACCTCGAAAATGCGCAGCGTCCAGCCCAAGCGCGCGCTGCGCATCGCCGTGCTCTCGCGCGAGAACAATTTCTCCACCCGCCGTCTTGTCGAAGAGGGCGAGGCGCGCGGCCATTCGGTCGAGGTGATCGACACAACGCGCTGTTACATGGCGATCAACGCGCTCGCGCCCGAGGTGCATTACGACGGCAAGCGACTGCCGCGCTATGACGCCGTGATCCCGCGTATCGGCGCCTCGATCACCGCTTACGGTGCCGCCGTGATCCGCCAGTTCGAGACCATCGGCACCTTTTGCGTGAACCCCTCGGCGGGTATCACCGCCAGCCGCGACAAGCTCTATGCGCATCAACTCATGGCGCGCGCGCGGGTGGGGATGCCCAACACCGCCTTTGCCGCCTCGCCCAAGGATACCGGCAACCTCATCGGCCTTGTCGGCACCGCGCCGCTGATCGTCAAGCTGCTCGAATCAACGCAAGGCAAGGGCGTGGTGCTGGCCGAGACCAAGAAGGCCGCCGAGTCGGTGATCGACGCCTTTCGCGGGCTCAAGGCCAATTTTCTCGTGCAGGATTTCGTCAAGGAGGCGGCGGGCGAGGATATCCGCTGCCTTGTCATCGGCGGCCGCGTGGTGGCGTCGATGAAGCGCACCGGGGCCGAGGGCGATTTCCGCTCCAACCTGCATCGCGGCGGCTCGGCCAGATCGGTGCGCATCACCAAGGCCGAGCGTGAAACCGCGCTGCGTGCCGCGCGGGTCTTTGACCTCGGCCTCGCGGGGGTCGATCTCCTGCGCGCCGATTCGGGGCCGAAGGTGCTCGAGGTGAATTCCTCTCCGGGCTTCGAGGGGATCGAGGGGGCCACCTCCAAGAACATCGCGGGTGCGCTATACGACATGATCGAAGCGCGCGTTCGCCCCGCCCCGGTGCGACGGCGCAAGACCGCCGGATGAGGCTTTCGCGTCGCGCACACCGGCGTGAGCCGCGTGCCACTGGACGCGAGGCCGGATAAATCTTATATCTTTGGTCGGAATAAGCGCAGGACAATCAGCATGACCGCAGCCGAACCTCTCGAAGGGGCCCCGCTCATCGCCCCCTCCACCACGGATCACCCGCTCTACGAGCAGGTCGTCGAGGCCTGCCGTGGCGTCTATGACCCTGAAATCCCCGTCAATATCTACGATCTCGGGCTGATCTACACCATCGACATAACCCCCGAGAACGCGGTCAGCATCACCATGACGCTGACCGCGCCGGGCTGCCCCGTCGCCGGCGAGATGCCCGGCTGGGTCGCCGACGCGGTAGAGCCTCTGGCGGGCGTCAAACAGGTCGATGTGCACCTGACATGGGAGCCGCAATGGGGCATGGACATGATGAGCGACGAGGCCCGGCTAGAGCTGGGTTTCATGTAGAAAACCAATAACCTGAAGGGCAAAGCTCATGTTCGGAATTCCCGGAAGACAAGCCGTAACCCTGACCCCGGCGGCGGTCTCGCAGATCACGCGGCTGATGGCACGCGACGGGGCCAAGGGCCTGCGTCTCGGCATCAAGAAGGGCGGATGCGCCGGCATGGAATACACCATGGAATATGTTTCGGAGGTCGATCCCCATGACGAGGTGGTCGAGCAGGACGGCGCGCGTGTGCTCATCGCCCCGATGGCCCAGATGTTCCTCTTCGGCACCCA
This sequence comes from Roseovarius sp. MBR-6, assembly GCF_040547525.1. NCBI lineage: Bacteria > Pseudomonadati > Pseudomonadota > Alphaproteobacteria > Rhodobacterales > Roseobacteraceae > Roseovarius > Roseovarius sp. MBR-6. Next base: position 82,801 of record NZ_JBEPPW010000001.1, on the reverse strand, counting down.
GATCGATTACAAGAACGCCCTGCTCGAATCGGGCTTCGTTTTCAACAATCCGAACGTGACCGAGGCGTGCGGGTGCGGTGAGTCGATCAAGTTCGCCCAACAGTGAGAAGCGCCCCGCAAGGCACGCAAAGGTAATCCGAATATGCGAAAGATGGCTGCCGGAAACTGGAAGATGAACGGCACCGGGGACAGCCTGGCCGAGATCGCCGCACTCGCCGCCGCGCATCCCGCCCCCTCTGTCGATATCCTGATTTGCCCGCCCGCGACACTTCTGGCCCGGGCGGCGTCGATTGCCGCGCAGAGCGCCCTCATGCTCGGCGCGCAGGATTGTCACCCGTCCCCCTCGGGCGCGCATACCGGTGACATCTCCGCCCCGATGCTGGCCGATGCGGGTGCGCGCGCGGTCATTCTCGGTCATTCCGAGCGCCGCGCCGATCACGGGGAAACCAGCGCGCTTGTCGCGCAGAAGGCGCGCGCCGCCCATGCTGCGGGCCTCATCGCGGTGATCTGCCTTGGGGAGACCCTGGCCGAGCGCGAAGCCGCGCAGACCCTCGCCGTCGTGACCGAGCAATTGCGCGCCTCGCTGCCCGAGACCGCCAACGCCGCCAATGCCGTGATCGCCTACGAGCCGGTCTGGGCCATCGGCACCGGGCTCACGCCCAGCAGCGCGCAGATCGCCGAGGTGCATGGCGTGCTGCGCGCGGTCCTGACCGACCGTCTCGGCGCAGAGGAGGCGGGCACCCTGCGCCTGCTCTATGGCGGCTCGGTGAAGCCGGCCAACGCCGCCGAGATCTTCGCCATTGCAGAGGTCGATGGCGCGCTTGTCGGCGGCGCAAGCCTCACGGCAGAAGCGTTTTCCCCGATCATCGCCGCCCTCGGGGCCACCTGAGGCTTCACTGTTCCGGAAATACTCCGGGGGAGTCGGCCCGCAGGGCCGGCGGGGGCAGCGCCCCCTGCCCGCTCAGACCGGCAGCATCGTGGTCGATTTGATCTCTTCCATCGACAATAGCGCGGTGACGTTGTGGATCTTCACCTCCGCGATCAGCGCCTGATAGAACACGTCATAGGCGCGCGCATTGGCCACGCGCACCTTGAGGATATAGTCGATATCGCCCGCCAGCCGATGCGCTTCCATCACCTCGGGGCGCTTGTTCAGGGTCTCCAGAAACCGCGCCTGCCAGGCGGCCTCATGTTCCGAGGTGCGGATCAGCACGAAGAAACAGGCCTCCAGCCCAAGGGCCTCGGCATCGAGCAGGCAGGTCTGCTGCCGGATCACGCCCGCCTCACGCAGCTTGCGGATGCGATTCCAGACCGGCGTCTTGGAGGAGCCGACATTGCGCGCGATATCGTCAAGCGATTGTCCGGCATCCTCTTGCAGTTGCGCAAGGATTTTCCGGTCGAGATCGTCGATGCGGACGGGCATTCCAAATTTCCTCCAATCGAGGGAAGCCTTGCCACCTTGCGGTCGAATACGGAATAAACATCCTTATTAAGCGCCGCATATGGCCTTTAGCCGGGAATATTTCCTATATTGAAGAGGAAGTCAAACAACCCCGGACACGCTGCCGCCATGCCCGCCACCACACCCCCGACCGCCCCTGTCGCCTTTGTCGGCGCAGGCCCCGGCGACGCCGATCTGCTGACCGTGAAGGCGCTGCGTCTTCTCGCGGCGGCGGATGTGGTGATCCATGACCGGTTGGTCAATGCGGATATACTCGCACTTGCCCGGCCGGGTGCGCACCTCATCGCGGCGGGCAAGGAGGGGTTCGGCCCCTCCACCCCGCAGGAGGCGATCAATGCGATGATCGTGGGGCACGCACTCACCGGGGCGACCGTGGTGCGGCTCAAGGGCGGCGATCCGGTCGTGTTCGGCCGGCTTGACGAGGAAATCGAGGCGGTCGAGGCCGCAGGCCTGCCCTATGAGATCGTGCCGGGCATCACGGCGGCCTCTGCTGCCGCCGCCGCCATCGGCCAGAGCCTGACCAGACGCGGGCGCAACGCCGCCGTGCGCTTTCTGACCGGCCACGACATGGCAGGCTTTGCCGATCACGACTGGCGCACGCTGGCGCGCCCCGGCGAAGTGGCCGCGATCTACATGGGCAAGAAATCCGCGCGCTTCATCCAGGGCCGCCTGATCATGCACGGGGCGGACCGCGCCACGCCCGTGACCGTGGTCGAGAACGCCGCCCGCCCCGATCAACGCGTCATTGCCACCACGCTGGGATGCTTGCCTGCCGACCTCAAGGCCGCCGCCCTCACCGGCCCGGCGCTCACCTTTCTCGGTCTCAGCCCCCGCGCGGCCGAGGCCCGGATGTCACAGACACAACAGGAGCTTGCCTGACATGGCCCGCGAATTCACCCCCAAGGTCGTGACCGCCAATGCCCTGATCGAGGGCGACGTGGTCTATCTCACCGCCGATGACCGCTGGACGCGGCACCTCTCGGAGGCCGAATTGCTGATCGACGAGGCCGATGCCGACTATCGGCTTTTGCAGGCGCAGGCGCGCACCGGTGAAATCGTCGGCGCCTATCTGGCCGACATGCGCCCCGGCGAGAGCGGCCCGGAACCCGCCCATTTCCGCGAGGATTTCCGCCGCAAGGGCCCCTCGAACCTCTTTCATGGCAAGCAGTCCGAAGGACTGTCCCACGCCTGACCCACGCGACCCGCGCAGGAGCGACCCATGTATCACTACACCGATTTCGACACCGCCTTTCTCGCCGAGCGCAACCGACAGTTCCGCGCCCAGGTCGAGCGGCGCATCGACGGAAGCCTCACCGAAGACGAGTTCCGTCCGCTGCGCCTGATGAACGGGCTTTACCTGCAACTCCATGCCTACATGCTGCGCGTGGCGATCCCCTATGGCTCTCTCGATCCCGCCAAGCTGCGGCAACTGGCCTATCTGGCCGAGCTGTGGGACAAGGGCTATGGCCATTTCACCACCCGCACCAATATCCAGTATAACTGGCCGAAACTGAGCGATGTGCCCGACATGCTCGACGCGCTCGCAAAGGTGGGGATGCACGCCATCCAGACCTCCGGCAACACCATCCGCAACGTCACCTCGGATCACTTTGCGGGGGCTGCGCCGGACGAGTTGACCGATCCGCGCCCCGTGGCAGAGTTGATCCGGCAATGGTCCACCGACCACCCCGAATTCCAGTTCCTGCCCCGCAAGTTCAAGATCGCCGTGATCGCGTCCGAGGCCGACCGCGCGGTGATGAAAAGCCACGATATCGGGCTGCGCATCGTCGAGCGCGACGGCGCGCGCGGCTATCAGGTCTGGGTCGGCGGCGGCATGGGCCGCACGCCCATGGTGGCCCGCCTCCTGCGCGATTTCCTGCCCGAGGCGGACCTCTTGCCCTATCTGGAGGCGGTGCTGGCCACCTATAACCGCATGGGTCGGCGCGACAACAAGTACAAGGCACGCATCAAGATCACCGTGTTCGAGAACGGCCTCGACACGTTCCGCGATGAGGTCGAGACGCTCTTTCCGCAGCGACGCGCCGTGTTCTCGGGCGTGGATCAGGACTGGCTTGCCGATATCCGCGCGCGCTTTGTCACCCCCACCCTGCCCGAACGCGACGCGGCCGCCTATTATTCCGCGCGTGACACCGATCCGGTGTTTCGCGCCTGGGCCGATACCAACGTGACGCCGCACAGACACGCCGATCACGGCATCGTCTCCATCAGCCTCAAGGCACACGGGGCAACGCCCGGCGACGCCTCGGCCGAGCAGATGCGCCTCGTCGCCGACCTTGCCGAGCGCTACGGCCACAACGACATCCGCGTGAGCCACGCGCAGAACCTCGTTCTGCCGCATGTGGCGCTCGCCGATATTCCTGTCGTCTATGCGGCGCTGCGCGAGGCGGGGCTGGGCACGGCCAATATCGGGCTGGCCTCGGATATCATCGCCTGCCCCGGCATGGATTACTGCGCGCTGGCCACCGCCCGCTCCATCCCCGTGGCCCAAGGCATCGCTACAAGGCTTGAAGAGCTCAAGATCGAGCATGAGGTGGGCCATCTCCAGATCAAGATCTCGGGCTGCATCAACGCCTGCGGTCATCACCATGTCGGCCATATCGGCATTCTCGGCCTCGACCGGGCGGGGGTGGAGAATTACCAGATCACCCTTGGCGGCGATGCGTCCGAGACCACGGCCATCGGCACCCGCACCGGGCCGGGCTTTGCCTATGACGAGATCGTGCCGGCGGTGGAGCGTCTGATCTTCGCCTATCTCGACCTGCGTGAAGGACCCGAGGAGACCTTTCTCGAGGCCTATAATCGCCTCGGGATGGAGCCGTTCAAATCCGCGCTCTACGACGGGGAGGCGCGCGCCCATGCCGCCGAGTGACCTCCATGGCCGGGTTGCCGCGCTCAATGACCGCTATCGCCACCATTCGGCGATCTCGGTGCTGGAGCACGCGCTGCGCGACCCGGAGGCGGGCCACCTCGCGCTCGTCTCCAGCTTCGGGGCCGAGTCGGTCGTGCTCTTGCACATGGTCTCGGTCACGCGCGCCACGACGCCGGTGATTTTCATCGACACCGAGATGCTCTTTGCCGAAACGCTGGTCTATCAGCAGGAGCTGGCCGAGCGTCTCAATCTGCGCGACCTGCGCATCATCCGCGCCGCCCCCGCCGATCTGCGCGGCGAAGACCCCGACGACACGCTGCATCAGCGCGATACCGATGCCTGCTGTGCCCTGCGCAAGACCCGGCCTTTGCTGCGCGCCCTGAGCGGCTTTGACGGATGGATCACCGGGCGCAAACGCTATCAGGCGGGCACCCGCGCCACGCTTCAGTTCTTCGAGGTCGAGGAGAGCACCGGGCGCCTCAAGGTCAACCCGCTGGCGCATTGGGCGCGCGAGGATATCCGAACCTACATGGAGGAAAACCGCCTGCCCCGGCATCCGCTGATCAGCAAGGGCTATCCGTCCATTGGCTGCATGCCCTGCACCACCCCGGTGCGCGCAGATGAAGACCCCCGCGCCGGCCGCTGGCGCGATCAGGACAAGACCGAATGTGGCATCCATTTCGCGAACGGCAAAATGGTGCGTAGAGGAGTTTCCGCATGACCATCATCGTCACCGACGCGGGCTTTGGCCCCGACACCTGGACCACCCCCATCGTGCCCCTGGAAGAGGCGCGCCGCGGCGTCGGCATCACTCTGCCCGCCAGCGCCGATCCGCTGGAACTGGCCGGACGTCTGCCCGAGGTGCAGATGATCAAGGTGCATTTCCCGAGCGTCGCCGACGGGCGCGGCTTTACCATCGCGCGGCAATTGCGGCTCATGGGCTACAAGGGACGGCTGCGCGCCTATGGTCACGTGATCGCCGATCAATACGCCATGGCGCGGCGCGCCGGGTTTGACGAGGTCGAGATTTCCGACGATCTCGCAGCGCGCCAGCCCGAGGCTCAGTGGCTGTCGCGCAGCGACTGGCAAGCGCATGACTATCAGGCGCGGTTGCGCGGCTGATAATCGCCTTCCCCTGACCTAGGTCAAAGATTAAAAGAGGATGTCGGTTTAATGGACCGGCAGTTGACACCATGAACGAGATGACCGCCGTGACACAAGCCACCGCAAAAGCGCCGAAAACCCTCGCCCTGCCCGACGCGCAGACGGTGACGCGGGTGACACACTACACCGACCGGCTCTTTGCCTTCCGGGTGACGCGGCCAACGAGCCTGCGCTTTCGCTCGGGTGAGTTCGTGATGATCGGTCTCATGTCAGAGGACGAGAAGACCGGCCGCGAAAAGCCGCTCCTGCGCGCCTATTCCATAGCCTCGCCCTCCTGGGATGACGAACTGGAATTCTACTCGATCAAGGTGCAGGATGGTCCGTTGACCTCTCGCCTGCAACATATCCAACCCGGTGACGAGATCATCCTGCGCCCGAAACCCGTGGGCACGCTGGTGCATGATGCGCTCCTGCCGGGCAAGCGGATCTGGTTCTTTGCCACCGGCACCGGGATCGCCCCCTTCGCCTCGCTGCTGCGCGACCCGCAGACCTATGAGGATTACGACGAGGTGATCCTGACCCATACCTGCCGAGAGGTGGGCGAGCTGACCTATGGCAAGGAGTTGATCGACAACATCCGCAGCGACGAAATGCTGGAGGAGTTGATCGGCGAGGGCTTTGCCGACAAACTACGCTATTACCCGACCACGACGCGCGAGGAGAGCCCCAAGATGGGCCGCATCACGGACCTCATGCGCAAGGGCGAGGTGTTCGCCGATCTCGGCGTGGCCCCGCTTTCGCCGGAAACCGACCGCGCCATGGTCTGCGGCAACCTCGCCTTCAACCTTGAAATCAAGGACATGCTCGAAGGCTACGGCCTGCGCGAGGGCGCGAATTCGGCCCCTCGGGAATATGTGGTGGAAAAGGCGTTCCTCGACTGAGGCAACATGGCGCCCTCGGACGTGACCCGAGGGCCTCCTGTTGCAAGAGATCCTCCGGTCAGGCCGGAGGATGACGCCGACCACAAACGCCCGTCACCCTCGGACTTGATCCGAGGGTCTCTGGTTGCCCGACGGTCTTTCGTTCAAGGAGATCCTCCGGCCAAGCCGGAGGATGACGTCGCATGAAAAAGCCCGCACAAGGATCGCCTTGCGCGGGCTTTTTCGTGTCAGCGGCCTTGCTCAGTAGCCAAGCGCCGTGCGGGCCGCCTCAAGCGCGGATTTGAGCAGATCGGGATTGTTCTGCGCCGCCCGGATGCCTTCGATAAGCATGGTTTCCTGCATCGAACCAAGTCCCGCGCCCTCGATCAGGCTACGCGCCTGCTCGAGGTCGAACCCGCCCACGGTCAGCGCCTCGGGGACCTCTGCCGCGGCCTGCGCGGCCGCTTGCTCTTCCGCAGAGGGAAGGCTGTCGGTCACCGCCTCTTGTGCGGCCTCGGTCGCACTCTCGGTCGCCTGATCGGCCGCATCCGTGGCGGCATCCGCCGCATCGGTCGCCGTGTCGGTCGCGGCATCCACCGCGTCAGACGCCGCATCGGTCGCGGCCTCCGCGGCTTCGGTCGCGGTCTCGGAAGCCGTGTCCGCCGCGCCGGTCGCAGCCTCCTGCGCCGCCTCGGCGGCTTCATTGGCGGTATCGGCCACGGCGCTCGCGGCCTCGCTCGCGGCCTCCTGTGCCGCCCCGACCGCCTCGGTCGCGGCGTCTGCAACCCCTTCTGCGGCCCCTTCTGCGGCCTCGGCCACGGCCCCCGCAGCCTCGCTTGCGGCGTCCTGTGCGGCTTCCACCGCCTCGCCCGCTGCGGTCGCGGCCTCTTCCAGTGCCGCAGGTGCCTCGACCTCCGGCGTGGTCTCGGTCACGCTCTCGACCACCTCATTGACCGACTTGCCGGTGACGAGCATGTAGCCGCCCCCCAGCACCACGACCGCAACAACGACCCATATCAGATTTTTCATCACCCATACTCCTGTCCATGCCGGGAAAGCGCCTAAAACGCCCCCGTTCACAATCCGGTGTGACAGATGGCCCCCCCGGGGAAAAGCCGCAAGGGGAAAAAGCCCTGATTTCGGCCCGCTCCCGCCGATTTTGCCGCTTGAAAGCCCGCGCCCCCGCGTTTACCGTGCCCAGCCTGAATACACCGGCAAAATCAACTATCGAAGGACCAAAGCCATAGCCCGCAGACCCCACAATGCGCCCCCCACGCGCGAAACCGGCCCCCGCGTCAATGAACGTATCCGCGGCGATGAAATCCGCCTGATTGGCGCCGATGGCGAGAATGTCGGGGTCGTGACCCCGCAACGCGCGCTGGAAATGGCCGAAGAGGCCGGGCTGGACCTGGTGGAAATCTCTCCCAGTGCCACGCCGCCGGTCTGCAAGATCATGGATTTCGGCAAATACAAATACGAAACCCAGAAGCGCGAGGCCGAGGCCCGCAAGAAGCAGAAGATCATCGAGGTCAAGGAGGTCAAGTTCCGCCCCGGCACCGACACGCATGATTATGACGTGAAAATGCGCAATGTTCTGAAGTTTCTTGAAGGCGGCGACAAGGTGAAGATCACCCTGCGCTTTCGCGGCCGCGAGATGGCGCATCAGCATCTCGGGCGCGAATTGCTCGAGCGCATCGCCGACGATGTCAAGGAGGTGGGCCGGGTCGAGAACATGCCCAAGATGGAAGGCCGACAGATGATCATGGTCATCGGCCCCGGCCCGAAATGAACGCGCGGCACCCGTGACCCTGCCGCGCTGCGAATACCGTGTCATCCCCGCGCCCACGCGCGGGCGCAAGGCCCCGGGCGTCAAGACGCCCGAGGGCCGTTTCGCGCTCGGGCTGGAGGATGTGCTCAACGAGATGGCGCGCGAGGGCTGGACCTATCTGCGCAGCGACATCCTGCCCAGTGAGGAACGTCAGGGGCTGACCTCGACCGCCACGGTCTATCGCTCGGTGCTGGTCTTCTCGCGCGACGTCGTCCCCCGCGCGCCCCTGCAATCGCCCGTGCCCGAGGCGCGGGCGGCCCTGCCGCCCGAGGATGCGGCCTCAAGCCTTCGCCCGGTGCTCCGGGCCGACTGACCGACGCCTGTTTTCATCGTGATTCGAACCGCTTGCGCGCGCGTGCCCGGCGCCGCATGGCGGATTTGTCATCAGAATATCACCGATTTTTTCGCCTGCCCCCCTTCTCATCGGCGCGTTTTGGCATACACTCTGCGCCCTGACTCGTTGAGGTTTGCCAATGTCCAAGACTGATCCTTTCGGTTTCGATATGTCGGTGTCGTCGGCCAAGCGCAAGAATCCGCGCGGGCGGCGGGGCATGTCGGGGGCGTCCGAAACCTCGACCCGCGTGTGCGAACATCCGGGCTGCCAGGAGGCGGGGCTTTACCGCGCGCCGAAATCGCCGGACGTGCTCGACGACTATCTCTGGTTCTGTCAGGAGCATGTGCGCGAATACAACCTGAAATGGAACTTCTTCGAAGGCACCACCGAGGCAGAGCTGAACGCGCAGATGTCGCGCGACAAGGTCTGGGAACGCGAGACGCGCCGCTTCACCGACCCCGAGGCGCGCGCCTGGGCGCGGCTTGGCATCGAGGACCCGCATCAGGTTCTGGGGAACAACGCCACCCGCAATCCCGGCCGCAAGCAGGGCGGCGGGCGCAAGCTGCCGCCGACCGAACGCCGCGCGATCGAAATCCTCGAGGCCGCCGACAGCTGGACCAAGGCCGAGCTTCGCCAGGCCTACAAATCGCTCATCAAGGTGCTGCACCCCGATATCAACGGCGGCGACCGCAGCCAGGAAGAGCAGTTGCAACAGGTGGTCTGGGCCTGGGATCAATTGAAGGACAGCCGCAATTTCAAGTGAGCCTTGGTGACAGGATCACCGAACCGCGCAGAGCGATATGCGATCATGGTGCCATGAAGCCGGGCTTGTCGTCCGGTCGCTTTGAAAGGCAGTATCATGCTCCGCAAAAACGTTGGCACCACCGACCGCGCGCTGCGCATTCTCCTCGGCCTCGCGCTGCTGGCCGGCTTCTTTCTCAACCGGGACGGGGCCTATAGCTGGCTCTACCTCATTGGCGTCGTGCCGCTGGTCACGGGGCTGATGTCCTCTTGCCCGCTCTATTCGATCCTTGGGCTGAGCACCTGCCCGATGAAGAAGTGACTGACAAGCAGCGTCACCCTCGGACCTGATCCGAGGGTCTCTCGCCGCACGGGATCCTCCGGTCGAGCCGGAGGATGACGGCGGGGTTCAGACTGGCGTCTTACTCCGCCGCCACCCGCCGCGCGGCCAGTATCTCCTTGAGGTAGTGCCCGGTATGGCTGCGGGGTTCTTCCGCCACCTCTTCGGGCGTGCCCTCGGCCACGATCTCACCGCCGCCGTCACCACCCTCGGGGCCGATGTCGATGATATGATCGGCGGTCTTGATGACATCGAGATTGTGCTCGATCACCACCACCGAATTGCCCTGATCGACCAGTTCGTGCAGCACCTCGAGCAGCTTCTTCACATCCTCGAAATGCAGACCCGTGGTCGGCTCGTCGAGGATATACAGCGTGCGGCCCGTGGCGCGTTTGCTCAACTCCTTTGACAGCTTCACCCGCTGCGCCTCGCCGCCCGAAAGCGTCGTCGCCTGCTGGCCCACCTTGATATAGCCAAGCCCCACACGCATCAGCGCATCCATCTTCTCGCGGATCGACGGCACGGCCTGAAAAAATCCCTGCGCCTCTTCCACGGTCATATCAAGAACGTCCGCTATGCTCTTGCCCTTGAACCTTATTTCCAGCGTCTCCCGGTTATAGCGCGCGCCCTTGCAGGTCTCGCATTCCACGTAGACATCGGGCAGGAAATGCATCTCGATCTTGATCAATCCGTCGCCCTGGCACGCCTCGCAGCGCCCGCCCTTGACGTTGAAGCTGAATCGCCCCGGCTTGTAGCCGCGCGCCTTGGCCTCGGGCAGACCGGCGAACCAGTCGCGGATCGGGGTGAAGGCCCCGGTGTAAGTGGCTGGATTCGAACGAGGAGTTCGGCCAATGGGGCGTTGGTCGATATCGATCACCTTGTCGAGATGCTCCAGCCCCTTGATCGTCTCGCAGGGTGCGGGCGTCTGCCGCGCGCCGTTCAATCGCATCGACGCGGTCTTGAACAGCGTCTCGATGGTCAGCGTTGACTTGCCCCCGCCCGACACGCCCGTCACGCAGACGAATTTGCCCAGAGGAAACTCGGCGGTAACTGCTTTAAGATTGTTCCCTGTCGCATTGACAACAATAAGTTTTTTCTTGTTTCCCTTGCGCCGCATCTCGGGCACCGCGATCTCGCGCGTGCCCGACAGGTATTGCCCGGTCAATGACGCCGGATCGGCCGCCACCGCCTCGGGCGTGCCATGGCTCACCACGCGCCCGCCATGCACGCCTGCGCCGGGGCCGATGTCAAAGACATAGTCGGCGGTGCGGATCGCCTCTTCGTCATGCTCCACCACGATCACCGTATTGCCCTGATCGCGCAGATTGCGCAGCGTCTGCAAAAGCCGCCCGTTGTCGCGCTGATGCAGGCCGATCGAGGGTTCATCGAGCACGTAAAGCACGCCGGTGAGGCCGGACCCGATCTGGCTGGCCAGCCGGATACGCTGGCTCTCGCCGCCCGAGAGCGTGCCCGCGTTGCGCGACAGCGTGAGGTAATCGAGGCCCACATTGACCAGAAAGCCCAGCCGCTCGCGGATTTCCTTCAGAATCGCCCGCGCGATCTCGTTTTTCTGGTTGCTGAGGTGCGCGGGCACCGTCGCGCACCAGTCATGCGCCTCGCGGATCGACATCTGCACAACCTGCCCCACATGCAGGCCCGCGATGCGCACCGCCAGCGCTTCGGGGCGCAGGCGGTAGCCCTCGCAGGTGCCACAGGGGCGGTTATTCTGGTAGCGCTCGAATTCCTCGCGGATCCAGGCCGAATCCGTCTCGCGGTAACGCCGTTCCATGTTGGGGATCACCCCTTCGAAGCTGCGCGCAACCTGATAGACGCGGCCCCCCTCGTCATAGCGAAAGGTGATCTCCTCCTCGCCAGAGCCATGCAGGAACACCTGTTTCACATGGGCGGGCAGGTCGCGCCATGCGGTCGCCTTGTCGAATTCGTAATGCTTTGCCAACGAGTTGATCGTCTGGGTGAAGTAGGGCGATTTACCCTTGCGCCAGGGCGCGATGGCCCCGTCGGTCAGTTTGAGCGCCTCGTCGGGGACGACCAGACGCTCGTCAAAGAAAAGCTCCGCCCCCAGCCCGCCGCAATCGGGGCAGGCCCCGAAGGGCGCGTTGAAGGAAAAGAGCCGCGGCTCGATCTCGGGAATGGTGAAGCCGCTGACCGGACAGGCGAAATTCTCGGAAAACGTGATCCGCTCCGGCTCTCCCTCGCGCGGGGCGGTTTCCAGAACGGCGATGCCCTGCGCCAGATCGAGCGCGGTGCGGAAACTGTCGGCAAGCCGCGTCTCCAGCCCCTCTTTCACCACGATCCGATCTACCACCACGTCGATATCGTGGCGGAATTTCTTGTCCAGAACGGGCGGCTCGTCGAGCTCGTGAAACGCCCCGTTGACCTTGACCCGCTGAAACCCCTGCTTGCGCAGGTCCAGAAATTCCTTGCGATATTCGCCTTTCCGGTCGCGCACGATGGGGGCCAGAAGATAGGCGCGCGTGCCCTCCTCCATCGCCATCACCCGGTCCACCATATCCTGCACCTGCTGCGCCTCGATGGGCAGGCCGGTGGCGGGCGAATAGGGCGTGCCGACGCGGGCAAAGAGCAGGCGCATATAGTCGTAGATCTCGGTGACGGTGCCCACGGTGGAGCGGGGGTTCTTCGAGGTCGTCTTCTGCTCGATGGAAATCGCTGGCGACAACCCGCTGATGTGGTCCACATCCGGCTTTTCCATCATGTCGAGGAACTGCCGAGCATAGGCGCTGAGCGATTCGACATAGCGCCGCTGCCCCTCGGCATAGATCGTGTCAAAGGCGAGCGAGGACTTGCCAGAGCCGGAAAGACCGGTGATCACAACGAGTTGGTCCCGCGGAATATCCACGTCGATGTTCTTGAGATTGTGCTCGCGCGCGCCGCGCACGGAGATCGTCTTGAGTTCGGCCATGAGAGCCCCCTTGCCACCCGTCCTGACATAGAGGAGTGGGGCGAGTCGTCCAAGCCGAAATTGTGAACGAAGCATGAACGCGCAGAAACGAGGCGCCGCGCCTGCCCGCCCCCGTCATCCCCGCGCAGGCGGGGGATCTCCGCTCGGCAGGAGATCCTCGGGTCGAGCCTGAGGATGACGGCAAGGGGGCAAGATATCTTCGGATCAGTCCCGAGGATGACTGGCCCTGGATCCGCGATGCTATTTCTGCGCGATCGCCCAGGCGCAGATTGGAAATTGCGGATCGTCGGTCAGGTCATCGGTTTCGGGATGATGCGCCGGCGGCCAGATGTCCTCGAGGTTGCGCCGCGCGGCGGCGCGGTTGCCCCATTGGCGGGCTGTGATGTTGGCCTCGGCGAAACCGGCCTCGATGAGCAGGTTCTTCAGCCCCCGCGCCGACCAGCGCGAGCAATCCACCGGGTCGCCGTGATACGGGATGAAGAACGGCACGGCGAGCCAGAACCACCCCCCCTCGCGCAGCATGGCGCGCACGTTCTGCGTGGCGGCATAGGGCCGGTCGAGATGCTCCCAGACCTGATTGGCGAGGATGATGTCATATTGCGCCACCCGGCCCGCCTCGTCGGTGAACGGGCCCTTGCAGATGTCGTGGCGCGGATAGCGGTAGCGGGTATAGCTGCGAAACTCGAAGCGCCGCCCGAACTTGCCCGAGATTTCAGCGGCATCCATGCTTTCGGGGTCCAGCGCCGAGAGCCAGCGCCGCGTGGCCTTCTGCATGACGATGCGGTTGAGACTGGCCACGATGCTGCCTTTCTGCCCGGTTCAGGCCTAACAGAGAACGCGCGCTACTCGTCGTCAACCAGCGAGAAGAGGTGCGGCACCGCCGGACAGGGGGCCAGCGTGTTGCCGGCCACATCGCTCAGCCGGGTCTGGTGCAGGAAAACATAGACATGCGCGCTCAGCCCCTCCCAGAGACGGTTTGACAGCGATTGCGCGCGGCTTCCGCTCGCCCCGCCCGAGGCCCCCGCCCCCTTGTGCATCGCATCCACCGTCTCATCCACCGCCGCCAGCACATCGGAGACGCGGATCTCGGAGGCGGGCCGCGCCAGCCGGTAGCCGCCCCCCGGCCCGCGCACCGAGATCACCAGATCGGCGCGCCGCAGCTTGACGAAAAGCTGCTCGAGATAGGGCAGAGAAATGTCCTGTCGCCGCGACACCTCGCTCAGCGTGACCACGCTGCCCGAAGGCTGAAGCGCGATATCGACCAGCGCCACCATCGCATAGCGCCCCTTTGTGCTGAGTTTCATGGCCTTCTCCCCCGACCGTCACCGATTGACCTTGGCCGATACAGGGCTTATCTGCAATCGGACCGGTCCGGGACCGATCATATCCGAACCACGCCCAGGGATGCGAGAGCGAATGCATCATACCGATCGCCCGCGCGCGCAAGAAGGACAGTAGCACATGCCAGAGGTTATATTTGCCGGCCCCGAGGGCCGTCTGGAAGGCCGTTACCATCCGCAGCGCGACCGCGATGCGCCGATTGCCATCGTGCTGCATCCGCATCCGCAATTCGGCGGCACGATGAACAACAAGGTGGTCTACAACCTGCATTATGCGTTCTACAACATGGGCTTTACCGTGCTGCGGTTCAATTTCCGCGGCGTGGGGCGCAGCCAGGGCGAATACGATCAGGGTCTGGGCGAATTGTCCGATGCCGCCTCGGCGCTCGATTACCTGCAATCCATGAACGCCAATTCCAAGCATTGCTGGGTGGCGGGGTTTTCGTTTGGCGCGTGGATCGGGATGCAGCTTCTGATGCGGCGTCCGGAGGTGACGGGGTTCATCTCGGTGGCGCCACCCGCCAACATGTATGATTTTTCGTTCCTCGCGCCCTGCCCCGCCTCCGGCCTCATCATCAACGGCACCGGCGACCGGGTGGCACCGCCGGCCGACACGGCCTCATTGGTGGGCAAGTTGCAGGAACAGCACGGCATCACCATCACCCATCAGGAAATCGAGGGTGCCGATCACTTCTTCAAGGAGCCGCACATGGAGACGATGATCGACAGCGTGACCGGCTATGTCAAACGCCGCCTGACCGAAACCACACGCTGAGGGCCGCGCCATGGGCATCACCGAGGACATGGCCGACGAACTGGCCCGGGACGTGCTCAAGGCGATCGAGGTGACGGGCGACGAAGACCTCTTTGGCGTCATCGCCAAGGTGCTGGCCGAAAGCTCTCAAACCGCCGAAGAGGCCTTCCTGACGGCCTTCCGCGTGCGCCGCGCCAATGCCAAGGCGCGGGCGCTGCTGGTCGAGAAGCTTCAGAAGTTCAAGGCCGCGAAAGAGGCCGCTGCGGCACCACCGCCCAAATCAGACGAGGCGTGATCCGGCACAGGCGCCGCAAAAAGGGGCGGTCGCCCGCCCCTTTCGTCGCGCTAGGCACATGCCATATCAGACAAAGTCGAACACATCAGTCGTTTCGGGCACATCAGTGAGCCCGAACACATCAGTGTAAAGATATGTCTTATCGATCGCGTTGGTCGGCTGGACATTCGCGCTCGTTCCGCCACCTGGAACGTTTTCGTCTGGCAGGGCGAACCCGATCCCCTCAGGAAGATCATCGGCCTCCGTGCCATTGGTGTTGTTGTCCCCAAAGGCAAAGAACTCGGTCGCCGCCTGATTGCCGCCCTTGATCACCACGCCCAGAAGATCGCTGTCCGCCGTGATGAACTCATCATTTGCAACAAGATATGCAAGGATATCGTCGATCGAGTTGTCGAGGTCATCATCACCCTCGTTCGGCCAGTTGTCGATCTTGACGGTGTAGAAGCCATCGCCATCGGGGGTGGGTTTCGTATCCCCTTCCTTCTGATCAAACACCAGAACGACGTTGGAGATATCCTGCGGCCATTCCGGGAAATCGTCATTCGGTTCCTCGGGTTCCTCTTCCGGCACCGCGATGGTCTTGATCGAGCCTTCCGGCGTGCTGGTGCTGGTCGCCCGGATGCCGAGGAAATCGACATCGTCAAGGCTGGTCAGGCCGTCAAGCGTGAACGTGGTGCTCTCGCCTGCCTCGAGGAAGGAGCTTTTCTCATACCCTTCCTTGCCCAGCCCGGGCGAGGACAGCTTCTCCGCCCCATCCCATTCAACGGCCTCTCCCCCGAAGGTCGAGCCTTCGGCACCGTTCATGTTGAGGCTCTTGTCCTTGCCGCCGAACCCGTCGAAATCCGAGTTGCCGGCAACATCGTCGCCCCAGTATATCGCGTTGAAATCGGCATAGCCTTCTTCGACGGTGATTGTCGCCTTGAAGACCCCGCCTTCCTCGAAAACAGTCACGCTGAACTTCAACCCGTCAAGCTCGTAGTTGAAAACTTTACTGTCTGTCATGGTTTCCCCCAATGATGGAATGGTCGGGAAACTGCCCCGAACCTGCCATGATTTTACCATAATCGCGGTTGGTTGCTCTGATTTAAATCAATGAATATAGTGGCAACACTCTGTTTCTAAAGAGTTTTTCAACCGAAGGGTGCGCTCCAGTTGATGGAAACTCAACTTCAGGGTACCAAAAGATTGTTTTTATATTGCATTTTTGTATTACCCACACGCAGTAGATGGCTCGCTGATTCGAAGACTTCCATCATGATCCGACACGCGACACAGCAACCGCGCCGCCCCCAAGAAAAACGACCGAACCTGTCGCAAACCGACATGCGCGCGGCGTCCGGGTGGCCAGTGTGGCCGAAACGATCCTCGGGAGGCGTCCATGAAAACCACCACGCGCGTTTGCGTCATCGGCGGCGGTGTCGTCGGCTGTTCGGTGCTCTATCACCTGACCAAGCTGGGCTGGTCGGACGTGATGCTGCTGGAGCGCTCGGAACTCACCTCCGGGTCCACCTGGCACGCGGCGGGGGGGTTTCACACGCTCAACGGCGATACCAACATGGCAGCCCTTCAGGGCTATACCATCCGGCTCTACAAGGAACTCGAAGAGATCACCGGCATGTCCTGCGGGCTGCACCATGTGGGCGGCGTGACCCTGGCCGACAACCGCGACCGCTTTGACATGATGCTGGCCGAGCGCGCCAAGCATCGCTACATGGGCCTCGACACCCATATCGTCACCCCCGAAGAGATCGCGCAGATCGCGCCGGTGACCAATATAGACGGCATCATCGGCGGGCTTTACGACCCGCTCGACGGCCATCTCGACCCGTCGGGCACCACCCACGCCTATGCCAGGGCCGCCCGCATGGGGGGCGCGCAGATCGAGACCCATTGCATGGTCCGTGAAACCAGACAGCGCCCCGACGGCACATGGGATGTGGTGACGGACAAGGGCACCATACACACCGAGCACGTGGTCAACGCGGGTGGCCTCTGGGCGCGCGAGGTGGGGGCGATGGCGGGCGTCTATCTGCCGCTGCACCCGATGGAGCATCAATATATCGTCACCGACGAGATCCCCGAAATCTACGAGCGCGACAGCGAACACCCGCATGTGATGGACCCCGCCGGCGAAAGCTATCTGCGCCAGGAGGGGCGCGGCCTCTGCATCGGCTTTTACGAGCAGCCCTGCAAACCCTGGGCGGTGGACGGCACGCCATGGGACTTCGGCCATGAGCTTTTGCCCGACAACCTCGACAAGATCGAGGCCAGCATCGAGTTTGCCTATCGCCGTTTCCCGGTGCTGGAAAAGGCGGGCGTCAAATCGGTCATTCACGGTCCCTTCACCTTCGCCCCCGATGGCAACCCGCTCGTGGGTCCCATCCCCGGCCTGCGCGGCTATTGGTCGGCCTGCGGAGTGATGGCGGGGTTTTCCCAGGGCGGCGGTGTGGGGCTGATGCTGGCGCAATGGATGATTCATGGTGAGTGCGAGCGCGATGTGACCGCGATGGATGTCGCCCGCTTCGGCGATTGGATCGGACCGGGCTATACCCGCCCGAAAGTCATCGAAAACTATCAGAAACGATTCTCCGTCAGCTACCCCAACGAGGAACTGCCCGCCGCGCGCCCCCTGCGGCAAACGCCGATGTATGACATCTTTGACAGCATGGGCGCGGTCTGGGGGGCGCAATTCGGGCTGGAGGTGGTGAATTACTTCGCAGAAGGGGACGAGCCGCGGTATGAGACGCCCTCTTTCCGCCGCTCCAACGCCTGGGAGGCGACCGCGCGCGAGGTGCGCGCCGTGCGCGCGGGCGTGGGCATCAACGAGGTGCATAATTTCGGCAAATACCTTGTCACCGGGCCGGGGGCGCGCGACTGGCTCGACCGGATCATGGCGGGGCGCATCCCCAAGCCGGGGCGGCTCTCGCTCACGCCCATGCTCTCGCCCAAGGGGCGGCTATGGGGGGATTTCACCGTGTCCTGCCTCGATGACAAGACCTTTCAGTTGACCGCCTCCTACGGCGCGCAGGCGGTCCACATGCGCTGGTTTCAGCAGAACGGGGCGACGGGCGTGCGGGTGGAGAACATCTCGGACCGCCTCACCGGGTTTCAGATCGCGGGACCAAAGGCGCGCGAGGTGCTGATGGCCTGCACGCGCAATCCGCTGGGCGAGATGCGCTTCATGGATGTGCGCCGCGCGACCCTGGGCATGGTCGATTGCCGCGTGCAGCGCGTGAGCTACACCGGCGATCTGGGCTATGAGATCTATTGCGACCCGATGGCGCAACGCGCGCTCTGGCAGGTGCTGTGGTCCGAGGGTCAGAACCACGGGATGCGCCCCTTCGGGATGCGCGCGATGATGTCGCTGCGGCTGGACCGGTTCTTCGGCTCCTGGCTGAGCGAATTCTCGCCCGACTACACCCCCGGCGAGACGGGCATGGACCGCTTCATCGCGTGGACCAAGAATACCGATTTCATCGGGCGTGCCCCGGCCGAGGCCGAGCGCGCCATTGGGGCCGCGCGGCGGCTCGTGGCCTTCGAGGTTGACGCCACGGACGCCGATGTGAACGGTTATGAGCCGGTCTGGATCGAGGGCACCGTGCGCGGGTTCTGCACGTCGGGTGGCTATTCGCACCATGCGGCCAGGTCGATCGCTCTGGCGCTCATTCCGGCGGAGATGGCGCAAGCGGGGCTCGAGGCCGAGATCGAGATCCTTGGCCAGCGCCGCGGGGCCCGGCTCATCACCGAGCCGCTTTTTGACGCGGACGGCGCGCGCATGCGCGGCTGAGCCATCCGGCCTGACCGTCGGACTTGAGTATTTCAAGAACGGTGAAGGGGCAGGCGCGGCCCTGCCCCCGGCCCGGTCAGCCCAACTTGCGCAGGCGCGCCAGCAGGCTCGAGGTATCCCAGCGCCCGCCGCCCATCTTCTGCACATCCTTGTAGAACTGATCCACCAGCGCGGTGACCGGAAGGCTTGCGCCCACCTCGTCGGCGGTATCAAGGCAGATACCCAGGTCCTTGCGCATCCAGTCCACCGCGAAACCGTGGGTCCAGTGATCGTCGAGCATGGTCTGGTAGCGGTTCGACATCTGCCACGAACCGGCCGCGCCCTGGCTGATCACCTCGACCACCGCGCGCCCGTCAAGCCCGGCCTTCTCGGCGAAATGCAGCGCCTCGGAAAGGCCCTGCACCAGCCCGGCAATGGCGATCTGGTTGGCCATCTTGGTCATCTGGCCCGCGCCGCTCTCGCCGATGCGGCGGCAGAGCTTGGCATAGGTGGTGATCACCGGCTCGGCGGCGGCATACTGCGCCTCGTCGCCGCCGCACATGATCGAAAGCTGGCCGTTCTCGGCACCCGCCTGCCCGCCCGAGACCGGCGCATCGACAAAACCGAGACCCTCCGCCTTGGCCGCCTCATACATCTCGCGCGTCACCTTGGCCGAAACCGTTGTGTGATCGACAAAGACGGCGCCCTTGCCCATCCCCGCGAAGGCCCCGTCCGCACCGAGGCAGACGCTGCGCAGATCGTCGTCATTGCCGACGCAGGCCATCACGAAGGCCGCCCCCTCGGCCGCCTCGCGCGGGGTCGGCGCGTGCCGCCCGCCATGCTGGGCCGCCCATTTTTCCGCCTTGGCCGCCGTGCGGTTGAAGACGCAGACATCGTGCCCCGCCGCCGACAGATGGCCCGCCATCGGATACCCCATCACTCCCAGGCCCAGAAATGCCAGTTTTGCCATGTCGTCTTCCTCCTGTCGCGTTACCGTTGTCTCGGGCGGGATTTCTGACTATCCCCGGCGGGGATGCAAGCAGAAACTCCGAAAGGTCCGTCATGCCGGTGATCCTCAAATGGCTGTTGCGTATCGCGGGCGGGCTTGTCGTTCTGGCGGTGATCGCGGTGGGCGTGCTCTACCTCCTGCTGTCGCGCTCGCTGCCCGATTACGACAAGCAGCTCGCCGTGACAGGCCTCACCGCGCCGGTGGAAATCGTGCGCGACAATGCCAATGTGCCGCATATCTTCGGGCAGAGCGACGCCGATATCTTCTTCGGTCTGGGCTATGCCCATGCGCAGGACCGGCTGTGGCAGATGACGATGATGCGCCGCACCGTGCAGGGGCGGCTCTCGGAGGTGTTCGGCGCGCGCACGGTCAGGATCGACACGACACTCCGGCGGTTCGATCTCTACACTCTGGCGCGGGCCTCGGTGGCGGCGCAGGATGCCGGGACGCTGGCCGCGCTCAAGGCCTATTCCGACGGGGTCAACGCACGCCTCACCGAGATCAACCGCGAGGCTCTGGGGCGTGGCGCACCCGAGCAGTTCCTTTTCAACGCGCCGATCGCGCCCTGGCAGCCGGCGGATTCGATCGCCCTGATCAAGTTGATGGCGGTGCAACTGTCGGGCCATCTCGGCCGCGAGGTGCTGCACGCACGTGCGGCCCTCGCGCTCGAGGATCCGGAGCGGCTTGAGGATATCGTGCCGCTGGCACCGGGGGGCGGGATTGCGGCCCTGCCGGAATATGCCGGCCTCTTTCCGGGTCTCGAACCGGCGGGCGCGCCGCGGATGGCCGGGACGGACCCGCTCTCGCCCTTCCCCCGGCCCGCCCTTGCCGGGGCGTCCAATGCCTGGGCCGCGGCCCCGTCGCGCTCGGCCACCGGGGGCACGCTTCTGGCCAACGATCCGCATCTGGGCTTTTCCGCCCCCGCGATCTGGTATCTGGCGCGGCTGGAGCTTGAGACGGGCGGCGTGATCGGCGGCACCATCCCCGGCATCCCCGCCGTGCTCACGGGGCGCAGCGCGCGGCTCGGCTGGGGCCTCACCTCCTCCTATCTCGACGATCAGGACGTGTTCATCGAGGAAGTGAACCCCGACAACCCGGATGAATACCGCACTCCCGACGGCTGGAAACCGTTTCGCACAGCGCGCTCCATCGTCGAGGTGAAGGGGGCCGATCCGGTCACGCTCACGCTTCGCTGGACCGATAACGGCCCGGTCCTGCCCGGCAGCCATTACGATCTGGCCGAGGTCACACCGCCGGGCCATGTCGCCGCCGTTGCGTGGACCGCGCTTTCGGATCGCGACACCACGATGACTGCCGGGATGCGCCTGATGCGCGCGCGGTCCGTGTCCGAGGCGCTGGAGAGCACCCCGCTCCACATTGCTCCCTCGCAGAACCTGACGCTGGCCGATGAGCGCAGCATCGCACTCAAGCTCGTCGGCACCATGCCCCGCCGCGACGCCCGCCACGAAAGCCAGGGCCGGATGCCCAGCCGGGGCTGGGTGGCGGAGAACCGCTGGCAGGGGATGCTGCCCGACAGCGCCAATCCCGTCTTTGTCGATCCCTCGGGCGGCATTCTTGGCAATACCAACAACAAGATCGTGGATCGCCCCTTTCCGATGCATGTGAGCCATCACTGGGGCGATACGCAGCGCATCCACCGCTGGCGCCGCCTCATGCAGGGGCGCGAGGTGCACACCCGCGACAGCTTCATCGAGGCGCAGCTCGACACGGTGAGCTTTACCGCGCGCTCGCTTCTGCCGCTCATCGGCGCGGACCTGTGGTTCACCGGCGAGGCCGCCCCCGAGGGCACGCAGGAGCGCCTCCGCCAGCGCGCGCTTGGCCTGCTCGCCGACTGGAACGGCGAGATGAACGAACACCTGCCCGAACCCCTGATCTATGCCGCCTGGATGCGCGCGCTGATGGACCGGCTCACCCGCGACGATCTCGGGCCGCTCTCGCGCGAATTCGACCACCCCGACCCCGTGTTCATCGAGCGGGTATTCCGCGACGTGAACGGCGCCTCTGCCTGGTGCGACGTGCGGCACTCGGCGGCTGTCGAGACCTGCACCGACATCGCGCGCCTGGCGCTGGACGATGCGCTGATCTGGATCACCGAGCGCTATGGGCGCGCGCTCGAAAGCATGCGCTGGGGCGACTCGCACCAGGCCACCCATGACCACCAGGTGCTCGGCGAGGTGCCGCTCTTGCGCTATTTCGTCAATATCCGCCAGTCCACCTCGGGCGGCGACAACACGCTTCTGCGCGGGCGCACCCGGGGCGGTGACGGGCCGGACCCGTTCCAGAACGTCCATGGCGCAGGCTATCGCGGCGTTTATGACTTCGCCGATCCCGACAGCAGCGTCTTCGTCACCTCCACCGGGCAATCGGGCCATTTCCTCAGCCGCCATTACGACGACATGTCCCGCCTGTGGCGACGGGGGGAATATATTCCGATGTCGCTTGACCAGGACCTTGCGCGCGCGGCCCCCGTGGGGATCACCGTGCTGATGCCGGAGGGACAGGAATAGAAAGGGCCGCGCCTCTGCCAAGGCGCGGCCCCGGTTTGAAATCTGCCCGGGCTCAGTGCGCCGCCGCCACCGCGCGCCGCGTCATCACGCCCACCAGATGCGCGCGATACGCGCCCGACCCGTGCAGGTCCGCGATCATGCCATCCCCCGAGAGGCTCAGCCCGTCGAGGGCACCGGGCGTGAAGCTGCGCGACAGCGCCGCCTCGGCCTCGGACCAGCGGAACACACCCTCCTCCGAGGCCCCCGTGACCGCCACGCGCACGCCATCGGCATATTTCACCACGAACACGCCCACGAGGGCAAAGCGCGAGGCGGGTTGCTCGAACTTCTGATAGCTCGCCACCTCCGGCACCGGAAAGCGCACCTCGGTGATGATCTCGCCATCCGCAAGCGTGGTGGTGAACATCCCCTCAAAGAAGTCGTCCGCCGCGATCTGCCGGTTGGTGGTCACCACCACCGCCCCCGATGCCAGCACCGCCGCCGGGTAGCAGGCCGACGGGTCGTTGTTGGCGAGGCTCCCGCCGATGGTGCCGCGATTGCGCACCGCGGGATCGCCGATATTGCCCGCCAGTGCCGCCAGCGCCGGATAGGCACCCGCCCCCGCCGCCACATCGGCATGGGTCGTGCCCCCCCCGATGCAGAGCGCGCCATCGTCGGCGGTGCAGATGCCCTTGATCTCGGCCACGCCCGACAGCGCCACCAGCCGCGCCGGTGACGCCAGTCGCTGCTTCAGCGCCGGGATCAGGGTCTGCCCGCCCCCCAGCGCCTGCGCCTCCTCGGCCCCCAGCGCCGTCACGGCATCGGCCAGGGACGTCGGCCGGTCAATCTCGAATGCATACATCTCTCTCTCCTCCCATGGGCCAGAGCGCCTCATCGCCGCTTCTTCTGGCCGGAAATATCCCGGGGGGCCGAGGGGCTGGCCCCCCGGCCCTTCCCTCACGCCTCAGCCCTGCATCGCCGCCCAGACGCGCGAGGGCGTCAGCGGCATGTCGATATGGGTGATATCCCTGCCCGCCGATCGCAGCGCATCCACCACCGCGTTGACCACCGCAGGCGGGCTGCCGATGGCCCCCGCCTCGCCACAGCCTTTTACCCCCAGCGGGTTGTGGGTGCAGGGCGTCTGGCAGGAATGATCGACCGCAAAGAACGGCAGATCGTCGGCGCGCGGCATGGCGTAATCCATGTAGCTGCCGGTCAGAAGCTGCCCCTGCTCGTCATAGGCGCAGGCCTCGAGCAGCGCCTGCCCGATCCCCTGCCCGATCCCGCCATGGACCTGGCCCGAAACGATCATCGGGTTGACCACATTGCCGAAATCATCCGCCGCCGAGAACCGCTCTATGGTGACGCGGCCCGTATCGGGATCGACCTCCACCTCGCAGGCATAGGCCCCGGCAGGATAGGTGAAGTTCGACGGGTCGTAAAACGCCGTCTCCTCCAGCCCCGGCTCGAGATCCGCCAGCGGGTAGTTGTGCGGCACGTAAGCGGCAAGCGTGACATCGCCCCAGGCCACGGATTTGTCCGTGCCCGCGACGCTGAACCGGCCATCCTTCAGCTCGATATCGCCCTCGGCGGCCTCCATCAGATGCGCCGCGATCTTGCGCGCCTTGTTGATGATCTTCTCGGTCGCGCGCACCATGGCGGACCCCCCCACCGCAAGGCTGCGAGAGCCATAGGTGCCCATGCCCATCGGCGAATTGGCGGTGTCGCCATGCACGATCTCGACCTGATCGGCGTCGATTCCGATCATCTCGGAAATCACCTGGGCAAAACTCGTCTCGTGCCCCTGCCCGTGGCTGTGGCTGCCGGTCATGACGGTGATCCCGCCGGTGGCGTTGACGCGCACCGTGGCACTCTCGTAGAGGCCCGCACGCGCGCCCAACTGCCCGACAAGGTTCGACGGCGCGATGCCGCAGGCCTCGATATAACAGTTGACGCCAAGCCCGCGCAGACGGCCCTTGGCCTCGCTCTCCTTGCGCCGCGCGGCAAAGCCCTTGAGATCGGCAATCTCCTCGAGCTTGTCCATCGTGGCGTTGTAATCGCCGGTGTCGTATTCCACCGCGACCGGCGTGGCATAGGGAAACTCGGTGATGAAGTTCTGGCGGCGCAGCGCGATCGGATCGACGCCCAATTCGCGCGCCGCCTTGTCAATCACGCGCTCAAGCTGATAGGTCGCCTCGGGCCGCCCCGCGCCGCGATAGGCATCGACCGGCACGGTATTGGTGAACACCGCCTTGACGTTCACATAGATATGCGGCGTCTTGTAGTTCCCGGCCATCAGCGTGCCATGCAGCCATGTCGGGATCGACGGCGCGAAGGTCGACAGATACGCGCCCATATTCGCATAAGTCTCGGTGCGGATGGCGGTAAAGTTGTTGTCCTTGTCGAGCGCCAGTTCGATCTTCGTCACATGGTCGCGGCCATGGGCGTCGGACATGAACGCCTCCGACCGGCTCGAGGTCCACTTGACCGGGCGGTTCAGCGCCTTGGCGGCAAAGGTGCAGAAGGCTTCTTCGGCATAGTGGTAGATCTTGGAGCCGAACCCCCCGCCCACATCGGGGGCCACCACGCGCAGCTTGTGCTCGGGGATGCCCAGAACGAAGGCCCCCATCAGCAGCCGGATGACATGCGGGTTCTGGCTGGTGGTGTAAAGCGTGTGATCGCCGGTCGAGCGGTTGTAATCGCCCACCGCCACACGCGGCTCCATCGGATTGGCGACAAGGCGGTTGTTGACCAGCTCCAGCGTGGTGACATGCGCGGCGTTCTGGAACGCCTCGTCCACCGCGCCCTTGTTCTCCTCCACGAACCCCCAGTCATAGCAGAGGTTCGAGGTCAGATCGTCATGCACCTTGGTCGCGCCGTCCTTGAGCGCGGCCTTCATGTCCACCACGGCAGGCAATTCCTCGATATCGAGCACGATGGCCTCGGCGGCGTCGCGCGCCTGTTCGCGCGTCTCGGCCACCACGGCGGCGATGGGATCGCCCACATGGCGCACCTTGCCATGGGCCAGCACCGGATGCTTCGGCTCCTGCATCACCTCGCCGAACCGGTCCGTCACCTGCCAGCCGCAGGGCAGCCCGCCCAGGTCGGCAAAGTCCGCGCCGGTGAAGATGCGCAGCACACCGGGCATCGCCTCGGCAGCAGCGGTATCGACCGATGTCAGCCGCCCATGCGCCACATCCGAGCGCAGGAAATGCACATAGGCCTGCCCGCGCAGGTTGATGTCATCGGTATAATGGCCGTTGCCGGTCAGAAACCGCACGTCCTCGCGCCGCTTGGTGCTGGCGCCTATGCCTCCGTCTTTCGGCATGTCTCATCCTCCCTGTATGATCCGGGGCTTCCCCCGTCAGAACCTGCCGCGCTTCATCTTGCCCGAAATATCCCGGGGGAGCGCCGCAGGCGCGGGGGCAGCGCCCCCATTGCATCGCCTATTCCGCCGCGATCCGGCTCACGTCCTGACCGGACGCCGCCAAAATCGCCTTGACGATGTTGTGATAGCCCGTGCAGCGGCAGATATTGCCCTCGAGATAGTCCCGCACCTCGGCCTCCGTGGGTGTTGGGTTCTCGGCCAGAAGGGCCGCCGCCGACATCACCATGCCGGGCGTGCAAAAGCCGCATTGCAGCCCGTGATGCTCGCGGAACGCGGCCTGAATGGGGTGCAGCGTGCCATCGGGTTCGGCCATGCCCTCGATGGTCCTGATCTCGGCCCCGTCGGCTTCGGCTGCGAACATGGTGCAGGCCTTGACGGCGCGTCCGTCCACATGCACCACGCAGGCCCCGCACTGGCTGGTATCGCAGCCCACATGCGTGCCCGTCAGGTTCAGGGTATCTCTCAGAAAATCGACAAGAAGCGTGCGGCCCTCGATCAGGCCCTTCGCTGGCTTGCCGTTCACGGTCATGGTGACCTCTGGCATCGGCTCCTCCCTAAATTTCGTGACTTGCACCGGAGGGTAGCGCACCCGTCCCGGCTGTCACCCGCGACTAAAGCATGGGATCGGCGCTCTGAGAACCCCGTTCTTTGCCTCAGCCGCGCGGGGCGCGCCGGGGCTGCGGGCGTGTGGGGATCTCCTTGAGAAGCCCCCCCACCCCCATGCCTGCGATCTCGGCCGCGCCGCAAGGCAGCCCGCAAGCGACACGCGCCAGCACCCAGTCGGCCCCGTGCAGCACCGGGCTGCGGGCACTGCCCGGCAGACCGATCACCGGCTTGCCCATGAACTCGCCCAGAAAGAGCAGGTTGCCCGGATCGACCGGCATCCCGAAGCGGATGAGCCGTCCGCCCGCAAGGCAAAGCGCGGCAGGCGCGGTATCGCGCGAATCGGATGTGGCCGAGGCGGTGAGGATAAGCACGATCTCGCCCCGCGCCGCGGCGATGGCCCGCGCGAGCGGAGCCTCGTCATGCGCCACCACCACCGTCTCGATCAGGTCCATGTCCAGCGCCGCGATCCGCGCCGCCACGGCCTCGGCCCCCTTCGCCGCCGGTGCCCCCGCCGTCTCGGTCAGAATGAGGCTCGCCGTGGCATGGCGCGGGGCCGCCACCCGCAGCGCGCCGCGCGCCGCGTCGGCCGCGCGGGCCACAAGCGCGCCCGCCACGCCATAGGCGATGATCTTGACCGTGGCCGCCATGCCGCCCGCACGGATCTGGTGAAAGGGAGCGACCGTGGCCACCGTGATCATCGGATCGACCGCATTGGCCGCGTTGACCCTCCCCGCGTCGAGCGTGACCACGCCCGCGCGCGCCGCAAGGAGGTTCACCCGGCCCGTGAACGGGGCCGAGAGCGTCACGCCCCCACCCTCCCCGGCCAGCGCCTGCGCCAGTTGAAGGGCTGCGGCATCCTCGTGCAGATCGCCCGGATCGAGCCGCGCCACGGTCACTTCCGAGTAGCCCGCCGCCCGCAGCGCCGCGATCTCGGCCGCGCCCAACACCGCGCCCTTGCGCAAGCGCCCCGACGCCACCTGCTCCGAATGGGCGAGAATGGCGCCGTCGGCCTCTTCTACCGGCACCGGACCAAACCTCATGGGTCAAACCTCATCCGCCCCGCCTCAGCACCCGCGTCATCTCGGCGAGGATGCTGACCGCGATCTCCGCAGGTCCCGCCGCCCCGATATCAAGCCCGACAGGGCCATGGATGCGCGCGATCTCGGCCTCGGAAAACCCCGCCTCATGCAGCCGCGCCACCCGCTTGGCATGGGTGCGCGTCGAGCCGAGCGCGCCGATATAGAACACGTCCGAGCGCAAACCCTGCATCAGCGCCGGATCGTCAAGCTTGGGATCATGCGTCAGCAGGACAAGGCCCGTGCGCCCGTCCAACCCCAGCGCCGCCACCGCCTCGTCGGGCCAGTCCGCAATGAGCCGCGTGCCGGGAAAGCGCGCCGGGCTGGCAAAGCTCTCGCGCGGGTCGATCACCACCGGATCATAGCCCAGGGTCCGCGCCATCGGCACCAGGGCTTGCGCGATATGCACCGCGCCGACGACGATCAGGCGCAAAGGCGGGTTATGGATGGCGACAAACGTCTCGCCATCCTCCAGCAACCCCGAGCGATCCATGCGAAAGCGGTCTTCATGACCCGCCCGCTCCAGCCTGCGTCCCGCCGGCCCGGTGACATAGGCCACGGCCTCGCGCGCCGCCCGCGCCGCCACCAGATCGGCCAGGAGCGCCTCGGGCAGGACGCTGCCCACCGGCTCCACCAGCACCCGTATCGTGCCGCCACAGGCAAGCCCCACGGCAAAGGCATCGCCGTCCGAGACGCCGTATTGCAGCATCACCGGCCTGCCCGCCGCCATGGCATCGAGCGCCTCGACCACCACCGCGCCCTCGACACAGCCGCCCGAGACCGAACCGGCGATCTCGCCCGCGCCGGAAATCGCCAACTGACTGCCCACACGGCGCGGCGCGCTGCCCCATGTCTCGACCACGGTGGCCAGCGCCGCGCCCTTGCCCGCCCGGTGCCAGGCCAGCGCCGTCTCGGGTATGTCGTCGAACCGGTCCATCATCCCCCCATCGCGGCCATCAGCCGCGCCTTCTCGCCGCCATCCTCGCCGCGCGAGAGCGCCTCGGCAAGCGCCTCGAGCGTGGCGATGGAATGGCCCGCGCGGAAGGCGTCCACATGCGGCAGCATCGCGCGGATGCCTGCCGCCTTGGGGGCGAACCCCTCCCACCGCAGAAGCGGGTTGAGCCAGATGAGCCGCCGCGCCGAGAGATGCAGCCGCTCCATCTCATGTGCCAACTGCCCCGCCTCCTCGCGGTCAAGACCGTCGGTGATCAAGAGCACCACCGCGCCCGCGCCCATCACCCGGCGCGACCAGTCGCGGTTGAAGGCATGCAGCGAGGCCCCGATGCGCGTGCCACCCTCCCAGTCCTGCGCCTCACGCCCCGCCGCCGCCAGCGCCGCATCCACGTCGCGCGTGGCCAGATGCCGGGTGATGTTCGTGAGCCGCGTGCCGAAGGTGAAGGCATGAACCTTCGACCAGCCCGCCCCCTTGGCATTGGCAACGGCATGGAGAAAATGCAAAACCATTCGGCTGTATTGGCTCATGGAGCCGGAAATATCGCAAAGCACCACCAGGTTGGGCCAGCGCTCGCGCGGGGCCTTGCGGTGCAGGCGGCGCATCTCTCCGCCCCGCCGCAGTGCCGCGCGGATCGTCGCGCGCGCATCGAGCCGGCACCCGTGCGGATCGGCCATGCCGCGCCGCGACGGCAGCGGGCGCACGGGCAGCGTGAGGCGCGCCAGCATCCGCTTGGCCTCTGCCATCTCGGCATTGGACATCTGCTCGAAATCGAGCCGCCGGAGACGCTCCTCGCGCGACATGGTGGCGGTGGCGTCGATCTCGATCACCACCTCCTCGCCCGGCGCGTCCTCGCCGGTCTCGGGCGGGGCGCGGTCCACGCCGTCCAGCAGCGCCTCGGCGGCGCGTTTCTCGGCGGGGGCGGCGGCGCGATCCTCCTGCACGCCGCGAATAGCGGGCAGCATCATCGCCATCATATGCTCCATATAGCGCGGATCGCGCCAGTAGAGCCGGAACACTTGCGCGAAAACAACCAGATGCTCGGGCCGCGTCACAAGACAGGCGCGCAGGGTATAGAAGAAATCCGCGCGGCTCGTGAAGCCCACGGCGGCCACCGCGCGCACCGCGTCGATCACCCGACCGGGGCCGACGGGCAGGCCCGCCGCCCTGAGCGCGCGCGCGAAATGGGTGATGTTATGGGTGAGTTTGGGATCGTCCGGCAGATCGAGAGAGGGCAATTTAGGCATGATACAAAAGAAAAGTAGCGAATGCGGCCATACCTAGTGGAACTGCTAAATACCAACCAACCACATAGAAGCGGGCGTAAAGAGAGAACCACCATCCAGATTTGTCAAGTTCATCCATGCCCGTCAGAATCTCGTTCACGTTACTATTGATTAACTTGACAATTCGCATCAGCTCAGCATCCGAATTATCGACTTGAAATTTTGCCACAAGCCCCTCCAGAACACCAACACGTTCTTTTATCTGTGCGATATAGGAACGCTCAATCGTGATATCGCACATTTCTGATATTGGCTTCACTCCAGAAAACAAACTGAACATTCCATTCGAGGTCACATCGCTTACCCAGTTCACAACAAGACTTATGGAAAGAAATACCAATACGCTAATTGTGCCTTCATCAAGTTTTTGTCCCGGATCAATCCCAAGAATAGTAAATCCCGTCACATCCATGTCGAACCAGAGCACGATAGTTATTGCAGTAGACAAAGCCATTAAACTACGCGCTGTGAGTATTGTTGCTTTGCTTAGAAGAGTTTTTCCAGCCAAGTGCATTATCCCGCCTCCAGCCCCGCGCGCGCCTCGTCCAGAAGCCGCTTGGTCTCCGACCCCTGCAACCGCGCGATGTCGTCCTGATATTTCAGCACCGCGCCAAGCGTATCGGCGATCACCTCGGGCGAGAGCGCGACCACGTCGAGCGCCAGCAGGCATTTGGCCCAGTCGATCGTCTCGGCCACACCGGGTTTCTTGAAGAGGTCCTCGGTGCGCAGGCGCTGGACGAAGGCCACCACCTCGCGGCTGAGGCGCTCGGAGGCCTCCGGCGCGCGGGCGCGCAGGATCTCGATCTCGCGGGTGAAATCGGGATAATCGACCCAATGATAGAGGCAGCGGCGCTTGAGCGCATCATGCACCTCGCGGGTGCGGTTCGAGGTCAGGATGACGATGGGCGGCTCGGGGGCGATGATCGTGCCAAGCTCGGGGATCGTCACCTGATAGTCGCTGAGCGCCTCCAGAAGAAACGCCTCGAACGGCTCGTCGGTGCGGTCGATCTCGTCGATGAGCAGCACCGGCGCGCCGCCGGGTTGCGGGCGCATGGCCTGAAGAAGCGGACGCTCGATCAGAAATTCCTCGGTGAAGAGTTCGTTCTTGAGATGGGTGCGATCCACCCCGCCCGCCGCCTCGGCGGTGCGGATGGCGATCATCTGCTCGGCAAAGTTCCATTCATAGACGGCCGTGGCCGCATCGAGCCCCTCGTAGCATTGCAGGCGGATGAGGCGTCGGCCGAGGGCAAGGCTGAGCGCCTTGGCAATCTCGGTCTTGCCGGTGCCCGCCTCGCCCTCCAGAAAGAGCGGGCGGCCAAGCGTCAACGCCAGATACGTCACCGTGCCGAGCGCGCGCCCGCAGACATAGCCTTGCGCGCCCAGCATCTCCTGCACGCCGTCGATGGATGTGGGTTTGTGCACCTCGGTCCGCCTCTGTCCTGTTGCCCCGCACAGGACTGCATGGCGGGGGCGTGCGGGTCAAGGGCGCGCGCTTGCCACCTTGGTCGCAAATGCCCCTGCTTTCTCCAAAGTTTCGCCCCATTCGACCGGCAGTTTGAGCCGCAAGCACGGGCACAGACCCGCAGAGGCAGCACGGCACACGGCACGAAGGGCGACGAGCGGATGCAGGACAGCAGCGACATTTTCGAGGCCGATCTTTCCGGTCTGGACTGGCAGGACTGGCTCGGGCGGGCCGGGGAGCTTGCCGGCGAGGCGGGCTATTGCCAGCCGCTGGGTGAGCGGCACGCCGCCCTGCTGATCGAGCGCAAGCCGGTGCTGCTGGTGAGTTTCGAGAATTTCGAGCGGCTCGAAGTGACCTCGGACCTCGGTCAGCCGCTTGGCTGGACGATGATGGAGGCGCTTGGCTGGTCACATCTGTGCCTTCTGAGCGAGGGCGAGACATGGTTCCGCGACGCCCGTGTCTATGGCTATTTCGACCGGCTCGTCGACGACGGGTTCTTTGACGGCTACGACGAGGTGATCTTTTACGGCGCGGGTGCCTGCGGCTATGCAGCGGCGGCGTTTTCGGTGGCAGCACCGGGGGCGCGGGTGCTGATGCTGCGCCCGCAGGCGACGCTCGATCCGCGCGTGACCGAATGGGACGAC
Organism: Roseovarius sp. MBR-6; assembly: GCF_040547525.1. NCBI lineage: Bacteria > Pseudomonadati > Pseudomonadota > Alphaproteobacteria > Rhodobacterales > Roseobacteraceae > Roseovarius > Roseovarius sp. MBR-6. The sequence continues at coordinate 51,156 of NZ_JBEPPW010000001.1, read as the reverse complement.
CGCTATGTGACCATGCGGCGGACCTCCTTCACCGACCGGTACGGCTATGCGCCCGACATGCTCGACGCCGCCGCGAATGCGGTGCTGCTCTACGACCCCGAGGTGGAGCTTGACGCGATGCATTCGGCGCTTTTCAACCGCGCCAACGTCTTGCGGTTCCGCACGCGCCACATGGGCTATGACATCGAGGAGCGGCTGGCGCGCATGGGGATGATCGCGCGCCTGCTGGCACAGTTGAGTGCGGGCAAGCTGTCGGAACTGAGCCTTGCGCGGCTGTGGCGGGGGCGGCGCGAGGATACGCCCTATCTGTTCAACCTGCTGCGCCGCCTCATGACCGATCAGCGCGACCACCTTACCGTGATGCATTGTCGCAACGCGCTCACCCGGCGGGTGGGCGGACCGCGGTTCCGCAAGGCGATGCACCTCGCCGAAGCGCGCCTGCAAGGCGCCGGGGGCTAACGCGACAGGCTAAATCGGGCTGGAGACGTCGCGCATGTCGCCGCTCTCGGCGTCGTGGCGCGCCATGTAGCCGCGCTGGATGGCGATCTGGTCGGCGATGAATCCGGCATCATGCCAGACCCCCCAGATAAAGGACGAGCCGCGCCGCGTCTGCCAGGGCAGGCCGACGAAGTAGAGCCCGCGCTCGGGGCTCACGCCACGGCTGTGGATCGGGCGGCCACGGTCGTCGAACGTGTCGATGTCAAGCCATCCGTAATCGAGCCCATAGCCCGTGGCCCACAGGATCGTGCCCACGCCCTCGGCTGCAAGATCGAGGCTTCGGAGCGGCGCGCGCACGCAATCGGGGTCCTCCGGGATGAGCCGCGCCTCGGGTTCCTCGGGCAGGTCAAGCCCGTTGGCGGCGGCAAAGGCATCGGCCGCGTCGAGCATCGAGAGGTAATCGGCATCGCCCGCATCGAGGGTCTGCTTGAGATCGCCATCAAACCGCATGGTGCCCCCCTCAAAGCCAGCGGTGCGCCCGACCAGCACCATGCCGCGCTGCGCGAGGCGGCGGAAATCGACGGTCCTGCCGCCGCCCGCGCCGCTCACGGCGATGGTCACGTGTTCGGTGCCGGGGCCGGGGGTGTCCATGTCCCACTTGCCCAGAACCCCGAGCCACCAGACGTTGTCGCGCCCGCGATAGCGGCGCGGCGGGCGGCCATGGGGCCCGACCGAGAGGAACACCTTGCGCCCCGCCGCCATCAACTCTTCGGCGATCTGTGCCCCGGACGAGCCCGCGCCCACCACCAGGACCGCGCCCGCGGGCAGGTGATCGGGGTTGCGATAGTCAGCGGAGTGGAGTTGGTGGACCGGCGCGCTTTCGGGCACCAGGGGCGGGATCACCGGGCGCTGGAACGGGCCGGTGGCGGCGACCACGTTCAACGCCTCGATGACGCCCTCGGAGGTCTCGACCCGGAAACCGCGCGCGCCCTTGCGGCGCGTGACGCGCCGCACCTCCACGCCTTCGCGGATCGGCGCGTTCAGCATGCGCGCATAGTCGACGAAGTAATCGGCAACCCGCTCCTTGGCGGGGAACGCCCCCGACGGGCCGGGAAATTCCATCCCCGGAAACCGGTCATGCCAGGCCGGGCCATTGGCCACCAGACTGTCCCAGCGGGCCGAGCGCCAACGCTCGGCGATGCGGGCACGCTCGAGCACCACATGCGCGATGCCCAGGCGTCCGAGATGCTCGCTCATGGCGATCCCCGCCTGTCCGCCACCCACAACAACCGTGTCCGTCCGCTCCATCGTGCTGCCCTTCTTCGCCTGCGTCCGGGGCAGACTAGACCGGGAAACCCGTGACCGAAACCTGCCAATCGTGAAGCCTTGGCTAGGGCGCGGCTAAGCCAGACGCAAAAGGGCCACCCGAACGGGCGGCCCTGTGCTCTTTCTGTCCGGAAAGCTCAGCGCTTGGAGAACTGGAAGCTCTTGCGCGCCTTGGCCTTGCCGTATTTCTTGCGTTCCACCACGCGGCTGTCGCGGGTGAGGAATCCGGCGGCCTTGAGCGCGGCGCGCAGGCTGGGATCATAAAGCTGAAGTGCCTTGGACACGCCATGCTTGACGGCCCCCGCCTGACCCGAAAGACCACCGCCCTTGACGGTCGCCATCACGTCGAACTGGCCTTCGGTGCCCGACACGGTGAAGGGCTGCTTGAGGATCATCTGGAGCACGGGGCGCGCGAAATACTCGTTGATCGGCTTGCCGTTGACGACAACCTTGCCCGAGCCGGGCTTGATCCAGACGCGGGCGACCGCATCCTTGCGCTTGCCGGTGGCATAGGCGCGGCCAAGCGCATCGCGCTCGGGTTCGCGCGGGGCGGCCATGGCGACGGCGGCACTCGCACCGCCGGCCACGGATTCGAGACCTTCGAGGGTTTTGATCGTGTCGCTCATCAGTAGGCCACCCGCGTATTCTTGCTGTTCATGGATTTCACATCGAGCACTTCGGGGCTTTGCGCCTCATGGGGATGCTCGGCGCCGGCATAGACGCGCAGATTGGTCATCTGCGTGCGCGACAGGCGGTTGCCGGGCAGCATCCGCTTGACGGCCTGCGTGACCACGCGCTCGGGGTGCTTGCCCTCGAGGATCTCGCCGGTGGTGCGGCTCTTGATCCCTCCGGGATGGCCGGTATGCCAGTAATTGGGCTTCTCGCGCTTGTTGCCGGTCAGCTGCACCTTGTCGGCATTGATCACGATGACATTGTCACCCATGTCCATATGCGGGGTAAAGGTGGCCTTGTGCTTGCCGCGAAGGCGCGTGGCGATGATCGAGGCGAGACGGCCCAGAACCACGCCTTCGGCGTCGATCAGGATCCATTTCTTGTCGATATCTGCCGGTTTTATGGAAAACGTCTTCATTTTTTGGCAGAACCTTGTTGTTGTTCCAGTTCGGGCGGTCCGGGCACGCGGTCCGGTCCGGTGATGGGCGGGTTATACGCGTAAGATTTGGCACGTCAACGGTGAATGTTCCAGCATAATGACACAAAATCAATGTCTTACAAATTAGGTATCATAATACCCCAACATTTCGCACCCCCGGAACATCACAATCGGGTATCGGTTCCATGAAATTCTCGCAGTTGCAGCAAAAACCGCTTGCGCGACTCGTCCCCTGCCCCTATCTGCCCCCTCACTTGATCGGGACCGATCCCAACTTCGGATGTCTTCCGGGGGGGCGCTAAGGGACCGACTGGATTCAATCTGCTGGAACGAAGGGGAGCGCCATGAAGGACGCCAGCCTCTTCCAACTGGGGATCGGTCTGGAGACAGGCGCCCAAGAGGAAGACACCGCACGCGGGAACACCCCCGCGAACGACCACACCATTTTGCCCCGCGACGTGATGGACGAGGGCCGCGATGATCATTTCATCCGGCGCGACGGTGCCGTGTTCGCGGGCACCCATCTGATCATCGAGGTGGTGAATGGCCACGGGCTCGATGACGAGGCGCGTATCCAGAAGGCCTTCCGCGACTGCGTGGAGACGTGTGGTGCCACGCTGCTGCACATCCACACCCACAAATTCAACCCGCAGGGCGTGTCGGGCGTGGCCGTGCTCGCCGAAAGCCACATCTCGGTCCACACCTGGCCCGAGATCGGCTATGGCGCGTTCGACGTCTTCATGTGCGGCGAGGCAAAACCATGGCTTGCCGTGGACGTGCTGAAAGCCGCCTTCGGGACCTCGGATGTCCGCGTCAAGGAGCTGTTGCGCGGCGAGGGTGTCGTGCTTGAGGCCGGGATCGCGGCATGAGCGGCTGGCTGCGCGAGCCCCTGCATCCCGACTACGCGCAATCGCTTCGCGTGGGAAAGATGCTTTATGACAGCGAGACCGACCATCAGCGGCTGAAGGTGTTCGAGAACGGCACCTTTGGCCGGGTGCTGACGCTGGATGATGTGGTGCAGGTCACCGAGGGCGACAATTTCATCTATCACGAGATGCTCACCCATGTGCCGATCCTCGCCCATGGCGCGGCGCGCCGCGTGCTGATCATCGGCGGCGGTGACGGCGGCATGGCCCGCGAGGTCCTGCGCCACACAACGGTCGAGCATGTCACCATGGTCGAAATCGACGCGGGCGTGGTGGAGTTCTCGAAGGAATACCTGCCGATGCTGAGCGCGGGGGCGTTTGACGATCCCCGCCTTGAATTGGTCATCGCCGACGGGGCCGCGTTCATCCGCCGGACCACGGCCGGCTATGACGTGATCATCGTCGATTCGACCGATCCGGTCGGCCCCGGCGAGGTGCTCTTTACCGACACGTTCTATGGCCATGCCAAGCGCGCGCTGGCGCCTGACGGCATTCTTGTCACGCAAAACGGCGTGCCCTTCCTGCAAGGGGATGAACTGACAAACACGATGCGCGCCTTTCGCGCGCTTTTCGTCGATGCCACCTGCTATCTGGCCACCATTCCCACCTATGCCGGGGGCCCGATGGCCTTTGGCTGGGGCACCGATGGCCCGGCGCGGGCCACGCCGCCTGACGTCCTCCAAGGCCGGTTCGACGCCGCCGGGATCGCCACGGATTACTACACCCCCGAGGTCCACAGCGCCGCCTTTGCCCTGCCGGGATACGTCGCGCGCCTTCTGCCCTGAATTCCGCGACGCGGGACACCTATTCCCCCCGCACCCGGCGAAAACACAGGATGCGCCCGCGCGACGGGCCGGGATCGTAGGTCAGGTGGGATGCGGACATGCAATCGACGATGCGCTTGATCACCGTGTCGCCATAGCGGCCCGGATGCAGCTCCATCATCACATGGCGCACATGCTCGGGCCACGGCGCGTCAAAGAGATGCGCCTCGGCCCCCTCGATATCCATGATCACCACATGCGGGCGCCCACGGGTCAAAAGATCACCCAGCCCCAGATGCGGCACCTCGGCCAGTGTCTCGGGCCGCGCCCTCTCATCGGCGATGCGCGCGGCCCAGAAGCTGCGCGCGGCGTCAAAGGCCAGCGGTGCCGCGCCCCCCGTCATGCCCCCCACAGCCCCATGCACAAGCGTCACCGCGCCAAATCCGTTACGCTCCAGATTGGCGCGGATGACCGGCAGCATCACGGGGTTGGCCTCGACCGTGGTGACATTCTGCGGCCCCACCACCCGCGCGCAGACCGAGGCGATATAGCCGATGCCAGACCCGAGTTCGAGCACGCGGTGGCGCGGCTTGAGCCGCATCGCGGCGGCCTGCGCCTCGTGCGCCTCATACCCGCCCGAGGCAAGCTTGGCGTGGATGCGCTCGTTCAGAAGGGCCTCGGGCACCTCGAGGCGCAGCCCGTCGATCTCATACTCTGCCATGCCCTGCCCCTTGCCGTTGATTCCGCGCGGCCAAACCCCTAGACCATCCACATCAAAGAACGGGGACGCGGGCAATGCAACTCTATGTCGGGCTTGGCAATCCGGGCGCGAAATATGCGGGCAACCGCCACAATATCGGGTTCATGGCCGTGGATGCCATCGCCGGGGCGCATGGCTTTGGTCCGTGGCGGGCCAAATTTCAGGGACAGGTGAGCGAGGGCGTTCTGGACGGCGAAAAGGTGATCCTGCTCAAGCCCGAGACCTTCATGAACCTTTCGGGGCAATCGGTCGGAGAGGCCGCGCGTTTCTACAAGATCGCGCCCGAGGGCGTGACCGTCTTTCATGACGAGCTTGACCTTGCCCCGGCCAAGCTGCGCGTCAAGCGCGGCGGCGGGCACGCGGGCCATAACGGGCTTCGCTCGATCACGGCCCATATCGGGGCCGAGTTCCAGCGCGTGCGCCTTGGCATCGGTCATCCGGGGCACAAGGACCGGGTGGCGGGGTATGTGTTGCAGGATTTTGCCAAGGCGGATGCCGCGTGGCTCGACGACCTGATGCGCGGCCTCGCCGAGGGCGCGCCGTGGCTGGCCAAGGACAAGCCCGATCGGTTTCAGACCGCAGTGGCGCAACGCATGGCGCCGGCAAAGCCCGAAAAGACCCGGCCCAGGCCCGAAGCCGAAACCAAGTCCGCGCCCGCGCCGGATGCGCCCGAAGAGGATGCCCGCAGCGCGCTCCGGAAACTCATGGACCGGTTTCGCTAGTGTTCGACACCTGACTTTTGTTGCCCCATTATGATCCGGCCTGCCATTCTGCGCAATGAGGTTGGGTGCCACGTCGCAACCGGCTTGAAGGGGCATTCAGGGCGCAGGCCCCTTGCGCGGAATCAAGGCGCGGAACGCGCCGCCGCGCATCGCCGGGCCGCCCCCCGGCACGGCGATTTGGCTGCCACCTGCGCCGTGCCATGAGGTTTTTCGGATTTGGCGAGATAAAGTGCTGCCAAACGAACGTTGGATCGCCGCACCGCGGCCCGTCGACGCGCGACTCCACCACCGTTCGCTTCAGGCCAGTAACGTTCCCCGTGCAGTATCGAACACGTTGTATCAGGTGTCGAACACTAGCCGAAGTCCCTGCCCCCCTGCCCGGAAACGCCGTCGCGTCACCCTTGATTTTGCCTGCGCCGTTGGCTCCTGTCGGGCGACAGGGAGGACGGAACATGCGCGCAGGTTTGAAATGGCTGATCCGGATCGTTCTGGCGCTTGTGCTCGCGGCACTGGTCGTGGGCCTGTGGAAGCGCGAGGAGATCACGCGCCTCATGGCGGTGAACACGCTCTTTGACGAGGGGCGGATCGTCTCGAATTTCTCGAACATGGACCGCGCCTTTCTCAGCGTGCCGGTGCCGCGCGGCGCGGGGCCGGTCTCGGACCTGCCGCAGGGCACGGCGATGAGCCTGCCCGACGGCGTGGCCGACTGGATCGAGCGCCGCGCCGTCACCTCGCTTCTGGTGCTGCACGAAGGCCGCATCGTGCACGAAAGCTATCACCGGGGCACCGGCCCCGAGGACCGGCGCATAAGCTGGTCGGTGGCCAAAAGCTTTCTGTCCGCGCTCTTCGGCATCGCCGTTGCCGAGGGCCATATCGCCTCGCTCGACGATCCGGTGACGGCCTATGCGCCCATGCTGGCGGGCAGCGTCTATGAGGGGACAACCATTCGCCACCTTTTGCAGATGACCAGCGGTGTGGAGTTCGACGAGGATTATCTCGATTACAACTCCGACATCAACCGCATGGGCCGGGTGCTGGCCCTTGGCGGGACGATGGACGGGTTTGCCGCCTCTCTGACCGCCCGCGCCGCCCCGCCCGGCACGCGCTGGCACTATGTCTCGATCGACACGCATGTGCTGGCCATGGTCCTGCGCGGTGCCACCGGGCGCGCGCTGCCCGGTCTCATGTCGGAAAAGCTCATCGTGCCCTTGGGCTTCGAGGCAGAGCCCTATTTTCTCACCGATGGCGAGGGGGTGGCCTTTGCCCTTGGCGGGCTGAACCTGACCACGCGGGATTATGCGCGCTTTGGCCTGATGGTCGCGCGGATGGGGCGCCATGGCGGGGTGCAGATCGTGCCCGAGGACTGGATCGCCGCCTCGACCACCCCGAGCGCGCCCACCGAACCGGGCAAGCTGCAATACGGCTATCAATGGTGGATGCCGTCGGATGCGCGCGCGGGCGAGGTGTTCGGCCACGGCATTTACGGACAATACATCTACATCGACCGCGTGCGCGATGCGGTCATCGTCGTGACCTCTGCCGACCGGGGCTTTCGCGCGCCTGCGGTGACGGAGGGCAACATCGACATCCTGCGCCGGATCGCCGCCGCACTCTGAGGCGCGCTTGCCCCCGCCCCGCCCCGCCTTATAGTGAGAGGGGATCAACAAGGAGGCGCGCACATGAGCATCAGGATGGTTCCATCGGAAAACGTGCTGGGCGGCACGCTTGCGCCCTGCTCTTCCGCCCCGGTCACAGGCTTCTTCCGCGACGGGCATTGCAATACCTGCGCCGAGGATACCGGCAGCCACACGGTCTGCGCGGTGATGACCGCCGAGTTTCTGGCCTTCTCCAAATATGTCGGCAATGACCTCAGCACGCCGCACCCCGAGTCCCGCTTTCCGGGGCTGAAGCCCGGCGACCGCTGGTGCCTGTGCGCGGGCCGCTTTCTTCAGGCCCATGACGAGGGCTGCGCGCCGAAGGTCGATCTGGCCGCGACCCATGCCCGCGCGCTCGACATCGTGCCGCTTGCGGTCCTGCGCGAACACGCGGCGGAGGTCTGAGCGATGGCCACGGTCCCGCTTTTGTCGGATGCGGAGATGAGCGCCGAGGCGCGCGCGGTGCTCGACGATATCCGCGCCGCGCGCGGCTCGGATTTCATCAACAATTTCTGGCGCGCGCTGGCCCATGACCCGGCGCTGTTGCGCGCCACATGGGACCGGCTCAAGGCGGTGATGGCCCCCGGCGCGCTCGACCCGTTGACCAAGGAATTGCTCTATATCGCCGTCTCGGTCGCCAATGGCTGTGACTACTGCGCCCACTCCCACACGGCAGCGGCCCGCGCCAAGGGCATGACGCCCGAACAACATGGCGAGCTTCTGTCCGTGATCGGCATGGCCGCGCAAACGAACGCACTCGCCACCGCGCTGCAAGTGCCGGTGGACGAGGCGTTCAAGGCCTGACCCGGCTCAGCCCGTGTTGATTTCGGTTCCCAGATGCTTGGCGACGGTAAAGATGTCCTTGTCGCCGCGACCGCACATGTTCATCACCAGCAGGTGATCGCCCGGCAGGGTGGGCGCGATCTTCATCACATGGGCCAGCGCATGGGACGGCTCCAGCGCCGGGATGATCCCCTCCATCGCACAGCAAAGCTGGAACGCCTCCAGCGCCTCCTTGTCGGTGATAGAGACATATTTGGCGCGGCCCGTCTCGTGCAGCCAGCTATGCTCGGGGCCGATGCCGGGATAATCAAGCCCCGCCGAGATCGAGTGCCCTTCAAGGATCTGACCGTCATCGTCCTGCAAGAGATAGGTGCGATTGCCATGCAGCACACCGGGCCGCCCGCCGGTCAATGACGCGCAATGCTCCATCCGGTCATCGACACCGTGGCCGCCGGCCTCGACCCCGATGATCGCCACCTCCTTGTCATCGAGGAAGGGATAGAACAGCCCCATCGCGTTTGAGCCGCCACCAATGGCCGCGACCAATGTGTCGGGCAGACGGCCCTCGGCCTCCTGCATCTGCTCGCGGGTTTCCTTGCCGATGATCGCCTGGAAATCACGCACCATCGCCGGGTAGGGGTGCGGGCCCGCCACCGTGCCGATGCAATAGAACGTGTCGCGCACATTCGTGACCCAATCGCGCAACGCATCGTTCATCGCATCCTTCAAGGTGCCACGTCCCGAGGTCACCGGGATCACCTCGGCCCCCAGAAGGCGCATCCGGAACACGTTGGGCGCCTGCCGTTCGACATCATGCGCACCCATGTAGACCACGCATTGCAGCCCGAATTTGGCGCAGACCGTGGCGGTGGCCACCCCGTGCTGGCCTGCACCCGTCTCGGCGATGATGCGGCGCTTGCCCATGCGGCGGGCAAGGATGATCTGGCCCAGAACGTTGTTGATCTTGTGCGCGCCGGTATGGTTCAACTCGTCGCGCTTCATGTAGATGCGCGCGCCCCCCAGCCGCTCGGTCAGCCGCTCGGCGAAGTAGAGCGGGCTGGGACGGCCCACGTAATGCTTCCATAGATAGTCCATCTCGGCCCAGAACTCGGGGTCGGTCTTGGCGTGCTCGTAGCGCTCTTCCAATTCAAGGATGAGCGGCATCAGTGTCTCCGACACGAACCGCCCGCCGAAATCGCCGAACCGGCCCTTCTCGTCAGGGCCGGTCATGAAGGAATTGAACAGGTCATTGGCCATGGATCGCGCCCCCCTTGCTGGTTCTGACCGTCCTAGTGCGCAGCGCGCCCGAGGGCAAGGCGCGCGCGCGTCGATAGCGGTGGAAGTGCCGCGAAAATCGGCTAGGGTCGCGCCATGACCACGCCATTGCTCATCGTCGAGGACGATCCCGAGATCACCTCTGCCCTGATCCGGGGCTTGCGGCTTCACGGTTACGGGGCCGAGGCCGAAAATCGCGCGGCGCGCGCGCTCGAGCGGCTGTGCTCGGGCCGGTTTGCCTGCGCCATCGTCGATGTGATGCTGGGGGCTGACAGCGGCCTCGATCTGGTGCGCGCGGCGCGGGCGCGCGGTGCATCCCTGCCCATTCTCATGCTCTCGGCGCTTGCGGATGTGGAGCATCGCGCGGCGGGGCTGGAGGCGGGGGCGGATGATTACGTGGTCAAGCCCTTCTCGCTCGATGAGCTGGTGGCGCGGCTGCGGGTGCAGGAACGGCGCGCCGAGCGGCAACAGCCCGCGCGGCTCTTGCCCGACCGCAGGCTGGTGCGCGGCACCGCTGAGGTGGTGCTGACCGAGCGCGAATACGCGCTCTTGCGGCTGCTCATGGCGCACGGCACCGCCCCCCTGCCCCGCCACGCCATCTTCGAGGCGCTCTGGGCGGCAGAGGGATCGGCCAGCGAGAACGTCGTCGATGTCTATATCGGCTATCTGCGCAAGAAGCTGACCGAGGGCGATTTCGGGTTTGAAATCAGGACAATTCGCAATCAGGGCTTCGTCATCGAGGGGCTGGCCGCACAGACCGCCACCCCCTGATCCCGACCAAAGTCTGTATCGGTCTTATAAATTAAGAGTCGCCCCCACGCGCCCCATGTGGCAAGTTTGCTACGTCCGACACGCAAATCTTGAGGAGGGAATTGTCATGGCATGGACCAAACCGACCATCCGCGAACTGGAATGCGGCATGGAAATCAACATGTATGGACCCGGCGCAGACGACGACGGCGTCCTGTTCTGAGACCCTGACCGCGCGGGGTGACAGATGACATTCCGCGCGCGTATTCTCGGGGCTGCCGCTGGCGGTGGACTGCCGCAGTGGAATTGCGGTTGTATCAATTGCAATCTGGCGCGGTCCGGTGATATCCCCAAACTGACGCAATCCTCGCTTGCCCTTTCGGGTGGGGATGGGTCATGGGCAATTCTCAATGCCTCTCCCGACATCAGGGAGCAACTCACGCAGGCCCGGTCTCTCCAACCTTCGGGGCTGCGCGAGTTGCCCCTGACTACGGTGCTGCTGACCAATGGCGATATCGACCATGTAGCCGGCCTGCTCACGCTGCGGGAATCGCAACCCTTCACGCTCTTTGCCACGCCCGGCATCCACGAGGTGCTCGACGCCAACCCGATCTTCGATGCGGTCAACCGCGATCTGGTGCCGCGCCGCGCCATCGCGCTGGAAGAGGCGTTCGAACTGGTGCCCGGCGTCTCGGCGCGGCTATTTCCCGTTCCGGGCAAGGTGCCGCTCTATATGGAGGCGGGTGAGGTGGTGACCGATCTCATGGGCGAACAGACCGTGGGGGTTGAGCTTCTGGCATCGGACAAGCGGGTCTATTACATTCCCGGCTGCGCGGGCCTCAACGCAGAGCTTGCCGCGCGCATCCGGGGCGCGGACCTTCTGTTCTTCGACGGCACGCTCTGGCGCGATGACGAGATGATCCGCGCGGGGCTGGGCCACAAGACCGGCGCGCGCATGGGCCACATGTCGATGAGCGGACCGGGCGGCTCCATCGCCGCCATGGCCGGTCTCGGCATCGCGCAAAAGGTCTTCGTGCACATGAACAACACCAACCCGGTGCATCGCCCGGATTCGGATGAGCGCGCCGAGGCCGAGGCGGCGGGCTGGATCATCGGACAGGACGGACTGGAGATCACACCATGACCGCATCACGCGAGGCCTTCGAGGCACGGCTGCGCCAGATCGGCGCGGACCGCTATCACGACCGCCACCCGTTTCACAAGCTGCTGCACGGTGGCGGCTGCACCCCCGATCAGGTGCGCGCCTGGGTGATCAACCGCTATTACTATCAGCATACCATCCCGATGAAGGACGCGGCCTTCATGAGCCGGGTGGAAGACCCGGAGTTGCGCCGCATCTGGCGCTCGCGGATCGAGGATCACGATGGCACCGCCGGGAATGAGGGCGGTATCCGCCGCTGGCTCCGGCTGGCCGAGGCGGTGGGGCTCGACCCCGATTACGTGGCCTCCCGCAAGGGCGTGCTGCCCGCCACGCGCTATGCCTGCGATGCCTACACGCGCTTCGTGCGCGAACGCCCGCTGCTCGAGGCCGTCGCCGCCTCGCTGACCGAGCTTTTCGCGCCGAAAATCCATGCCGAGCGGATCGAGGGGCTGCTGGCCAATTACGCTTTCGCCGATGATGCCGCCCTGTCCTATTTCCGCAAACGGCTGACCGAGGCCCCGAAGGACGTGGCCTTTGGTCTCGCCTGGGTGCTCGACCATGCCGACACCGCCGAGAAGCAGGACGCCGCCGCCGCAGCCCTCGAATTCAAGACCGATGTCCTTTGGGCCCAGCTTGACGCGCTGCATCACGCCTATGTCACCCCCGCCGAAATCCCGCCCGGTGCCTGGCAGCCCGGCGAGGGGCTGCTGTCCGAGAGGGCCGCGTGATGGCCCCCGAGGAGATCCCCGCCCTGCCGCGCGGCGTGCGGCTGCATTTCGACCGGGTGCGCGAGGCCTGGGTGCTCCTCGCGCCCGAACGCGCGATCACGCTTGACGCCACCGGTCACGCGATCCTCAGTGAAGTCGATGGAGCGCGCAGCTTCGGCGAGATCACGCAGACGCTGGCCGACCGCTATAACGCGCCCGCCACGCAGATCGCCGAGGACAGCGCGGGCTTTCTCGACGCCTTGCGCGCGCGCCGTTTTCTGGACGTGCGGCCATGAGCACCGTGCGCCCCCCCATCGCCATGCTGGCCGAGGTCACGCATCGTTGCCCGCTGGCTTGCCCCTATTGCTCGAACCCGCTGGAATTGACGCGGCAGGAGCGCGAGATGGACACCGCCACCTGGGCCGACATCTTTCGGCAGGCCGCCGATCTGGGCGTGTTGCAGCTTCACCTTTCGGGGGGCGAGCCTGCCTCGCGCCGCGATCTGGTCGATCTGGTCGCGGCGGCGCGGCAAGCGGGGCTTTATGTCAACCTGATCACCTCCGGCATCGGCCTGACCGAGCGGCGCTTGCGCGAACTGGACGCGGCGGGCCTCGATCATGTGCAACTGTCGCTTCAGGGCACCGACCCGGCCACCGCCGACGAGATCGGCGGCTATCGCGGCGGCTTTGCGCGCAAGATGCAGGTGGCCGGATGGGTGGCAGAGGTGGGCTTTCCGCTGACGCTCAACGCGGTGCTGCACCGGCGCAACCTGCACCAGTTGCCCCGCGCCATCGACATGGCGCTCGAGATGGGCGCGCGGCGGATGGAGGTGGCCACCGTGCAGTTTCACGGCTGGGCGATCGAGAACCGCGCCGCGCTCATGCCGACGCTTGATCAGGCGCGCGAGGCGACGCGCATCGTCACGGAGGCGCGCGCGCGGCTCAAGGGGCGGCTGGTGATCGACTATGTGCCCGCCGATTATCACGAGGACCTCCCCAAGCGCTGCATGGGCGGCTGGGGCACGACCGGCCTCAACGTGACACCCGAGGGGCTGGTGCTGCCCTGTCACGCGGCGCAGACCATCCCGCATCTGGTGTTCGACCGCGTGACCGACCGGCCCCTGCGCGAGATATGGTATGAGGGTGCCGCCTTCAACGCCTATCGCGGCACCGGCTGGATGCAGGAGCCCTGTCAAAGCTGCGAACGCCGCGAGGTCGATTTCGGCGGCTGCCGCTGTCAGGCGATGGCGCTGGTGGGGGATGCGGCGGCGACCGATCCGGTCTGCGGCAAATCCCCCCATCATGCGCGCATCCGTGCGCAGGCGGTGGATTATGCCGCCGATGCCGAGGCCCCGCTGGTCTATCGCCGGATGCCCGAGCGGGAGGGCGCGGTGTAGCGCGAGCGCGCGTCACCCCTGCGGCCAAAGCACGGTGATGCACAGCCCCGGCGCATCGCCAAGCGCCTCGGCCTCTGGCACGGGGCTTCCAAGCCGCATCTCGCCGCCTTCCGCCTCGACCACCCACCGCGCCAGCGCCAGCCCGATGCCGAACCCCTCGGCGCGCCCGCGCTCCCCGCGCGCGAACCGTTCCAGAACGCGCGCCTGATCCTCTGGCGCGATGCCGGGGCCATTGTCGATCACCGACAGCCCCGCGCGACCCCCCTCCGCCATCCCGCGCAGCGCCAGGCGCCCGCCGTCCCGCGCATGGCGGATCGCGTTGCGCATCAGCCCCACCACCACCTGCCGCGCCCAGTTCGCATCACAGATCACCGCGCCCTCGGGCACCGGGCCCAGATCGAGCACCAGCCCCGCCGTGTCGATCTCGGCGCGCATTTCGGCCACCGCCTCCGATGCGATGCGCGCGAGCGGCACCGCCATCGGATCAAGCGCCAGTTGCCCGCTGTCGGAACGGGCCACGCGCAACAGATCGTCAATCCTCCGGTTGAGCCGCGCCGCGCGCGCCTCGATGGTGGCAAAGGCCGCGCGTGCCTCACCCGCGCTTTGCTGCCGGCCGATCTGCGCCTCGGTCAGGATCACGGTGAGCGGCGTGCGCAATTCATGGCTGATATCGGCGAAGAACCGGCGGCGGTTCCCGTCCACCTCTTCGAGCCGCATGTTGGCGGCGCGCAATGCCTCGGTGCGCGCGGCGATGGTCTCGTTGAGGCGCGCCCATTCGCTGCGCACCTCGTCGCGCCGCAGCGCCAGCGCGCGCGCCATGCGCCCCGTTTCGGAATAAAGCTGGCCGATCTCGTCGCCCGCGCCCTCGGGCAGGGTGACGGCGAAATTCTCCTGCCCGATCTCGCGCGCCGCCGCGCGCAGCCGGTCAAGACGGCGGAATTGCGGGCGGATGAGCAACAGGTAGAACCCCGCCACCAGCGGCAGGCTCAGCCCGCCGATGATCACCGCCGCAAGGCTGAGGGCGCGCCGCAACCTGTCGATGCCCGCCAGCGCCTCGTTGCGAAAGAGCACCTCGGCCTGCACCGCCTGATTGAGCAAGGGATCGAAGCGGCCCGCGAAGGTGTCGAGATGGGCGCGCAGCGTGGCCACGTCCCCCTCCTCCGAGCGCAGCGCGGCCAGCGTGCTTTGCAAAAGCGCCTCCATCCGCGCCAGCCCCAGCGATTGCGTGGCCTGCCGCGATTGCGCATCCAGCCCCTCGGCCAACGCCACCGCCCGTTCCAGATCGCCGCGCAGCAAGGCGAAGGTCCGCCCCAGCGTCGCGGCCACCGGCTCCAGCCGCTCGGCGCGCACGTCCGGCGGCTGGCCCGACTGCACCGTTTCGGTGGCGATCACGAGAAAGGTCGACACCTCGCGCGAGAGGGTCGAGTAGCGCGCCAGCCGCGCCTCGGTGCCAAGCGCCGCATCAAGCCTGTCGGCCACGCGCATGAGGCCGATGTAAAAGATCGCGGCGGCCAAGAGCGTCAGCCCGCCAAGGATCGCCGCCCCGATCCCGAGCCGCGCCTTGAGCGAGGTGGCGCGCCCCGTCATGACCGCCCGCGACATCGACGCGCCGGGGGTGACTTTGACGCGCCACGCGCTAGGCTTTTGGTCATCGAAAGAAGAAGTCTCGCCATGGTCGAATTGCTTTTCATCGCCTGTCTGTCCGTCAACCCGACGGAGTGCAACGAACAACGGCTGATATTCGGGGATATGACGCCCGCGCGCTGCATGGCCGCAGCCCAGCCCGAACTTGCCCGCTGGAGCGAGTTGCACCCGGAATTGCGCATCAACCGCTGGCGCTGCCGGGCCCTCACCTGAGCCATCGCCGCTACCCCTTGCGCCGCATGAGCGCGCGGCCCGGATCATAGGCCCAGATCGCCAGCGCCCCGAGCGCCGTGGCCCAGCCCAGAACCCACAAGAGAGCGCCCGAATTCAATTGCAGATAGGCCGCAAACCGAATGAGTTCGACCGCGTGGGTGAACGGGTTGGCGGCGCTGATATCGTGCAGGATTTCCGAGCTTTCGGCCATGCGCCAGAGCGGGTAGAGCGCCGAGGAGAGGAAAAACATCGGGAAGATGACGAAATTCATCACCCCCGCGAAATTCTCCAACTGCTTGATGAAGCTCGACAGAACCAGCCCGAGCGCCCCCAGCATCAGCCCGGCGGGAATGAGCGCGGGCAAGACGGCGACATAGCCCCAGCCCGGCAGGGTGACGCCGAAAAGCGCCGCCGCGCCCAGAAAGGCATAGACCTGAAGCACCGAAATCAATGTCGCCCCGAGCAGGCGGCAGAAAAGCAGCCAGCCGCGCGGAAAGGGGCTGGTGAGCAAGAGCCGCATCGACCCCATCTCGCGGTCATAGACAAGGCTGAGCGAGCTTTGCATGCCGTTGAAAAGCAGCACCATCGCGCAGAGCCCCGGCACGATATAGGTCTCGTAGGTGATATAGGTCTGGTAGGGCGGGATGATCGAGAGGCCGAGTGCGGCCCGGAACCCGGCGGCAAAGACCACCAGCCACACCAGCGGGCGCACAAGGGCCGCCAGAAACCGCTCGCGCTGATGCACGAAACGCAGGAATTCGCGCGCCATGATCGCGCGCATGACACCGAGATACGCGCTCATGTCACGGCCTCCGTGTGCGTCAGGAACCACTCGGCCAGCGGCTGCCCGCCCCGTATGTCCCGCGTCACCCCATCGGCCAGGATACGCCCCTGATGCAGCACCAGAAGCCGGTCGCTGTCGCGCACCTCGTCGGTCAGATGCGTGGTCCAGAGCACCGAAAGCCCCTCGTCCGCCAGATCATGCACCTGCGCCACGATGGAGGCGCGCGCGGCGGCGTCAAGCCCCACGGTCGGCTCGTCCAGAAGCAGGACGCGCGGCTCATGCAGCAGCGCGCGCGCCAGTTCCATCCGCCGCCGGTGCCCGCCATTGAGCGCGCCGACCTTCTCCTGCGCACGCTCGGCCATCGCAAGCCGCGCCAGCGCCGCGTCGATGCGCGCATCGAGGCCCTTGCGCGGCAGGCCGTGCAGGGCGGCGAAATAGGCCATGTTCTGCCGCACGGTCAGGCTGAGATCGAGGGTCGGTTGCTGAAACACCACGCCAAGCGCGCCAACGGCGCGGCGCGGGGCCGTTTGCAGATCGTGCCCGGCGATGGTGATGCGCCCCTCGGGCGCGACCAGAAGCCGGGTGAGCAGCGAAACAAGCGTCGACTTGCCCGCGCCATTGGGGCCGAGAAGCGCGCAGAAGGTGCCGCGCGGCAGGGCAAACCCCACCCCGTCAAGCGCCTGCTTCGCACCGTAGCGATAGCGCAACCCGCTGACCTCAAGCTCGGCCATGCCCCTCCCCCGTCTCATTCGTCCCACCCTGCCCCGGCGTTGCGTCCCCCGCAAGGGTCGCAGGTCGCCCCGAGAGGCGCAGGATGCGCGTGGCCAGCCGCGCCGCCTCAGTCTCGGAATGGGTGACCAGAAGCGTGGCGGGCCGCGCTTCGGCGATCAGGCTCTCGGTGAGGGCGAGCATCGCCTCGGCGGTGGCCGCGTCGAGCGACACGAACGGCTCATCGAGGATCAGCAATTCGGGCCGCCCGGCAAAGGCGCGCGCCAGCGCCAGCCGCCGTTGCTGCCCAAGCGAGAGCTGCCCCGGAAAGGCCGCCGCCTTGTCGCCCAGCCCGACGCGGTCAAGCGCCGCCTCTGCGTCGCTCTCGCTCAGACCCGGATGGACCAGCCGCAGATTGTCACGCGCCGAGCGCCACGGCAGAAGCACCGGCTCCTGAAACACCATGGCAAGGCGGTCGGGGCGGGTCACCTCCCCCTCGTAATCGCGGTCGATCCCGGCCACGATCCGCAAAAGCGTGGATTTGCCGATCCCCGACGGCCCGAGGATGGCCACCACCTCGCCCGCCGCGATGGAAAACGCCACCGGCCCCAGCACCGGGGTGCCGCCAAACGCCTTGGCACGGATCGCCACATCGGTCATGCCGTGCGCCAGCGCCGCACGCGCGCCTCCCATGGTTGCAACACGCGCCATTCCACCGCCAGCATCACGGCGATGAACGACAGCGCATAGACCAGCACCATCGCCACGTCGAAAAGCTGGAAATACATGTGGATCTGAAAGCCTATGCCGTTGGAGCGGCCAAGGAATTCCACCACCAGCACGATCTTCCATATGAGTGCCACGCCCGAGCGCGCAGCGCCCGCGACATAGGGCGCAAGCTGCGGCAGGATGACATGGCGCAGTCGCGTGCGCGCGGGCATCGCATAGACCCGCGCCATGGCATCGAGATCGGGGCTGAGCGCGCGCGCACCCTCGCGCAGCAGGGTGGCCACATTGGGGATCTTGTTGAGGCTGACGGCAAGGATGGCGGCCACCTCCGTGAGGCCGATCCAGAGATAGCACAGCACGATCACCACCAGCGCGGGCAGGTTGAGAAACACCACCAGCCACGGATCGAGCCAGCGGTCGGCGCGCGCCGAGCGCCCCATCAAAAGGCCAAGCGCCACGCCGATCCCCATCGCCAGCACGAAGGCCGCGGCCACCCGGCCGAGCGTCGCGCCGAGATGGTGCAGCAACGCGCCCGAGCGCAATTCCTGCACGAAAGGTGCCACCAGATCCCAGGGCGCGGGAAGGATCTGCGCATCCGCCGTCAGCAGCGCGGCGATGACCCAGAGACCGACAAGCGCCGCGAGCGAGAGCGCGGTGGTGCCCCGCGCATCATTCGACATCGGCGAAAAGCCCCTCGGGCAGATCGCGCAGCGGCCCCATCAGGGCCGCGCCGCCCAGCTCTGCCATCAGCGCCAGCATCGCGCGCGCGCCTGCCGGGTCCACCGGCCCGCGCCGTGGCACACCCGCCAGCCAGCCCGCGCGCAAGGCGGCGAATTCGGCATCCTCGGGCGCGCCCATCAGGGGCCGCAGCGCCTGCCATGCCGCATCCGAGCGGGCCAGAATATCCTTGGCCTCGCGGCTGGCATCGTAGAATGCCTGCGCAAGACCGGGATGGGCGGCAAGATAGCTTTCCTTGAGGTAGTAGCCGATCAGCGGGGTCTCGGGGTCAAGCCCGAGCGCGCCCGCCGCCTGCGCCACCGAGACCAGATCACGCATCCCGCCCGCGCGCATCCGCGCCAGGAAATGCCAGAAATTCACCGCCCCCCCATAGCCGCCGCGCAGGGCGGATTTGTAGATGAGCGGCGGCGCGCCATAGACCTGTTCGGTCTCGGCCTGCAAATCCATGCCGTATTGCGCCTGCGCATAGGCGCGCAAGATCAGCCATGACTTGTCGAGCGGCCCGCCCGCAATGCCGATCTTGGTGCCGCGCAAGTCCGCCAGCCCCTGCGCCGTGCTGTCCCCCGGCACGACAAGCCCGCCCACGGCGCGCGAATAGGGGATCATCACATAATCGCGCCCCGCCACCCGCTGCCGCGAGAGCCAGATCATGTCGCTCACCGCCAGATCGGCGGCACCCCCCTCCACCGCCAGATGCGCGGCGGTGCCGTCGGCATAGCCCTGCACCTCGAGGTGAAAGCCGTGTTTTGCGTCCAGCCCCTCGCGCAGGATGGTCTGCAATTCCCAGTTCACCGTGCCGATTTGCAGCACGGCGGCGCGGATCACGGGCCGCTCCTGCGCAAATGCGGGCCAGCCGAGCAGAAACGGCAGGCCCAGAAACAGGCGGCGGGAGGGCCGCAGCCCCCCTGCCCGCGCGTGGCCCGGATCATTCCTCACGCTGTTCGATCACCTCGAAATCGGCGTTGAGCTTGATGTCGAACTGCTTGCCGCCCTCGCAGATCACATCGTCAAGATCATAGCCGCCATCGTCCAGTTCGATATCGTCGGGGTCCATCTGGCATTTCATATCGGCCAGCAGCGCCTCGATCGTCGCGATGGTCTCGGCATCGGGGTGGTCGTCTTGGTGCGCCGCGAACGCAGGCACGGCCAAAAGCCCGGCAAGGGCAAGTGTCATCAGGTATTTCATGGCAGACTCCTCATCGTTACTGGATGGAAAACGTTACTTGCTGGCTTTCGCCGGTCGAGCCGGGGATACGCAGCACATGGCGGCCCGGCTTGATGGCGATGAAGGACAGTTCCACCGTGCCCGCCTTGTCGAACTCGATGGAATCGATGGCCATGGGGCGGATTTCGATGCTGTTGATGACGATCTCGTTCATCCAGATGGCGCGAAAGAAGTCAGGCCCCGACACGGCCAGTTCCGCCGATCCGTCGGCAGTGATCTCAAGCTTGTAATAGGCCCCCGATTGCAGCACCTGATCCTCGCCCAGCGGCTGCCCCGAGGCCAGCGTGAGGTGGATCGTCTCGCCCCGGTTACACTTGGCCAGAAGCCCGGCAAAGCCCAGATTGTCGCAGAGCGGCGCGGCATGGGCGGGCGTTGTGGCCATGGGGACCGCGGGTGCGGCCAGCAGGGCCAGCGCGCAGGCGGTCAGAAGCTTTTTCATCTCTCGTCTCCCTTTCCGGTTGTCGGTCAGTCAATGGTCACGACGCCCCAGGGGGCCTGCCCCACCTGCACCGAGCGGATCGCTTTCTCGGCGGCCACGTCGATCACGGTGATGTCGTTGGAATTGCCGTTTGTGCTGAGCAGGTATTTCTGGTCAGGCGTGAAATCGAGCTGCCAGACGCGCTGCCCCACGAGGATGTAATCCAGCACCTCAAGGCTCTGGCCATCCACCACCGCGACGCGGTTGGCGGGCCCGAGCGCGACAAAGACGCGGGAGCCGTCCTCTGTCACCTTGACGCCCACCGGTTGCAGCCATTCGGGCTGCACGCCCGGCACCTCGAAACTGATCTTGCCCACCACCGTGGGTGTGCCGTCGGGGGCAATATCCATCGCCGTCACCGTGCCGCCGATTTCGGATGACACATAAAGCCGCGTTCCATCGGCCGTGTATTGCGCGTAGCGCGGGCGCTGATCGACCAGCACGTTGTGCTTGATCTCGTAATCGTCGGTCGAGATGAAATGCGCCATGTTGGTGGTCTCGGAGGTGTTGACCACGAACCTGCCATCGGGGCTGATGCCCATGCCCTCGGGCTCTACCCCCACGGGGATCTCCGCGAGGATGGTGCGCGTCTCGGTATCGGTCACGGTGACAAGGTTGTCGTCCTCGTTGGCGATGTAGAGCCGTTTGCCGTTCTCTTCGAGGATGAACAGTTCCGGGTCCGGCCCCGAGGGAAGGCTGGGCAATTCCTCGTAGGTTTCGGTATCGAAAACGCGCACCAGATCGTCATCCGAAGCGCAGACATAGAGTTTCTTGCCATCGGGGCTTGCGGTGATGCCGCGCGGACGGTTGCCGCCGGCAAACTCGGTCAGCACCTCCCATGTGTCGGTGTCGATCACGGTGATCGTATTGCCGCGCTCGTTCGAGACAAAGGCCTTGCCGGCCATCGCCGGGGACAGGCCAAGGGCCACAAGGGCGGTGCTGAGCAACAGGGTTTTCATGCGCGTCTCCGTCAGTTGAAAGCGGTGCAGGCGGATTCGGGGCGGTCCAGCCCCAGCGTATCAAGCGGCGAGACCTGGTGAAGAAAGCCCTCCTGCGGGCTGACGCTCGCCGTGGTCCAGCCGTCATAGAGCAGGATGGGCTGGCGCAACTGCCCGTTCCAGTCGCGGAACGTGACCTTCTGCCCCTTGAACGCGGCCAGTTCGAACGCATCCGAGAGCGCGTAGGCGCGGATCGTGTCAGGCTCTGCCGATCCGGTGCGCGTCACCGCCTCGCCGATCACCCGCAGCGCCAGCCAGACGTTGTAATCCTCGGGCGCCACGCGGCGCTGTGTCAGCTTCTCGAAACGGGTCTGGAACTGCGTTGCGCCCCAGGCCTCGTGCGCGGCGTGCATCGAGACGGGCCGCAGCCCGCCCGATCCCATCACCGGGCGCGGCGTCCAGAGGTGATAGGGCAGGTATCCGGCAAAATAATCGGTGGCGTCGGCGGCAATCACCACGTCATGCGCCCGTGCCCCCTGCATGAAAAGCGGCAACTGGCGCTGCACCAGAACATGCCCCGAATCGGTGCGCCGACTGCCGCCGGTATCCTCGAACACCCGCTCTTCGACCAGCTTGGCCCCGAACTTGCCCGCCGCGCGGCGGAAGGCCTCGCCCAGGGCCTGGTCGGCGGGGTTGGAGCCGGTCACAAGGAGCCACTCGCGCCATTTCTTCCACACCGCGAATTGCGCCACCGCATCGGCCAGCATCTGGTTGGAGGGGGCGATGTGCATGAGGTTGGCGCGGCACTCGGCATCGCGCAATTCGGTCTCGGGGGCGGAGGCGTTGAAGACAAGCGCGCCCGCCTCTGCCGCCCGGTCGGCCAGCCGCAGCAGGTCCGCGCCCTCGGCCTGCACCACGACAAGGCGCACGCCCTCGGCAAGGATCGCGTCAAGCGCGGCATCGGCCTCTTCGGGCGTGGCGGCGCGCGTCAGCGTCTCATAGCTGTGCCCCAGAAACCGGCCCGTGGTGCTGTTATCCTCCCCCGCGAGCACCGCCCCGGCAAAGCCTACATCGTCCGCGCGCAGATCGTGGCGCGAGACCGGCAGCAGGCGCGGATAATCGACACGCAGCACCGCCGCGCGCACCTCCACCGCATGGGCCATCTGCCCTGACACAAGTAGCATAGTCAGCGCAAGAAGCGCCTGTCGCAAGCCTGACATTCGTCCCTCCCTTGCCCGTTGCGCAGCTCTGCCAAAATGCACGCGGGTTCCTCCCGAGGCACCCGCGACCTTTGTCCGGGTTGCAAGACTCACCTTATCAAGCCGAAACTGAAGCTCGATTCTTATTTTATAAGAGTGCGCCATGAGGCTGATAACATTGGTGTTTCTTGGATTCGCCTCGGCAGCGGCCGCGGGCGAAAAGGTGGCGTTTTTCGGCCTCACCCTGCTCGACGAGTCCCTGCAAAACCAGACGCAAGGCGCGGACCCGGCACAGGCCGCCCGGATCGCCATGCTGGAAGAGATCGTGCGCGACCGCTTTGCCGCCGAAGGCTTTGATCTGGTGGATATCTCCCCGGTGCAAGCCGATCTTGACCGCATCGTGAACCCGGCCAAATGCTATGGCTGCGACACGCGCATGGCCACCGACCTCGGCGCGGATTTCTCGCTGGTGGGCGAGGTGCACAAGGTCTCCAACCTGATCCTCGCCATGAACCTGCAACTGCGCGACGCCGCGACCGGCGATCTGGTGCGCGGCGGTGTTGTCGATATCCGCTCGAACACCGATGAAAGCTGGCAGCGCGGCATGCGCTACATCCTGAAGAACCGCATTTTTCGTGAGGAGGAAAAATGAAAAGACGTGTGTTTCTTTTATCGGCAGCGGCGGTGACAGTGCCGTCGCTGGCGCTTGCCCATGGCCCGACGCGCCAGAAGCTGACCGTGACCACCGAGCTTGCGGCAGAGCCCGCCGAGGTCTGGGCCGCCATCGGCGATTTTCAGGACATGTCCTGGCATCCGGCGGTGCATTCTTCGACCGGCACGGGCGGCAATGAGATCGACGCCACGCGGCGGCTTGTTCTGGGCGGCGAAGGCGGCCCGACCATCGACGAGGTGCTCTACAAATACGACGCGGACAAGATGACCTATTCCTATCGCATCACCGAAGTGGATGTCGCGGTGCTGCCAGTCACCAACTATTCGTCGCATCTGACGGTCAAGCCGCGCGACGGTGGCGGCTCGGTCGTGGAATGGCGCGGCGCGTTCTATCGCGGCTATCCCAACAACGACCCGCCCGCCGAATTGAACGATGAGGCCGCCATTGCCGCCGTGACCGGCGTCTATCAGGCGGGGATGGAGGCGCTGGTCGAGCGGTTCGGTGCGCCGGGCAGCTAGGGCGCTGGCACTCGTGGTCGTCGCCGCACCGGCGGGTGCGGACATGGCCTATGTCACCTGCCAGAGCGGCGACGCGCTCTCGGTGATTGACTTGGCCGCGCTGACGGAGGTGGCCCGCTGGCCGCTGCCCGGCAAGCCTGCGGGCGTGGCGGTGGCCGGGGGGGCCGTTTATACCGTCGCCACCGAGGCCAAGACCGTGCGCCGCCACGCCCCTTCGGGCGCGCTTCTGGCCGAGGTGGTGCTGGAGGGCGGCCCCATCGGGATTGCCGTCGATGCGGCGCGCGGGCGGGTGTTCGTGTCGGACTGGTATGAGGCGCGGGTGCGGGTGCTTGATGCCACGACGCTCGCGCCGCTGAGCGATCTGGCCACCGGGGCCGCCCCGGCGGGGCTGGATCTGTCATCGGGTGGCCGTTTCCTCGCCGCCGCCGAGCGCGATGCCGACCGGGTCTCGGTCTTTGACGCGATCACCCTCGCGCCGCTCTGGCGGGCACCCGTTGGCACCCGGCCTTTCGGCCTGCGTTTTGCCCCCGACGGGCGGCTCTTCGTGGCCAATGTCGGCAGCGATGATGTCACCGTGCTTGACCCCGAGACCGGCACCCCCCTTGCCACAGTCCCGGTCGGCGCGCGCCCCTATGGGGTGGCCTTTGCGACGGGCCGCGCCTTCGTCACCAACCAATATGCCGAAACGCTGAGCGTCATCGCCCTCGACACCCTCGCCCCCGTCGCCACGCTCGATACGGGCGAGTATCCCGAGGGGGTGGACAGCACCGGCGACGGGCGCATCGCGGTCGCCAACTGGTTCTCCAACACGCTGAGCGTGATCGACGCCGCAACGCTGGATACCATAGCCGAGATAGAGACCTGCGACGGCCCGCGCGCCTTTGGCGCGTTCATCGCGCGCGATCAGTAGCCCGGTTCGGGCTCCACCTCCTCCAGCGGATAGCCCGCCGCCGCCCAGCCATCGGTGCCCTCGGGCAGCCAATGGACATTGGTATAGCCATACTCCATCGCGCGCCGCGCGGCGTTCCACGACATCCAGCAATCGGCCAGGCAGAAGATCACCAGCGGCGCGGCCACATCGCCGCCCGTTGCCCTGTCCAGACCGGCCTTGAAATACGCCTCCGTCTCATCCGCAATCGCGCCGTAGCCCACATTCGGCAGCCACGTCGCGCCGGGGATCGAGGGGCGCGGTTTTTCGCGCCAGATCGTGCCTGCGGGCAGATTGGCGGGCTTGGGCGGGCGCGGCAGGACATCGACAAAGACCGCCCCCCCGGACCAGAGCGCCCGCGCCTCTTCGGCCGTCAGGACCGTCGCACCCGGCAGATCATCGGGCACCGGCGCGCGGTAATTCTCCATCCGGTAACTCTCGGGCGCACGCACACCCTGCGCCACCGCCGTGACCGAAAACGCCAGCAGCACGGCGAGAAAGGCCGCGTGTCTCATTGCCCCGGCCCCACCAGCGCCGTGCCCATGTCATTGGCGAGCGGCACGCCCGCCTCATGCAGCAGCGCGTCGATCTCGCCCTGATGGCGGCGGATCAGCGAATTGAGCTTGCGCTGCCAGACCTTCTCGCCCTGCCGCACGCCCATGGTGATGCGATAGAAGAGACGCGGCGCGCCCTCCTCACCCACCAGCGGAATGACCTTGAGGCCGGGATGCGACTGCTTGACCAGCGGCCCTCCCAAAGGCCCCCAGAGGATCGCCGCGTCGATCTCGCCCGCCTCCAGATCGGCCAGCATGTCCTGCGCCGGACTTTGATAGCGGCGGTCCACCACCAGCGGGTAGGGTTTGGCGCGCGCAATCAGCCCGTGCCGCGCCAGATGGCCACCGGGCGGTGTGCCCGCGACAATACCGATGCGCCGCCCCTTGAGGCGCGGATCGGCCAGCGTCTCGACCCCGGCCAGATCGCCGCCTTCCGGCACGATCAAGGTATAAACCGAGGTCATGTAGTGATTGGTGTTGAGCACAAGCTCGTGCCCCTGCGCGAAACCGATCACGATATCGCATTTCTTGTCGCGCAGCGTGTTGCGGATAAAGCCGGTGGACATCGGATACCACTCGTAAGCGACCGGCACGCCAAGTTTTTCCGCGATCAGTTCGGCCAGCGCATTTTCATAACCCGTGCCATCTTTGGACGACATCGGCGCGTTGGCCGGATCGGCGCAGACGCGCAGCGCGTCCGCCGCCACCAGATCGGAGGTCTGCGCCTGCGCGCCTGCCGCAAGCCCCGCACTCAGCACGAGACCTGCCGCCAGACGGCGTAGCGGCTCAGCCCATGCAGGCATGTTCCGCCTCGGCGATCTCATCGGATTTGGCATCCTTCTTCGCAGGGCGTCCACGGGCCACGGCATCGGTGCCGCGCGCCTTGAGATAGACGTAGATATCGTCAAGATAGCACATGACGTTCCGATTATCGCCGAAATGCGGCATGACCGAATTGCCATTCACGCGTCCGTTCACCACGACATCGACGAAATCGTAGTAATCCATGCTCAGGGCCGATTTCTTGAGCGCGGGCGCATAGGTCGAGCCCTCACCATCGGGGCCGTGGCAGACATGGCATTCCGAGTGGTAGCGGCGGAAGCCCGAGAAGGTGAGCCAGTCCACGGTGCCATCCTCGGCCACGTTGAAGGTCGGGATGTCGTCCTCGGTGAAGTAGCGCCCGCCTTCGTCATAGGCGGCAGTGATGTTGTCCTGCGCGGTGGCGGCGGTGCCTAGAGCCACTGCCAGCCCGGCGGCGAGAAGCCGTGGAATGAATGTCATGCTGTCCTCTGTCTGGTCTTGGAGAAGCGGCGCGGGGGTGATGCGCCCCCGCGCCGTTCCGGTTTCAGGCCCGATCAGTCAGGCAGGGCGAATACGGTCAACTGACCACCCAGAGCGGTATAGTCGCTGAGCGCGGCATAGCCGCCCACGGCACCCAGACCGTCATTGGGGTTGGTCAGGCCCGCCGCAAGGCCGATCCCGGCCCAGCCGCCGACACCCGACAGGATACCGACATACTGCTTGCCGCCCTGCTCATAGGTCATCACGTTGCCGATGATGCCCGACGGGGTCTTGAAGCGGTAAAGCTCCTCGCCCGTCTCGGCGTGCACGGCCTTGAGATGACCTTCGAGCGTGCCGTAGAACACCACGTCGCCCGCAGTGGCCAGCGCGCCAGACCAGACCGAGAACTTCTCGGGGATCGACCACTTGATCTTGCCCTCGATATTGTCCCAGGCGATGAAGTTGCCCATGCCGCCATGGCTGTCCGGCGCGGGATACATCGCCAGCGTGGCACCCACATAGGGCTGACCGGCGGTATAGCTCACGCGGAACGGTTCGTAGTCCATGCAGACATGGTTGGTGGGCACGTAGAACGTTTCCGTCCGGGGCGAATAGGCCGCCGGCTGCTGGTCCTTGGAGCCAAGCGCCGCCGGACAGATGCCGGTGGAGTTCACGTCCTCGCCGTTCTGCGCGGTCGAATACTGCGCCACCACCGCCGGACGCCCGAAGGTGGCCGAATTGGGGTCCATATCGACGCCCGTCGTCCAGTTCACCGCCGGATCGAATTTCTCGGCCACGAGCAACTCGCCCGTCACCCGGTCGAGCGTGTAGCCAAGACCGTTCCGGTCGAAATGGGTGAGCAGCTTGCGCTTCTCGCCGTTGATCTCCTGTTCCGTCAGGATCATCTCGTTGACGCCGTCGTAATCCCATTCGTCATGGGGCGTCATCTGGTAGACCCATTTCGCCTCGCCCGTGTCGATGTCGCGCGCGAAGATGGTCATCGACCACTTGTTGTCGCCCGGACGCTGCGCCGGGTTCCAGGTCGAGGGGTTGCCGGACCCGTAGTAGAACAGGTTCTCGTCCAGATCGGCCGAATACCAGCCCCAGGTGGTGCCGCCGCCGATCTTCCACTGATCGCCTTCCCAACTGTTGAGCGAGCTGTCGGCGCCCACGGGCTTGCCGAGCGCGGTGGTTTTTTCCGGATCGAACAGAAGCTGATCGTCAGGGCCGACCGAATAGGCGCGCCACAGGCGTTCGCCGGTGGCGAGATCATAGGCCGTGACATGGCCCTGAACCCCGAATTCGCCGCCCGAGATGCCGACGATGACCTTGTCCTTGACGGGCAGAACGGTGGCGGTGTTGGTCTCGCCGATGGAGGGATCGCCATTCGTGGCCTCCCACTCGACCTGCCCGGTATCCGCGTTGAGCGCGACGATCTTGGTATCGGCCTGGTGCAGGATGATCTTGCCATCGGCATAGGCGACGCCGCGGTTGACGGTGTCACAGCACATCACCGGAATCACGTCCGGATCCTGGCGCGGCTCGTATTTCCACTTGATCTTGCCCTCATTGGCCAGATCGAGCGCATAGACGATGTTCGGGAACGGCGTGTGCACATACATCGTGTCGCCGATCACCAGCGGCGAGCCTTCGTGCCCGCGCAGCACGCCGGTCGAGAAGGTCCAGGCAACCTGGAGGTCATCGACGTTGTCGGCGTTGATCTGGTCGAGCGCGGAATAGCGCTGGTTCTTGTAATCGCCGGTCTGGATAACCCATTGCTTCGAGTCGTTCATCTTGGCGACGAGATCATCGTTTGCCATGGCCATGCTGGCCGTGCAAAGCGCGATCCCGGAGGTCAAAAGCGTGAGCTTTCTCATTCTTGCTCCTCCCTGAGCAGCGGCAGGACTGCCGCGGTTAGGTGACGACCGTTTCCGCCGGAAACGGCCGTCCTTCGCTTGCGGTGGCGGGCCGGTCTCTCCAACGCCCCGCCGCCGCAATCTCGCCGCGACCTAGTTCGAGAAGGTCGCGAGATAGGCGATCACATTGGCGCGCTCTTCCTCCTTGCGCAGCCCGGGGAACGCCATTTTTGTTCCTTTGGCATAGTCCTTCGGATTGGTGAGGAAGGCAGCAAGCTCTTCCTCGGTCCAGACCGCGCCAGATGCGCCCTTTTCCGTAAGCGTGTCGGAATATTTGAAATCCCCGACCGACGCGACCGCGCGGCCCACCACCCCCGTCAGCACGGGACCCACGCGGTTCTTGGCATCGTCGCCGACCATGTGGCAGGCCTTGCACTTGTTGAACACCTTCTCGCCAGCAGCGGCATCGCCCTCTGCCGCAGCCATCAGCGGCAGGGCGGCAAGGCAAAAGCTGGCAATGGTCAATCGTTTCATTCAGTCACTCCCTGAGGTTGTTTGCCTGTCAGGCGTTCAGCATGCCACGCGACGTGATCGGCGGCAAACGAAGATACGAAAAAATAGGAATGGTCATAGCCCGCTTGCAGCCGGAATTGCCCCGCCTGCCGCCGCTTCGCCATCGCCCCGGCCAGTGCCTCGGGCATCAAGAGATCAAGGAAGTTGTCGGCAGTTCCCTGATCCACAAGGATATCTCCCTTCCAGCCCCGCTCCTCCAGCAGCAGCACGGAATCGTGATCGGCCCAGGCGCTCTCATCCTCTCCGAGATAGGCACCCAACTGCTTGCGCCCCCAGTCAGAGCGCGTGGGATGCGCGATCGGGGCAAAGGCCGAGAGCGAGCTGAACATCTCCGGGTTGCGCAGCGCCAGCGTGAGCGCGCCGTGACCGCCCATGGAATGGCCGGTGATGCCGTGCCGGTCGGCCAGCGGAAACGCGCCCATGACCAGCCCACGCAGGTCGCCCAGGACATAGTCATACATGCGGAAATGCGGTGCCCAGGGCGCACGGGTGGCATTCACATAGAACCCCGCCCCCTGCCCCAGATCATAAGCCCCGTCATCGGCCACACCCTCGCCGCGCGGGGAGGTGTCGGGAAAGATCACCGCCACCCCATGCCGCGCCGCATGTTCCTGAAATCCGCCCTTGACCATGGCATTTTCATGCGTGCAGGTCAGACCCGACAGATACCACAGCACCGGCACCGGGCCATCCGCGACCTGTGGCGGCAGGTAGAGGCCGAAGGTCATGTCGCAATCGCACACCTCCGAGCGGTGCCTGTAGACACCCTGCACACCACCGAAGCTTCGGTTTTCGGAGACGGTTTCCAAGCTCAATACTCCACCACCGCGCGAATGCTCTCGCCCCGGTGCATGAGGTCGAAGCCGTGGTTGATCTCGTCAAGCGTCAGCTTGTGCGTGATCATCGGGTCGATCTCGATCATGCCGTTCATGTACATGTCGACGATCTTGGGCACATCGGTGCGCCCGCGTGCGCCGCCGAACGCCGTGCCGCGCCAGACCCGGCCGGTCACAAGCTGGAAGGGCCGTGTGCTGATCTCGGCCCCGGCAGGTGCCACGCCGATGATGACGCTTTCGCCCCAGCCCTTGTGCGCGGCCTCGAGCGCCGTGCGCATGACATTCACGTTGCCGGTGGCGTCGAATGTGTAATCCGCGCCGCCCCCGGTCAATTCCACCAGATGCGCCACCAGATCGCCCGTCACGTGCTTGGGGTTCACGAAATCGGTCATGCCGAAATGCGTCGCCATCTCGACCTTGCCGGGGTTGAGATCGACGCCGACGATCTGTTTCGCGCCCGCCAGCCGCAGTCCCTGAATGACATTGAGGCCGATGCCGCCCAGCCCGAACACGATTGCGGTGCTGCCCAGTTCCACCTTGGCGGTATTGATCACCGCGCCGATGCCGGTGGTCACGCCGCAGCCGATGTAACAGATCTTGTCAAAGGGCGCATCCTTGCGCACCTTGGCCAGCGCAATCTCCGGCACAACCGTGTGATTGGCGAAGGTCGAGCAGCCCATGTAGTGATGAATGGGCGTGCCGTCGAGCATGGAAAACCGCGTCGTGCCATCGGGCAGAAGGCCCTGACCCTGTGTCGATCGGATGGACTGACACAGGTTCGTCTTGGGGTTGAGGCAATAGTCGCATTCGCGGCATTCGGGCGTGTAGAGCGGGATGACGTGATCACCCACCTCAAGGCTCGTCACCCCCTCGCCCAGCTCAACCACCACGCCCGCGCCCTCATGGCCGAGGATGGCGGGAAAGATCCCTTCGGGATCGTCGCCCGAGCGGGTGAACTCGTCGGTATGACAGAGGCCCGTGGCCTTGATCTCGACCAGAACCTCGCCTGCGCGGGGCCCCTCGAGATTGACCTCCATGATCTCCAGAGGCTTGCCTGCCTCCACTGCAACTGCCGCTCTCGTTCTCATGTGATCCTCTTGTTTTCAAGTGTGTGACAATGGCCCGATGATGGCGCGCCATACACTCACTGTCCACGGCAGTATGCGAGTGAGCCCGCGCGCCGAACAATTGCGACCTTGGTAGGTAGTGCGCGCGGTGGACAGGGCACCGAGGCTTCCGCATAGTGAGACCAAGAGGAGATTGCGCGATGAAACAAGGACCCTGCCCCGCCCCGCTCCGACGTCTGGCCGCGCTCGCGCTCGCAGGCATGATCGCCGCCGGGCCGGGCATGGCCGCGGATTTCTCCGATCCCACATGGCCCTGCATCCAGCGCAAGGTGGGCGCGCTCTCCGTCGGGCTGATGTGGCCCCATCCGATCCCCGACGAGGTGCCGGGCGATCCCGCTTTGCGGGCCGAGATCGACGCGTTGGCCGCGCGCCTTGCGCTGCGCCGTCTCGACCCCGAGGCGCTGCGCCCCGAGATCGTCGGCTTTGCCGCCCGCCATGACGGGTCTCCGGAAATCCTTGGCCGGGTCTTTGCGCAGGCGTTCGATACGCTCTCGACCCGTCGCGGGCATGTGATCAAGGGGATCGAGAATTTTTCGCTCAGCCAGATTGCGCTGGCCGAGCGCGTCAAGGCGGCGCGCGCCGAGATGACGGGCCTCATGGCTTCCGACAGCCCGGATTTCGACCGGATCGACGCGCTCGAGGAACAGATCGACTGGGACCAGACGATCTATAGCGACCGGCAGACCACCATCACCTATCTCTGCGAGACGCCGGTGTTGATCGAACAGCGCCTGTTTGCACTGGCGCAGATGCTTCAGGGCGCACTCCGCCCGCCGGGCTGAGGCGCGGACGCTATCCGAGCGCCTTGGCCAGACGCGGCAGGCGCGCCTTTTTCAGAAGCGGGCGCATCTCCCACTCCCGCGCCGAAAGGTGCCGCGCGGTCGCCAGCACCTGCACCGCCACGCCGCCCACCATCGCCGGTTGCGCCTGCCAGATGCCGTGCAGAAACGCATCGGGATCGGCCCGCCACAGCCCCTCCTCGGCCAGGATGTTGCGCGGGAAGTCGCGCGCATTCAGCGTCAGGATACCGTCGGCATGACCCGCGACCGCGGCCGCCAGGACATGAATATCCGCCGGGTCCGGCAGGTAGAGCCGTGCCTCGAGACCGGGCGGACAGGTGATGCAGCCACGCGGCCAGCGCGCCGCCATGCGCGCGGCCTCGGCCTCGGCCTGCGCGCGCCCCTCGGGGCCGTGCCGCGATGCCGTATGCTGCCATTCTCCCAGCAGGCGCGGCGACCAGAGTGGATCAAACGCCCCCGCCGCCGCCACCCCCAGCAGCATCTCGCGCATCACCGTGGGATAGAGCAGGCAGGCGTCCAGAACCACCTTCATAGGCGAAAGAACAGCGCCTTGAGATAGCCCGATTCGGCCAGTTGCGGATGCAGCGGATGATCCGGTCCGGCAAAGCCCGTGCGGATCAGCGCCCCCGCCCGCCCCGCGCGCCCGATGCCACGGGTGCAGGCGGTGCGGAACCGCGCCAGATCGGCGGCGTGGGAACAGGAGCACAGGCCCAGATACCCACCCTCGGCCACAAGACCGGCCGCCAGCCGCGCCACCCGCTCATAGGCGCGCAAGCCCTTATCCAGCGCCGGTTTCGAGGGCGCAAAGGCGGGCGGATCGCAGATCACCACATCAAAGCGCGCGCCTTCGGCCGCCAGCGCCTCCATCACCTCGAACGCATCGCCGCGCCGGATTTCGAGCCGCGCGCCCATCCCCATGCGCGCCGCCCCCTCGCCCGCCAGATCAAGCGCGGGCTGCGAGCCGTCGACCGCCAGCGCGCTATCCGCACCCCCGGCAAGGCAGGCAAGCGCAAAACCGCCCACATGGCTGAACACGTCGAGCACCCGCGCGCCCTGCGCCAGCCGTGCGGCAAAGCGGTGATTGGGGCGCTGATCATAATAGAGGCCGGTTTTCTGACCACCTGTCAGATCGGCCATATAGGTGGCCCCGTTCATCGCCACCGGCACCGGACCACCCGGCGCAGAGCCGGCCAGAACCGCGCTTGCATCGTCGAGACCCTCAAGCGCGCGCGCGCGCCCCGAGGCGTTCTTGAGCACATGCGCCACACCCGTCACCGCCTGCACGGCGGCGGCCAGATCGGGCAAGAGCGCCTCGGCCCAGGCGGCATTGGGCTGGATCACCGCCACATCGCCGAAGCGGTCGATCACCACGCCGGGCAGGCCATCGGCCTCGGCATGGACAAGGCGGTAATAGGGGGCATCGAAGAGCCGTGTGCGCAGCTCCTGCGCGCGGGCAAGGCGCGAGATGAGCCAGTCGCGGTCGATCCGCGCGGCCGGATCACGGTCGAGCATCCGCGCCATGATCTTCGAGGCAGGATTGACCGCGACCACGCCAAGCGCCGCGCGCACATTGTCCTCCAGCACGGCGATCGTGCCGGGGGCCAGCGCGCGCGTACGCCGGTCGATCACAAGCTCGTTGTCGAATACCCAGGGGCTGCCGTGGCGGATCGCGCGGGCATCGGTCTTGGGCAAGAGGCGTATAACGGGATAAGGGAGCGGTGTCATACCGCCCCCTTTAGGCCCTTTGTGCGGGCTGGGAAAGCTCAGATACGGTTGAGCGTGCGCAACATGGCGACCGCTTGCGCCGGGTCGCCACCCCCGGTGGACAGCTCCTCGCGGATCACCTGCGCCAGATGCTCGGTGATGCGCACCTTTTGCGTGATCCCCTTGCGTTCGGCGTTGATCGCCTCTTGCCCGCCAAGCGCGCGAAAGCTGGCATCGACGGATTTCGGCGCGGTGAGCACGGCACCGGTCGCGGCATCGCGCAGCACATAGCTGAACCTGATCCCGTGCCGTCCGCCGACGGTATAGCGCGCCTTCTCGCTCAGCGCGTGAAACCGCTCCAGTTCCACATCGAGCACGACCGGCACCGTGCCTTGCGGCAGGCTGGACGCGCCTCGGTCAAATGCCGTCTCGAGGATGGCCTTGACCTGTGCGTGACGGTCGCCGCGCGCGTCCTCGCGCCAGACGATATCGCCGGACGGCAAATAGCGGTTGGCCTCCGAGACCTTGAGCGATTTCGGCACCGATACGCGGATCTCCTGCACATGGATCGGCAGCGCGGCGGGCGCGCTCAGCAACCCGTCAAGCGGTGCGTTGCGGCTGGCCGTCTCGGGGCTGGCACAGGCCGCAAGGCCAAGGCCAAGCATCAGCGCGGCACCAAGTTTCACGATACGCATGTCACACTCCATCGGCTGAGCCTTGTTTCTCACCCCATGGATGCGCGCCGAATAAGGCGCATTTTAGACGAATCCGGTGCATTCCAGCGGCGGGACTCTCCGGTCAGTCGCGCGGTCGCGAGCGCCAGCCTCCCCGGCGGCGCGGGCGCGCGGCGCTCTCCAGCCCCTCGCGCAGAACGGCGGTCATCGGATGATCGGGATGGTCGGGTGCGTGGCGGGCGATCAGCGCCTCCAGTGCGCCGCGCACCTCCTCGCCCTCGGGCACCGCCAGCGCCCAGTCAAGAAAGATAGACCGGCATTCCCCCGGTCCGATCCCCTCGATCCGATATGCCTCGCGGATGAGGCCTTTCGCGTCATGCACCTCGCCGCGTGCCATGGCCTAGCCTTCCCTTTCCCCAAGCGCCCGGTCGATGACCTTGGCCGCCGCCCCGCAGAACTCGCCCAAGCGCCGCTGCAGCGCCTCAAGGCTCTCTGCCCCGGTCTCGCGCAAGACAAGCGCCGCCCCCCCCTCGCCGATCCGGTCCGGGGCCAGCACCGCGCCATTCAACAGCCGCGCCACCATCTGCACCTGCCAGCAAAACGCATAAGCCTGCCCCAGCGCTGCGCCATCCGCGGCATCCATCCAGCCGGTTGCGACAGCGCCCTCGAACCCGGCCGCGACATCGCGCGCGCCCTGCCCCGCCAGCAGGTTGCCCGCCTGTGCCACCAGCTCCTGCTCCATCAGCCGCCCCGGCCCGAGCTTCACATCCCATGCCCCCTCGGGCGGCTTGGCACCGGCCACGCGGGCGCGCATCTCGGCCACGGCGCGGATCACGTCGCCCCGCGCGTGCCCGCCCGCCAGAAGGCCTGTGCGAAACGCCTCGACATCGCGCGCA
Source organism: Roseovarius sp. MBR-6 (assembly GCF_040547525.1). Lineage (NCBI taxonomy): Bacteria > Pseudomonadati > Pseudomonadota > Alphaproteobacteria > Rhodobacterales > Roseobacteraceae > Roseovarius > Roseovarius sp. MBR-6. The sequence continues at coordinate 16,305 of NZ_JBEPPW010000001.1, read as the reverse complement.
AGGCTCTGCTCGCCGCAGATCACCCGCGCCCGCGTCAGCGCCAGATGCTCCCAGAGCCACGCCTCGCCCTGCTGATAGCTGCGAAAGGCGGGCCAGCTTGTCGCCACCGGCCCCTGATTGCCCGACGGGCGCAGGCGCATGTCCACCTCGTAAAGCCGCCCCTCGGCCATCGGCGCGGTCAGCGCGGTGATCATCGCCTGCGTGAGACGTGCATAATAGGGCCGGGGTGCCAGCGGGCGGCGCCCGTCGGACCCGTCCGCCCCTTCGGCGTCATAGATCACGATGAGATCAAGGTCAGACCCGGCATTGAGCCGCCCCGCCCCGAGCGAGCCCATGCCAAGCACCACCGCGCCGCGCCCCGGCGGCATCCCGTGCTTCTCGGCAAACTGCGTGATCACCATGGGCCAGAGCGCGCCGATCACCGCACCCGCCAGATCGGCATACTGCGCCGCCGCCGCATCGGCATCGCTCAGGCCGCGCAGGTGATGCACGCCCACGCGGAAATGCCATTCCTTGTGCCAACGCCGCGCCTGATCGAGCGCGCGCTCGTAATCGGCCTCGGCCTGCATGAGCGCAGAAAGGTCCCGCTCAAGCGCCGCGCGCCCCGGCCATGGCGCAAAGAAATCCCCCGCGATCACCGCGTCGAACACGGCGGCATTGCGCGAGAGATAAGCCCCGAGCGCAGGCGTGGTGCCGACGATATCCACCAGCAGGTCGATCAATTGCGGATTGGCATCGAAGAGCGAGAACACCTGCACACCGGCAGGCAGCCCGCGCAGGAACCCGTCAAAGGCCAGAAGCGCCTCGGCCGGATTGGCGGCGCGGGCAAGCCGCGCAAGGATCTCGGGGCGCAGCCGCTTGAAGATCTGTTGCGCGCGCTCGGACCGCAGCGCCGGATAGCCGCGCCAGCGCGCGATCACCTCCTCGTCGAATTGGGTTTCAGGGGCGGGTGCCGGCGCGGCACCGGTCGCCTCCTGCCGGAAGAACCCCTCGATCATCTCATCCACGGCCAGCAACCGCTCGGTGATCTCCGCGCGCAATTCCGCCACGTCACACCCGGTGAAGGCGGCAAGGCGGTCGAACTCCTCCGCCGTCGTGGGCAAAAGATGCGTCTGCGCGTCGCGCAGCATCTGCACGCGGTGTTCGATCTCGCGGTGAAAGCGGTAATGTGCGGTCAGCGCCTCCGCCGCCTCCTGCGGCACCCAGCCTTTTTCGGCCAGCCGCGCCAGCCCCTCGACCGTGCCGCGCACCCGCAGGTCGGCATCGCGCCCGCCCGCGATGAGCTGCCGTGTCTGGGTGAAGAACTCGATCTCGCGGATGCCGCCGCGGCCCAGCTTCATGTTGTGCCCTTCCAGGGTGAGCGTGCCGCCCAGCCCCTTATGCTCGCGGATCGCCAGCCGCATGTTGTGGGCGTCGTCGATGGCCGCGAAATCGAGGTGCCGCCGCCAGACAAAGGGCCGCAGCGTCTCGATGAACCGCGCGCCCGCTTCCCCGTCGCCCGCGGCCGCCCGCGCCTTGATCCACGCCGCGCGCTCCCATGTGCGGCCAAGGCTCTCGTAATAGGTCTCGGCGGCGGCCATGGCCATGCAGACGGGTGTGACGCCCGAATCGGGGCGAAGCCGCAGGTCGGTTCGGAACACATAGCCCTCGGCGGTGCGGTCGCCCAGCATCGCCGCCATCTTGCGCGTGGCACGCACAAGACTTGCGCGCGCCTCGTGGAAATCCTCGCGCCCAAACCGCCCTTCATCGAAGAGGCAGATGAGGTCGATGTCAGAGCTGTAATTGAGTTCATGCGCGCCCATCTTGCCCATGGCAAAGACGGCCATCCCCGCGCCGCTGTCCAGATCGTCCTCGGTCATGCCCGGCAGCTTGCCGCGCCGGATCTCGGCCCCGAGGGCGGCACGCAGCGCCAGATCACAGGCCAGGTCGGCGAAATCGGTGAGATGCCCGGTGACCTGCTCCAACGGCCAGACGCCCCCCAGGTCGGCCAGCCCCGTCAAGAGCGCCACGCGCCGCTTGGCCATCCGCAGCGCGCTTGGCAGCGCGTCGGGGGCGGTTTCGCGCAGGTCGTCGTAAAGCGCGGCCAACGCCGCCTCGGGGGCCAGTGCCGCCTCGATGAGCCACGCCCCTTCCTGCATCACGAGCGACTTCAGGAACGGGCTGCACCCCGCCGCCCCCGCCACCAGATCGGCCAGCGGACCGCCGAGGCCGGGGACATGGGCGCGCGCCTCCGCGCCCTCGGAGGGCTCGAACGGGCGCGGGCATCGGGTGAGGTGGCTGGCAAATGTCATGCCCGCGAGTGATACAGCCACGGCGGGTCTGGTCAATGGCAAGGCCGCGTGAAAAACTCACCCGGCACCGAGACAATACCGACAGGAGACCGATGAGCAAAAGTGTCGCCCGCGTCCGCCGCGCCCTTGCCGAGGCAGGGCTTGATATCGAGCCGGTCGAGATCGGCGACGCCACCACCGCGCAGATGGCCGCCGATCTTGTCGGTTGCGACGTGGCGCAGATCGCCAAGTCGATCATGTTCCGCGACGAGGCGAGCGGCGCGGCGCTGCTTTTCGTCACCTCGGGCGCGCACCGGGTCGATGCCGCGCGCGCCTCTGGCGTGGCGGGGGCCCCTCTGGGCAAGGCCGATGCGGCGCTCATCCGGGCGCAGACGGGCTTTGCCATCGGCGGGGTGTCGCCCGTGGGGCACCTCACCCCGCCGCGTGCGTTCTTCGACCCCTATCTGCTTGAATTTCCAGAGGTCTGGGCGGCGGCGGGCACGCCGCGTCATCTTTTCGGGATCGCGCCCGCGCGGCTGTTGGAGATTTCGGGGGCGGAGGTGGCGGCGTTCACGGGGTGAAGGAGGGCCCAGGGTGCGGTTTCGTTGACGATCCGCGCGGGGCCCCTATCCCTCCGCCAGCCCCCGTGCCAAGGCGCAGAACTGTTCCAGCCCCACCGTCTCGGCCCGATCCGTCGGCTTGATCCCGGCCGCGATCAGCCGGTCCTCGATATCGGGGGCCACGCCCTTCAGGGCCGCGCGCAGCATCTTGCGGCGCTGGCCAAAGGCCTGCGCCACCACCCGTTCCAGCACCCGTGGATCCGCCGGATAGCGCGGCGCGGGCAGCGCGGTCAGATGCACCACCGCGCTCGACACCTTGGGCGGCGGGGTAAATGCCTCGGGCGGCAGGTGCATCACGATCCGCGCGTCGCACCGCCATTGCGCCAGAAGCGCCAGCCGGCCATAGGCCTTGGCACCGGGCCGCGCCACGATCCGCTCGGCCACCTCGCGCTGGAACATGAGCGTGAGCGACTGCCAGAAGGGCGGCCAATCGGGCGGCGTCAACCAGCGGATCAGCAGTTCCGTGCCCACGTTATAGGGCAGGTTGGCGACGATACGGATGGGCGGCGAGAGATGCGCCAATGGGTCGAACCCGAGCGCATCGGCATTGAGCACCGTCAGCCGCCCCTGTGCTGCCCCGGCGATCTCTTGCAGCGCGGGCAGACAGCGCGCGTCCTTCTCGATGGCTAGCACATGGCGCGCGCCCTCCATCAGGAGACCCCGCGTGAGGCCGCCCGGACCGGGGCCGATTTCCAGCACGTCGCAACCCGAGAGATCGCCCGCCTGCCGTGCGATCTTGGATGTCAGGTTCAGGTCCAGAAGGAAATTCTGCCCCAGCGACTTGCGCGCCGAAAGGCCATGCGCGGCGATGACCCGGGCCAGCGGCGGCAGGTCGTCAAGCGCGCTCATGCCCGCGCCCGCGCCAGCGTATCCGCAAGCCGCAGCGCCTCGATCAGCGAGGCGGGATTGGCGCGCCCCTGCCCCGCGATGTCGAGTGCCGTGCCATGATCGGGCGAGGTGCGGATGAAGGGCAGGCCCAGCGTCACGTTCACGCCCCGGTCGAAATCGAGCGTCTTTACGGGGATGAGCGCCTGATCGTGATACATGCAAATGGCCGCGTCATAGCCCGCGCGCGCGGCCACGTGAAACATCGTATCCGCCGAAAGCGGTCCGCGCAGGTCCATCCCCCCGGCGCGCAACCGGTCCAGCACCGGCGCGATCACCTCGATCTCCTCGCGCCCCATGCGCCCGCCCTCGCCCGCGTGAGGATTGAGCCCCGCCACCGCCAAACGGGGGGCCGCAATCCCGAAATCATGGATGAGCGCGGCATGGGTGATGCAGATCACCTCCTCCAGCAGAGCGGGTGTCAGCGCCTGCGGCACCTCCTTGAGCGGGATGTGGATCGTGGCGGGCACGACGCGCAGCGCGGGGCTGGCCAGCATCATCACCACCCGGCCCACCCCGGCCAGATGGGCGAGATATTCGGTATGGCCGGGAAAGGCGAAACCCGCCCCCTCCTGCAAGGCGTGCTTGTGGATGGGGGCCGTGCAGAGCGCGGTTGCCTCTCCGCCCTGCACCAGCGCCACGCCGCGCGCGATCACGTCGATCACGGCCTGGGCCTGTGCGGCCTGCGGCTGGCCGGGGGTGCGGGGGCCGGGAAAGGGGTGGGCCAGCACCGGCAATACCCCGACCACCGCCGCCGCCTCCGATGGCCGCCCGATCACCGCCACCGGCACGCCCTCGGGCAGATGCGCCGGATCGCCGATCACGAAGAAGGGCACGGACCCGCGCAAGGCAGACCATGCGCTTGCGGCAATCTCGGGGCCGATGCCCGACGGCTCTCCGCAGGTGAGCGCGATCACGGCTCGACGATCCGCGCCTCGGCCTTGAGCTGTTCGAGATATCCGTCTGCCAGCGACTGGATGCGCTGGTTACGGATGAAGTTGGTGAGGTTTTCCACGGTCGGCGCCTCGCCGTCGATCAGGGGCGAGCGCCCGCACAGCATCAGGAACACAAGGGTTTGACCGTTCGCGCGGGTGAGGTTGGTCGAAACCTCGCCGGGATCGAGCCGGGCGAGTTCGGCGGCGATATCGGCGGGGATATCCTCGGGCGGCAGGGATCCGCGCTCCAGAACCTCGGGCGGCTGCCCGAAAGCCACGCCGTAAAGGTCGTCGCAGGTGTCGACCGAGGCACGGACCTGCGCCGCGCGCGCCAGAGCCTGCTCGCTGCGACCGCCGGGGATGTAATAGGCGGCGTATTCGATGGCGGAATAGCGCGGCGTGGGCGGCTCGCCCTCCGCGATGTCGCGCAGCATGATGAGCGCGATACCGCCCTCGATGGGCAGCGGATCGGAAATCTCGCCCGGTCCGAGGTCAAGCGCGACCTGACGCAGAACCGGCGGCAGATCCGACAGCGCCTGCCAGTTCATGCGCCCGCCCGCGCCGGCCGAGGGCGCGGCGGAATGCTGGCGGGCAAAACTGGCAAATTGCGCCTCGCTCTGCGCGGTTGCGATTCGAGCGGCCAGCGCCTGCTTGGCCTCGGCATCCTCGAGGCTGATGACGGGCAGGACGATTTCCGACAACAGAACCCGAACCGGCGCCCCCCCCGAAAGCGCCCGTGTGGCGCGGTCGATCTCGGCCTCGGAGACCGAGACGCTTGAGGCGAAGCGCGCCCGCGTGAATTCGCGCCAGGTGATTCCGGCCTCGACGAAGGCCCGGAACGACTCCTTGGAGACGCCCGATTGTGCCAGACCGGCGATGAGTTCCTCGGCGGTCATGTTGGCGCGTCCGGCAAATTCCTCCATCCCCTCGGTCACGAATTCCTCGGGAAGGTTCATACCGATCGCACGGGCCGCCTCCTGCTTGAGGCGTTCCTCGATGAGTTGCTCACGCGCAAGGCGGTTGGTGTCGCCCGGTGCGCGAAACAGCGTCAGCATCCGCGCGCGCTGTTGAAGCTCGTAGCGCGTCACCGCCATGTCATTGACGAAGATGACCGGTGCGAAAAGATTCTGCGCCCGCGCCGGAGCCTGCGGCAGGGCGAGAGCCAGGATCAGCGCCAGGCTGAACGCGACAAGCGCGTGCGGGAAACGGGTAAGGCTCGGGGTCATGCTCATGAGGTCCTGCATTTGCGAGTGTAGCTTGTGTCGCGGGTCCCGCTGCTAAAGCCGCGCAGCCCGATCACAAAGCCGAAATTCGTCTCGGGATCAAGGATAGTGGACGAGGTGAACCGGCGCGAGACCGAAAAGGTGATGTCGACACATTCGTTGGTGTAGGTCAGGCCTGCCCCCGCGCGGATGCTGCGTTGATCCGTGGTATCGAAGCGCCACTCGCCGCTGGCCGTCCAGTGATCGGCAAAGCGGTAACTGCCGTCGATGGCCCATTCGGAGATGGTGTCGGGGCGGTTTTCGCGCGGGTCTTTTTCCAGCCAGATATAGGTGGCCCCGATATCGGTGCGCGGATTGCGCCAACTGCCGCGCGCTTCGGCCTTGGTCACCTCGAACCCGTCGTCGAAAAGGCCGCGCGCGGTCAGCACAAGGCCGCTCAGGTTGCGGAACTGTCCGGCCAGAAGCAGGTCGGAGGTGCGATCACTCAGGCCCGAGGACGGGGTAAAGCTGCTCAACCCCGACTTTTCGCGCAAGCGGTCGTCGCGATAGACCTGCCCCACGGCAAAACGCCCCTCCCATCCGGTCGGATCAATGCGCGAATAGCTGGCGCCATAGGCCGCGCTCAGGCCGCGCTCGCGCCGGTCGGGTGCGACGAAACGCGAGATGTTGAAAAGATTGCCCTCGTCGAATTCGATCACCGTGTTTTCGTCATTGGGAATGTTCGGGTTCGATCCGCCCGACCACGCCACCTGCATCATCGGCTCGATGACATGGGTCGCACCATTCCCCGCGATCTTCTGCAAGGGCCAACGCAGTTGAAGCGCGGCGCGGGGGGTGATCTCGGTGGCCTCCGAGTCGGCCGTCTGGCCGATGTCGCGCAGTTCGAAATGATCGAAGGCGAGACCCGTCTCTATCCGGGCGATCACCCCCGCGGGCAGCACCCATTGCCGCATCCAGTCCGCCTCGACGGTTAATCGCGCCATGTCGCGCCCGTCGGCGAACGGATCCGTGTCTGGTCCGTCGGTGCTCAGGCTCGAATTGCGCTGATGGCCATGGGCCAGCGCGGTCAGCCGCACCTCGCCTCCCAGCCAGCGCGGGAAGAGCCGCCGCTGATACTCGCCATTGGCGGCAAGGCTCGGCAGGGTCGAGTTCTCTTCCCCCAATCGCAGGGTGCGGAAATGATCGAGCGCGAGGCGCACATACTCGTCGCGCCGCGCCCGCTCGACCGAAATGCCGCTCTGAAGCCGGTCCTTGTCCGAGAAATCGTGATCGAGCAGAAATGTATCGTCGCTCGTGTATTCGATGCCGAAGCGCAGCACGAAATCGCGCGGCAGATCGAAGCGCCCGGTGGCGAAGACATAGCCGCGCGTGCCCTCGTTGCTGAAATCATCATCGGCAATCGCGCCGTTGAATTCGATCTCGCCACGGCGGAACATCTGGCGATAGCGCAATTCCAGCCGCTTGGAGTTGGTCGCATAAAAGGGCGCGATGGTCAGGTCGCGGTGCTCTCCCAGCGTGATGAAATAGGGCACCCGCACGCCCGTTCCCAGAAGGCTCGAATTGACCACGGAGGGGGTGAGGAACCCGGTCGCGCGCTTGACCGACCCATCGGGCAGGCTGAGGCGCGGCAGGTAGAAAACCGGCGTGTCAAGCACGCGGAACTGTGCGTTGTAGAAGTAAAGCCGGTTCTTGTCCTGATCGTGCACAAGCCGCTCGGCGCGGATCTGCCAGAGCGGCGGGCGGCCCGTGTCGCAGACCCGGCAGGATGTGACCGTCGCCTTGTAAAGCTCGTTGAGGCGTGCATCCGTGCGGCGCATCTCAAGGGCGGCAAGCTGAAGCTGCTCGTGCATCACCACCCGCGCACCGCGCAGGATGCCGTCGGACAGATCGGTATCGAGCGCGGCACTGTCGGCCAAGACCACGGTCTCGGTGCCCTCGCTGAGGCTGAGCGGGCCGGTGATCGTCAGCCGGTCGGTGGCGCGGTCATAGATCACCTCTCGCGCGGTCAGCCGGCGGCCCTGATAGAGCGCCTCGACATTGCCGCTTGCGATCAGGCGGTTATCGGCGGTCAGGCGCACCTCGTCGGCCACAAGCATCGCCATTTCGGCCGGCGCCTCTTGCGCTTCCAGCGGCGCACTCCACGCCAGAAGGGCAAGGGCAAGGGCAAACACGCGCCGCATCAGCCATCCTCCAGATGCAGGATGATCCCGAGCGCAAGCAACAGCGCCGCCACCGGCGGTGCCCAGGCCGCCAGCGCCACGGGTATCTGTCCGTTCTCGCCAAGGATCTGCGCGAAATTGCGGATGTAGTAAAGGCCGAAGCCCGCGATCACAGCAAAGAGAACCTTGAGCCCGACATTCGCGCCGCGCACATGACCGATGGTGAAGGCCGCCGCCATCAACACCAGTGACACCAGAAACAGCGGGCGGGACAATTCGCTCTGGAACCAGACCGCGTAGCGGCGCGCGGAAAAGCCCGACGCCTCCATCTGCGAAATGAAGCGCGGCAATTCCCAGACCGGGATGAAACGCGGCCGACCGAAGCTTTCGAGGATTCGATCCTGCGTAAGATCCGACGGCAGCGAAATCGCCGCCTGCCGGTCGGCCTCGGCCTCGGGATTGGTGCCGCGTTCCAAGTTCCAGATCTTGGCGTTCTCAAGGCTCCATGCGCCGCGTTCCAGCCGCGCCACCTCGGCGTTGATGCGCCTTTGCGGCGTCCCGTCGCGCGCGAATTCCAGAAAATTCGGCCCGTAGAGCGTGCCCAGATCAGAGCTTGCCCGCTCGGCAAAGATCACCGTCTGACCGTCCGCATCGCCCTGCCGCAGCCACAACCCCTCATCGGAGAGCGCAAAGGCCGCCGTCTCGACCCCCTTGTAGCGGTTGGAGAGATCATGCTCGCGCTTGGAGGCGGCGGCGACGATGGGATTGCCCACGGCGACCACGAGAACACCCAACAGGAAGGTCGCCACGACCGGGGCCATCAGGCCCCGCAGCGCCGAGCGCCCCGCCGCGCGCAAGACCACAAGTTCGGACGAGCGCGCCATACGCACGAAGAGCGCCACCGAGGCAAGGATCACCACCAGGGGCAGGATCTCGTAATTGGCCCAGGGCATCGACAGCGCCACGAGGCCCAGAACCTGCCCGAGCGGCAGGTTGGGGTGATCCCCCAGCGAATCCATCAGTTCGATCAGCGCCATGACGGTGCCCAGGGAGAGCGCCACGCCAAGCACGCTGAACAGGAACCGCCGCGCGAAATAGACATGCAGGATCATGTCGCCGCCTCTGCGCGCCTGCGCCGAAAACCTGACATGACCCAGGCCCAGACCACAGGATGATGCGCCAGCCACAACAAAAAGAGCGACAGCGCGACCCCCGCGAGCACGGGCAGATAAAGCAGCGGCCAGAGCGCGGCAGTCGACATGACCGGCCCGAGGCTTGCGCTGCGCGCCACCTCGACCCCGACCAGAAGCCCGAAGGCCACCAATACCTGACGCCAGACGCCAAGCCGGTTATAGGCCCCCACCATCAGCGTGCTGAACCCGACAAGGGCCGCCACGATACACATGAGTGCGGCGGTAAAGCGGCCGTGAAGCTCCACCATCACCTCACCGGGGCTTGCGCCCGTGCGCTCGGCAACGCCACCGGGATCGCGCAAAAGCTCTGCCGTGCCCGCGAAGGTCACCTTGTTGAGGTTGATCCCGCTGCGGCTGAGCAGGCTGGTGATGTCATAGGAAAAATCGTCGAAATGCGTCACGAAGAGCCGCGCGTCCGCAACGCGGACATTCTGCGCCAGCCCCGAGACCATCACCAACCGCGACCCCGCCCCGTCCGACACCAGATAGGCGCGCGAGGAGGTATAGGTCATGGTCCTGTCGGGGTCGCGCCGGTCCGACAGGAACACGTCGCGCAATTCGCCCTCGGGGGTGATCTGCCGGATATAGAAGGTGATGCCGGGTGCGGGGTGCAGGAATTCACCCTCGCTCAGCAGCCTTGCCGCGACATTGGCCGAAATCTCGCTCTCGCGCAGGCGCAACTGGCTCAGGCTGCCCGGGATGAGCATATGCGCAAGCAGGCTCATCATCAGCGCCACGATCACGCCAAAGACCAGCACGGCGCGGCCCAGACGAAAGGGCGAATACCCGGTGGCCTGAATGACGGTCAACTCGCTCTCCGACGAGAGGCGATGGACCACATAGACCGCGGCGGCAAAGGCCGCGATCGGCAACATGCCGCCGATCACCGTCGGCAGCGTCAGCGCCGTGAATTCCAGAAACACCCATGCCGGCTGGCCATCGCCAATGAGCTTGTCGAACATGCGCACCGCCTTGTTGATCCAGAGGATCGAGACAAGCACAAGCGCGAAAAAACCGAACAAAACCATCAATTGCGACAGCAAATATCTGTCGAATCTGGTCAACGCGTCCCCCAAGTCAGCAGTTCTGACCGGCAACCTAGCCGAAACATGCGCCGGGGAAAACTGCTAACTGGCCATTGGCGAACGGGCGCGCTAGGTCTGGAAAAACCACCGGACAAAAGGGAGACGCCACCATGACCGCAATCGCCGATCTGCGCTTTGCCGAAACCGATCTTGATGCCATCGCAGGGGCTTTGGGCCGCGTCGCGGTCTTCGTCACGCCCGACGGCAAGCTCGACGCCGAGGGGCGGCGCGTCAACCGGCTGATGCGCGGGGGGCTCAACCGGCTGATCGAGGGCGGGGCGCTGGCGAAGAAGGCGGCAGGCGACGTGATTTCTCTGGGCTGGCCCGCAGGGTTGGCGGCAGAGGCGCTTGACGTGGTGGTGCTGCCACGCAACGCCACCGTGGACGAGAGCCGCCGCGCCGGTGTGGCGCTTGGCCGCGCCAAGGGTGACAAGGCGCTGACCATTCTCGGGGCCGCGCTCAGGCGCGCGGGAGAGGTGGCGCTCGGCGCGGTGCTGCGTGGCTATGACTATGCCGCCCACAAGACCGGCGACAAGACCGCGCCGGGCGCGATCACCGTGACCGTCAAGGACCCGGCCGAGGCCGAGGCGGCCTTTGCCCCCGCGCGCGCCGTGGCCGAGGGGGTTTTCCTCACCCGCGATCTGGTCAACGCGCCCGCCAACCACCTGACCACCACCACGTTTGCCGAAGAGATCAAGGGGCTCGCGGGTCTGGGCCTCAAGATCACCGTGCTTGAGGAAAAGGACCTCGAAAAGCTCGGCATGGGCGCGCTCCTTTCGGTCGGACTTGGCAGCGCCAGCCCCACCAAACTTGCCGTGATGGAATGGCAGGGTGGCACCAAGGGCGACGCGCCGCTGGCGCTTGTCGGCAAGGGCGTGGTGTTCGACACCGGCGGCATCTCGATCAAGCCCTCGGCGGGGCTTGAGGAAATGACCATGGACATGGCGGGCGCGGGCGTGGTCACGGGCGTCATGCGCGTGCTGGCGGCGCGCAAGGCGCGCGCGAATGTGGTGGGCCTTGTCGGGCTCGTGGAAAACATGGTGTCGGACCGCGCCACGCGGCCCGGCGATGTCGTCACCTCGATGAAGGGGGACACGATCGAGGTCATCAACACCGATGCAGAGGGGCGCCTCGTGCTGGCCGATGTGCTCTGGTATGCGCAGGAAACCTATCGCCCGCGCGGCGTGATCGACCTTGCCACCCTCACGGGGGCCTGCATCGTCGCCCTCGGGCATGAAAACGCCGCAGCACTGTCGAATGACGATGCGCTCTGCGACGCGGTCCTCAAAGCCGCGAAATCCGAGGGCGAGGGCCTGTGGCGGCTGCCGCTCGGCAAGGCCTATGCCGACATGATGAAAAGCCGCATCGCCGATGTGAAGAATTCGGGCGGGCGGCCTGCTGGCACGATCACCGCGGCCGAATTCCTGCACCGCTTCATTCAGGACGGTGTGCCATGGGTGCATCTCGACATTGCCGGGGTGGCCAGCGTGGGGGCCGAGACGGCCTATGCCCCCAAGGGCGCGTCGGGCTGGGGCGTCATGACGCTTGACCGGCTGGTGCGCGAGATGTTCGAGACGGATTGATGGGGGCCGCCTATTTCTATCACCTGACCCGCCGCCCGCTGGAGGAGACCCTGCCGCTGCTGCTGGAAAAGGCGCTTGGCGCGGGCTGGCGGGTGGCGGTGCGCGGGGTTGACGCCGCGCGTCTGGACCGGCTCGACGCGCGGCTCTGGCTTGGCCCCGAGGACGGGTTCCTGCCCCATGGCCGAGCGGGCGGGCCGCATGATGCGCTGCAACCCGTGCTGCTGACGACCGATACCGACTGTCCCAACGGGGCCGCCTGCGTGATGGCGGTGGATGGCGCGCCGGTCGCGACCGAGGAAGTGAAGGCGCTGGAGCGCGTGTGCATCCTTTTTGACGGCAATGACGGGCGGGCGGTCGAGGGCGCGCGCGCGCAGTGGCGCGCCCTCACCGGTGCGGGCTGTGCCGCGCAATACTGGTCCGAAGCGTCGGGCCGGTGGGAGAAGAAGGCCGAGGCCTGATCGTCCCCCTGCCCGTCTCAGCCCAGCAGCCTGCGCGCGATGACCTGCGCCTGAATCTCTGCGGCCCCTTCGAAGATGTTGAGGATGCGCGCATCGCAGAGGATCCGGCTGATCGTGTATTCCAGCGCGAACCCGTTGCCGCCATGGATCTGGAGCGCATTGTCCGCCGCCGCCCAGGCCACGCGCGCGCCCAGAAGCTTCGCCATCCCCGCCTCCAGATCGCAGCGCCGCCCGTGATCCTTTTCCCAGGCCGAGAAATAGGTGAGCTGGCGCGCCACCATGATCTCGACCGCCATCATGGCAAGCTTGCCCGCGACACGCGGAAACGCGATCAGCGCGCGCCCGAACTGCTTGCGGTCCTGCGCATAGCGCATCCCCACATCGAGCGCGGATTGCGCGACGCCCACGGCGCGCGCGGCGGTCTGGATGCGCGCGCTCTCGAACGTTTCCATCAGTTGCTTGAATCCCTTGCCCTCCTCCCCGCCAAGAAGGTTCTCGGCCTTGACGTGGAACCCGTCAAAGGCAAGCTCGTACTCCTTCATGCCGCGATAGCCCAGAACCTCGATCTCGCCGCCGGTCATGCCGGGGGTGGGGAACGGGGCCTCATCGGTGCCCGGTTCCTTCTCGGCCAGAAACATCGACAGGCCGCGGTGATCGGTCGTGTCGGGCAGCGTGCGCGCCAGCAGCGTCATCACATGGGTGCGCGCGGCATGGGTGATCCAGGTCTTGTTGCCGGTCACTTTCCAATCGCCATTGTCGTCGCGCACCGCGCGGGTGCGCAAGGCTCCGAGGTCCGACCCGGTATTGGGCTCGGTAAATACCGCCGTCGGCAGCGTCTCGCCGCTGGCAAGGCGCGGCAGCCACTTTTCCTTTTGCTCGTCGGTGCCACCACAGAGGATCAGTTCGGCGGCGATCTCGGTGCGGGTGCCAAGGCTACCCACGCCGATATAGCCGCGGCTCAACTCCTCCGAGACCACGACCATCGACGCCTTGCTGAGGCCCAGCCCGCCGAATTCCTCGGGGATGGTCAGGCCGAAGACACCCATCTCGGCCAGTTCGTCGATGATCTCCATCGGGATCAGCTCATCCTTGAGGTGCCATTCATGCGCGTAGGGTTCGACCTTCTCGACCGAGAAGCGGCGGAACTGCGCGCGGATCATCTCCAGCTCTTCATCCAGCCCGCTGCGCCCCACGGTGATCTCGGCGGCGCGCTCCTGCATCAGCGCAACAAGGCGCAACCGCGCCGCCTGGGTGTTGCCCTGGGCGATGAGCGTGCGCACCTCCGGCGTGCGGAACCGCGACAGCGCCCCCTCGTCAAGGCCAAGGTCGGCAAGGCGCAGCACCTCGCCCTGATTCATGGCAATGCCACCCGCGATCTGGGCCAGGTATTCGCCAAAGGCGATCTGGTGGATAAGCTGCTCGACCTCGCTGAACGTGCCTGCCTCCGACAGCCGCGTGGCCCAGCCCTGCATCTGGCGCAGCGATTCGACATAGGTGGCCAGCCAGGCAAGACCGTGCGTGGCGCTCTGTTCGGCATCCATCGCCGCGCCCGAAACGCGGCCATCGCGCGTGACAGCGGTGCGCACCGCGTCCTTGGCCTCTGCCAGAAGGGTTTCGGCGGGCCCGATCGCCGCGCCGGCAAGCGTCAGAAGATCGCCGATAAGGGTGGGTTGGGCCATCGCAATGTCCTGTCCGTCATGCGCCATGAATCGCATCCTTTCCTGTTTGCCGGAGTTCTATCTATTATGCAGATGCAGCGCAACTATTATGCCAATTGTCGCAGGGTTTTGTTCGAAAGTTGCGTGTTGATATTTTGCAGCGCGGCGCTAACGGGTGTGCTAACGATTGGCGATGGACCCTATCCTGTCAGATTTTCCGCTCTGGATCACGATCTTTGCCGTGGCCGTGGCGGTTCTTGCCGGGATCATCAAGGGCGTGGTGGGCTTTGCCATGCCGACGGTGCTGATGGCGGGCCTCAGCACGGTGCTGCCGCCCGACCTGGCGCTGGCCGGGCTGATCCTGCCGACGTTTCTGAGCAATCTGTGGCAGGCCTTGCGACAGGGGGCGCGGGCGGCGCTTGCGTCGCTCAGGCAGATGCGGGTCTTCCTGATCGCGGGCGGCGTGGTGATGGCGGTGGCGGCGCAGCTTGTGCCCTTGCTGCCGCCCTGGGCGATGTTCCTGATCATCGGGCCGCTGATCACGCTCTATGCGCTCGGCACGCTGATGGGGCGCGGGCTGCGGGTGGCCCCGGACGCAGGCGGGCGCGGCGAGGCGGGCATGGGCGCGCTGGCGGGTTTTTTCGGCGGCATCTCAGGCATCTGGGGGCCGCCCACGGTGGCAATGCTGATCGCGCGCAACACCGAGAAAACAGAACAGATCCGCGTGCAGGGCGTCATCTACGGGCTGGGCTCGGTGCTGCTCCTGGTCTCGCATCTGGGCTCGGGGGTGCTGCGGGCCGAAACGCTGCCGCTGTCACTCGCGCTGGTGCCCCCCGCCCTCCTCGGCGTGCTGATCGGCTTCCGGCTTCAGGACCGTTTGGACCAGGACATGTTTCGCAAGATCACGCTCTGGGTTCTGCTTCTCGCGGGGCTGAACCTCATCCGGCGCGGCGTGCTTCTCATGTGACACGCTCCGCGCGGTTCTCCCCTTGCCAAGCCCGCCCGTCCCCGTCTATGAAGCGCGGCACGGAGCGGTGGCCGAGTGGTCGAAGGCGCACGCCTGGAAAGTGTGTAGGCGGGAGACCGTCTCCAGGGTTCGAATCCCTGTCGCTCCGCCACATTCAGACACCGAATCCGTCCAAGGGCCCCGATTGGGGCCTTTTTTCTTTTTGTTACAAAGGGCGTTGGCAGGGCCTTCCGCCCTTCGGAGACCGGGCGCTTGACGCAGAACGGGTCTCCGAATGGCACGTGTCTCTCTTCGAGCGCCCCTCGACGGCCACGGGGCGGCGTAAAACATCCTCGCATTTCCAATGGGTTGCCGCGTTCATGGGTTCGTCTTGTTCGCGAGATAATCCGGTGACGGAGACGGACACGAAGGCGCAGGGCGGTGAGAAGGCCGGCTCCGTGGCGGCCGATCCCCAAGTCAGGCGGCAGCGTTCGAAACGAGACAGGACCCTGCCGGAAGTCTCTGATGACAAACAGACTTCGCGACCATAGCCTGGCGAAATGTCGAACGGTCCTTGGACAGATGAAGAGAACGACCTGATCGTCGCGGATTACTTCGCGATGCTGGTCGATGATCTCGCCGGGAAGCCTTTCAACAAGGCACCGTCATACCGACAGCTCGCGGACCGGATCAACCGCTCGGCCAAGGCGATCGAGTACAAGCACCAGAATATCAGTGCAGTGCTCAAGGCGCTGGGTGAAACTTGGCTGACCGGTCTGGCGCCTGCTTTCAATTTTCAGGGGTCGCTAGAGCATGCGGTCCTGCGATGGTTCAATTCTCATCCGGACTGGGTGCTGCGTGCGCCGGCCCCTCGTCCCCCCTCTGGCCTACGCGAGGCGGCGCAGGTCTGGATCGGGCCGCCGCCGACGCTGTCGAACCAGCCGCCGCCACAGGAGCTGGACCAGATGCTGCACATCGCCAGAAAGTTCGACGTGGCGGGCCGGGACGAGCGCAACCGGGCCCTCGGCCGCGCGGGCGAGGAGCGCGTGCTGGCGCATGAGCAGGCGGTGTCCGTCGTCGAATGATTTGGAACAGGCGGCGTGATTTTGGTCTGGAGGGCTCCGGCTCTGTTGGTTGATGTTATGCTGCTTGGCGCTGATGGATCAAGCGGCGGTTCTGGATGGTCTGTGCTTTGATCTTCTCCCTTTCTGCCAGGATTGCCGGGCCGCGCCCGAAGTAAACGTCGGCAGGTGTCAGATTGCCGAGGCTTTCGTGATATCGGTGATGGTT